>JBNAWJ010000028.1:11628-23236 GCA_049699795.1 Nitrososphaerales archaeon | reverse complement strand
ATACATAAGAAGAATATGGCGGAAGAAAGCTTAAAGAATTAAGCCACAAAGTTAAAAAAAGAATTTTTAGCTTTTTGTGATAAGGTAATTAGAAATGAAGAATTTGGCTAGATTGTCAGATGAGGTAGAATCTTTGAAAGGAGACCTTCTAAATATAGCATCACGCCTCATAAAAGCTGGAAGTGAGAATCCTCCAGGAGATACATCAAAGGCAGCCACTGTTGCTGAAGATCATCTTAAAGCCACAGGGCTTAGCACAAGGCGCATCGAACCTGTAGAAGGGCATGTAAATATCATATCAAGCATAGGAAGTGGCGATTATGGGCTCATACTTTGTGGGCATATCGATACAGTGCCAATAGGTGATGTAAATAGATGGAGTTTTGATCCCCTTTCTGGTCAAGTGGTTGAAGGTCGTGTTGTAGGCAGGGGTGCTGTGGATATGAAAGGAGGGGTGGCAAGCATTCTTACAGCCGTTAGAGCGCTAGTAAAATATGAGAAAAGACTGAATGAGAGAATCACTATAGCATTGTTTTGTGATGAAGAGACAGGAGGTCAGTACGGAGCTCGTTGGGTCGTTGAAAATCAATCGATAAAAGGCAAAGCTATGATCATAGGCGAGGCCTCGAACCATTATAGATTTGGCCATACCATAGTAGCTGGAGAAAAAGGACTATTATGGTTAAAATTGAAGTTTGATGGCATCCCTTATCACGGGAGCAGACCCATGTTAGGAGACAACGCTATAATACATGCAGTAAAAGCCCTCTCAAAATTGAGAAACCCCATATTATCAAAAGTGAAAGCACCCTACGAAGCCATAAACCTTGTTAGATGGGGGAAAAAGGTCATCATGGAGGAATACAAAGACAAAAAGAATCTAAAGCCTCATTATGCTATGGATCATTACACATTGAATACTGGTGTGATCAAGGGAGGAGTGAAAGCCAACATCGTACCAGATTCGTGTGAAGTAGAGCTTGATCTAAGAATACCAATTGGAGGAAGTAGAGCAGAAGCAGAGAAGATAATTAAGGGTCTGGCAGAAGAGGGAAAGATCGAATACATTAATTATGCCCCACCTTCTTTCACACCTCCTGGAAGTGACCTTATCAAGATTTTGAGAAGAGTGAGTCAATCCATATTCAAGGAGAAGACGCCTGCTGTATGTATAGCCGCTACAACAGATGCCCATTACCTTAGATCTGCCTTGAATATTCCCGTAGTATCATATGGACCTGGCTATGAAGAGTCTTGCCATACCTATGATGAATCGGTCGATATTGTTGACATATTAGGATGTGCTAAGGTTTATGCTCACACGAGTATGATCATCTCATCTTAACTCATTTTGCATTTAATATCCTTCCAAACCTTGCAGTATACCTCTTCGACTCTACTTTAATCACATGAAATGTTTATTAGTTTAAAAAAGATGTTATAATTTGACCTAAATTGGTACTTTTGGATTTAATGAGAAAACAAATCCTGCAAATAGACGAGGTAACTTTAATTGCTTTCTTTTTCATAGCACTTTTGATCATCATTATTCTTGCATCATCGTTAAAAGTAGTAAGAGAGTATGAACGCATAGTTGTATTTAGGCTGGGGCGACTGCTCGGTGCAAAGGGTCCGGGTTTGGTTATAGTCTTGCCTTTTGTCGATAGAGTAAGAACTATCGATCTTAGGGTACTTACCTTGGATGTAGCGAAGCAGAGTATTATCACTCGTGACAATGTAACTGTTGATGTAGATGCAGCAGTCTACTTCAGGGTTGCAGATCCTATCGAAGCTACAATGAAAGTCCAAGATTACATACTTTCATCGACTTTACTATCCCAAACTACGTTAAGAGATGTTCTCGGTCAAGTTGAGTTTGATGATTTGCTCACAAAGCGTGATGAATTGAACAAAAGGTTACAAACCATCTTAGATGAATTAACGAATCCTTGGGGAATTAAAGTGACAGCAGTAGCTATAAAAGATGTTGTCATACCAGAGAGTATGCAAAGAGCTATAGCGAAACAGGCAGAAGCTGAGCGTGAAAGAAGAGGTAGAATAATAATGGCAGATGGTGAATTGCAGGCAGCAAGGAAGATGGCTGAGGCTGCTGACTACTATATGAAGAGCACAGCGGCTATGAGGCTAAGAGAACTTCAAACATGGACAGAGATAGCTCGTGAGAAGAATCTGATAGTAGTTACTGGAAGCACTTCCCAAGACCTAGGCGTAATGCTTGGGTTGATGAAGGAAAAGAAAACTGAAAGTCAGTAGTCTATGAATAAAAAATTTTGGCTGATAACTACAATAATAGTATTATGGATCGCTTCCCTTCTTGTAGGCTTTAGCATAGCTCAAGGGCAGACAGATAATAAAGTCTTATGGGTGAGAATAGATGGAACTATTACTTACGCTACAGCTGATTTTGTAGACATAGCAATAAATCATGCGAATGAAAAAGGATACTCTGCAATCCTTTTGACATTAAACACTCCAGGAGGTCTTTTAGACTCCACCTTCAGTATAATAGACAAGATGCAAAGTTCGAACGTACCGGTTATAGCCTACGTTTATCCCTTGGGAGGAAATGCTTGGTCTGCTGGTACCTATATTTTGATGGCTAGTGATTACGCTGCCATGGCTCCTTATACAGTCATAGGTTCAGCCCAACCTGTATCTGGCTTGACTCCTATTACTGATGAGAAGATCATCAATGCTTTAGTGGAGAAGATGAGGAGCTTTGCCAATCTTCATGAAAGAAATGAAACTCAAGCAGTCAGGTTCATCGCTCATAATGATAACCTAGACCCTGATAGAGCCTTAAGTTATCATGTCATAGAGGCTATTGCACCTTCTCCTTATGAACTCTTAGAGAAAGCGAATGGTACAAAAGTCAACACACTGCAGGGAGAAAAAGTATTGAACACTAAAGGCGCTGAATTGGTAGAGTTCTCACCAGGTCCTAGGACTGTAATTTTACAAATATTATGCGATCCGACTATATCTTCCCTGCTGATAACTCTTGGAATACTTGCGATATTCTTGGGGCTTTCATCCCCTGGTTGGGGTGCAGAAGTTCTTGGCGGTGTCATGTTAATTCTTGGGCTAATAGGGACAGGCTTTGGCGTGAATTACGGCGCCCTCTTATTGCTCATTATAGGAGTAGGACTTATGTTGGTCGAAGTTTATACTCATGCCCATGGAGTTGCGGGAATAGGAGGAGCGATAATTATGAGCATAGGGGCAATTTTACTAGTCTCTACTCCTCCTGCGCCATTGTTAGTATCGTCTGAATGGTTCACGACCTTTCTCTTCACTGTGTTAGGAGTGATGGCTGTTGTTGCAATCTTCTTCGGTTTAATAGCTTACAAAGTAATAGTGATAAGAAGGAAGAAGCCCATGCTTGAAAAGTTCCCAAGTGGCTATGGAAGAACAGTAGATAATATCGGACCGAATGAGCCAGGCTATGTAATAATCGAAGGCGAATATTGGCTAGCTACTAGTAACACTCCTATAGATGCAGGCAAAGAGGTAAAAGTGATAGGCAAAGATGGACATAGACTAATCGTTAAGGAAGAGAAGAATTGATCACAGAGTTTTCTTGTATTTAGGAAAATTAATTTAGGAGGATGT
This sequence comes from Nitrososphaerales archaeon, assembly GCA_049699795.1. GTDB lineage: Archaea > Thermoproteota > Nitrososphaeria > Nitrososphaerales > JACAEJ01 > JAVZMU01. Next base: position 19,603 of record JBNAWJ010000028.1, on the reverse strand, counting down.
TCTATAACTTAAAGTGTATATGTTCCGTGGCGAAGACGAGGTTTTAGTAAGACGTAAGACCTTGACCATCCTTCAAGATGAGGTGAAACTAGTAGCTGAGGCAGCCAGAGAACTTTTTTCATCCTATTCTGCCACATTGAACAACGACTCGAATACTTTAAAAACGTCTATAGAGAGAATCAAAAATGCTGAAATAAGCGTTGAAGCTCTTAGAAGGTCTCTTACTAGAGAATTGGCTGAAATAGGAGCCATGATCATGAGCCGAGAGGATGTTCTAAGAACAGCTTATGCTATCGAGAATGTGGTACATTATATCAATGGAATCTCTTTTAGAGTCTCACAAATAAGTTGGAAGGCTATGCAAAATAGCAAGTTATCCATTGAGATTAAAGAGTTAATCGATATGGCGGTTGAAATTGTACAAAGACTGAGCGAAGTAATTCGATCATTGACCATTAACCCAGCCCAGTCTATCGAACTCGCTGGCAACGTAGAAAAATTAGAGCGCCAAATCGATGATAAATATAGGCAGATAACTGTAAAAGTCTTGAATGAAGTCAACTCAGTCAAAGACCTAATAGTCCTCATGGATATAGTCGAGAGAATTGAGAACATGTCTGATGCATGCTTAACGGCTTCTGATGCTGTCACAATTCTTGCCCTAGGTTTATGAATGATCAAGAATGTCTAAAGGAGTTCAAAAGCCTTTAGGAGAGTTGGTAGAGAATAGGATAATCATATGGGATATCGAAGAGTCTAGAAAGCTTTTCAAAGAAGGGTTCTATGGCAAACCCGTAGGCATCGCCAAGCCCAAAGGAGCAGATTTTGATGCGCCTTTGATCTTGGATTTGATAGAAGGATATTACCTCGCCAAAATAGGTAGAATAACAATTCATAAAGGAGAAAAGAAGAAGAAAGTCTCTCTTAAGGTTATGGAGAAGATTTGCAATCAAGAGTATGTTGACTTTAAGGAGAAGTTCCTTGTCTATAAGAAATTAAGAGAGACAAATTATGTTGTAACCCCAGGAATAAAGTTCGGTTGTGATTTTGCTGTTTATGAGCATGGTCCTGGTATAGACCATGCTCCTTATTTGGTTCAAGTTGTAAAGCCAGATGATGACATAACAGCTACTAGCATAGTCCTATCAGGCAGGCTTGCCACAACCGTAAGGAAGCAGTTCATACTGGCTTTAGTGGATATAAAGCAAGAAAAGGTAAACTTCTTATCTTTTGATTGGTGGAGAGCATAAGAATTTTATGAAAATGAATTTTACTATACTTTGGAAAAGAGTATTTAAAATAGGAAGAAAAAGGATAAATATTCTTAACAACAAAGAAGCGTATGCAAATCAAACCGTATAAGAAGGCTCTAAGCACTTCTATAATATTGATATTCGCAATTTCACTCTTAATACTTCCAATTCGACCAGCATTGGGCAACTCAGAAGTTACAATTTTCTCTGAAGACTTTGAAGGAGTCTTTCCAACTGATAATGGATGGACTGTAGGAGACCTTACTGCTGATAATGGAGAGGATTACTGGGGTGCCACTAGCTATAAAGCCCATAGTGGAAGCAAAAGCGGTTGGTGCGCTCAAATTGGCATAAAAACGGTTTATACAACGATCTTTTCAGAAGGCTTTGAAAGTGGTTTTGGCAATGGTATCAATGGTTGGAGTGTTGGAGATTCTAATCCCTCAGGAATTACTGCTTATTGGAACGATGTTAGTTCTGCTTTTGGGGGCGAAGGGACTCATAGTGGGAATTACAAAGCTTACTGTGCAGGCACTGGTTATGGTGGATCTTCATCATCACCGACTTATCAAAATTATATGGATGCATATATGACAAGAACGGTGAACCTAATCGGTTATGATGATGCTTATGTGCAGTTCTATTATAAGATGCCCCCTCCCATTGACATAGAGGACACGACTGCTTACGACTATGGGCAACTCAAGATAGGAACTATCAAGTTGGAAAAATATGACACTGCAAAAACATCTTGGACTTTTTCAAGGGTATATTTGACTGATTACGCTGGAGGAGTAGTAGATCTAACTTGGAACTTTCATTCCGACTCTGTATTTGTATATGAAGGCTGGTACATTGATGACATATCAATTGTCGGCTTAAACACTGAAGATAACACAGCACTGCATCAATATGATTATAATATGGATGCTTACATGATGAAGCAGATAGACCTTACCAATTATGTTTCAGCCACTCTTAGCTACTATTTCTGGCTCGATAGCGAACCCGATTGGGATTACTTGTATGTGCAAACATCTACTGATGGGTCTACTTGGAATGATGAAAAGTCTTACACTGGCAATAGTGCTGGATGGGTACAAGATACTGTTGATCTAACTCCATACGCTGGCTCTAATGTATACATAAGGTTCCTCTTCTACAGTGATTATATCTATAGCAACTATGAAGGAGCGTATCTAGATGATATAGTAATAACTGCTGTCCCTCATAACGATGCTAATACTGGAGGAGACGCTGGCGATAATTTCGCTACTGCTACAGAGATAACTCCTGGGATTTATGAGGGTTTTGTAACGCCCTTTGATGAGAATGATTGCTACAAGATCTTCGTATCTGCAGGCAATACCATCCATGTTACAATGACTCCTTCTGAACTCATGAATTTCGATTTGGCTTTGTATGATCCTAATATACATTTGGTAGGAGAATCTACTAATAGTGGTGACGTTGAGGAGAATATATCACATACTGCCGAGGTTTCTGGTAATCACTTCATCTTGGTGATTTTCATTAGCGATAAACCAAGCCTTTACAATTACACTCTGCAGATTACGATAGAGGACAACATTCCTCCAACTATCTCAATAACTTCGCCTACGAATGGAACTCAATTGAAGTCGTCAAGTGTTCAAGTCACATGGATTGGCTCAGATGCAGATACAGGTATAGACCATTATGAAGTAAAGCTCGATGATGGTTCATGGTTAGATGTTGGGACTGACACTAGTCATACATTTACTAGTGTGAGCGATGGTAGCCATACAGTTCGAGTGAAGGCTGTAGATGGGGCAGACAACTCTAAGATAGCTCTTGTCGACTTTACAGTAAATACAAGCCTATTGTTAGGACCTGGATGGATGGATGACATAATGATCTTCGCTGTAATCATAGTAGTAATTGTCGTAATAGTTGCTGCTGTCGTCTTAGTCAGAAGGAGGAAGCCTCCACCTCCTCCACGCTAAGATAAATTAGAGTAACATCGTACCTTTGGCACAGGGGTTACATAGTATCCTTACTAGATTTAAAAATAAACCCTCGGCATAACAAATACATCTCACTACTCTCTGGACGGCTTGCTGGAGGCTTTATTATAATAACATCTTTAAAATTCTTCTTTATCTTCTTCAAAAATTCATCAAAAGGCTCTCCTTGAAAGACCTTCATTATAGCATGCCCTCCCTCTTTAAGTATAAATGGCAATATCTCAACAACTTTTGAAGTCAGATCTATCTGCTTTGCAACATCTAGCTCCCATATTCCTGATACATTTGGAGATAAATCCGATGTAACAATATTAGCCTTTTTTGGCAATTTACTCATTATCTTATCCTTTATACTTTCATCATTAACATCTGCTATAAGTGTTTCAACATTGCTATCAATGGGCTTAACTCTCTTCAAATCTATCCCTAAGGCAAAACCTTTTTCCCCAATAACCTTTGAGATATATTGAAGCCATCCACCAGGTGCGCAGCCAAAATCTACAATTATGTATCCATTCTTGAAAATATTGTATTTTTTATCTATCTGCACGAGCTTAAAGGTAGCTCTGCTCCTATAGCCTTCTTTCTTTGCTATTCTCCTGTAATGATCTTTCTTCGCTTGATCTAACTTCATCAATATGCCAACAGTAGCATTACGTATAAATTTTCTGTAACTCTTCATACATTAGCCTGCTTCTCTTTGTACTCCTGCATTACCCATCTCTCGAGTCTTATGCATTTGTAAGGAGTTATCACACCATTATCGGTGCATTTGACTTCATCAGAGCAGATTATGCAAGGCAGAGATTCAATGGACTTTATCTGAACAGGCAATCTTAATGGGACCAAACAATATGTCCACCTTCCGCTATTCAATATCTTCTCCCTTTTTATTATCCCCCTCTTCTCAAGCCTAATAGCCAATCTTGAACCGTCTCTGCTAGTAAGATTAAGGGCCTTCCAGAGCTCGCTCTGTAGAATTCCCTCCTTTCCATGCTCAACTATGAGCTTGTAGACTTTAGACGTTAAATCAGGGGATTCTTCCTCCATTCTTACCATCTTTGTTAATTATTAGAAGAGGAAAGATTTAAACTGTATCTGCCTTCTGCATCGCTGCCCTTTGGCAAGACTCTAAGGCGTTGCCTTATTAAGAAGTTGTTGAGGATTTCTCGGCTTCTGTTCCTAACTGTAACTTCTGTTACTTCTGCCGCTTCTGCTATCTCTCTTTGAGGGGTCCTTTCTCCTAATAATACAGAAGAGATGTATACAAAAGCTGCTGCTAACCCAGCAGGAGCCTTTCCATCAAAGGTTTTGGAGCCGAAGGTCTGGGACATAAGGTTAAGAGCCAGCCTCTCAACTTTTGGGTCTATCTTCATGACGTTGACAAGTTTTGAGACGTATCTTCCTACAGAAGTAGGAGGAATATGCTCCTTTTCAGACTCTTTTAGCATGAACCTATAGTACTTGGCTACGGTCCTTTTATCAACTCCCATAGCTTTAGCGATTTCCTTTAACGAGCGACCGATCTCAAACTTTCTGCAAGATAAGTATATGGAGGCTCCTGCCATTCCTATTATAGATCTGCTCTTCGCTACTCCTTTCTTTGCCAAAATTCTGTAAGAATGGGCTGCTGTCTCTGTAACTATTTTTGGCAATTTAAGAGCGTCTGAAACCTCGTTTATCTTTGACAATACTATGCAAAGATTTCTCTCCTCTGAAGAAACGGTTCTTATTCTGCTCTGCCATTTCTTCATGCTCTTAACGCTCATGTGCATATAAGGGCTTAAGGGCTTGCCATGAGAGTCTTTATTCTCAGATCCTATTTCTGTCGTTAAACCAAGATCGTGTAACAAGAAAGTCTGGGGTGCTCCAACTCTGACCCTTTTTTCTTTTTCTTCCAGGTCTAAAGCCTTCCACTCTGGTCCTCTGTATTCATTATGATCTTCTATTACAAATCCACATGACGAGCAGACAAGTTCTCCCTTATCATAATCCCCTATGAGCAATTTACCACATGTAGGGCAGAATATTTGGCAGCCTCTAACATCCCTATCCATCTCTCATACCTCCCTTTAACTCAGGGAAAATCTTAACCCTAGTGCCAATAACTCTCTCTATTCTTTCAGTTAAAGGAATGGCTGTAGCGTAAGGAGACTTCACAGGACCTATAAGCTCTGTTACCTTAGCCAATTTTCTTCCTTTTGAATCGAGTAAAATCGTCCCAGGTTTTATGAATCTGTCAACTTTGATTATCAGGCGACCACTTTTAGCCAGATGGATTACAGTACCAACTTCGTCCAATTTAAACCATTAAATAACATACTTATAGATACTTACTTTTAAACTAATCTCTGATCTATGGGAGATAAAAAAAATAGCGCAAATCTGCCATATACTTATCATTTATTACCACATAATCACGTTAAACTTATTTCCCACTTCTAATCATGGTCAAAGCTTTAGAAACTTCTTTTAAAACTATCGACTTAGGCTTAACTTTTTCTATGGTTATGTAACCAGAAGGAGTAAAAGCTCTCTTTGGAAAAGATGCTGAAAAAGGTTTAGGGTTATAACCTGCAAGTTTTGCAGCCTTTACAAGCTCATCCAGAGTTGGGTTCTTGACTGATAAGCTAAGAGGAACCTTCCTTCCTTCTGATCTTTTCAAATTGGAGTTGAAGTAATCAAGCCATATTACGAGAAAATTGTAGTCTTTCAACCAGCACCGCCTTTTTTAGTCTTATAAAGACTAAAAAGGGTTTATTATTTAAAGAAAAACATTAAAGGTGTTTAAACGAAGATTCAAATGATGATCTGTATTCAACCTATTTGATTAGAATGGCGTTTACTACGCCGTCTTGTCCAGGCCTTGATCTGACTTTTGCTGTTCCCAACTCTGTCTCTATTATGGCACCTTTAGTTATTACACCACGCCTTTCATAATCTCTATTGGCAGGGTTCTTGACGACCTTAAGAATCTTGACCTTCTTCACCTTTTTCGTGGAAGGGTCTAGAACGCTTGCATAAGAAGTTTTTTTGAGGGAAAGTTTTATGTTACCTCCTCTGGCTCTCTTTTTAATGACTTCATCACTTCCCAAAGTGGTTTCGATAGGATAACTATCAGCCTCATAAGCCCTCCTGACCCTATAAGGGATTCTCTTTCCACCGGTAGGCTTACGCTTGGCTAAATTCTCGATAGGTCTTACAGACAAAGGCTCTCCTCTTTTACCCCGTTAAGTCTTTGGGTTTTTCAATAAAAAGCTTTCCTCTTTGGTAGCCTTAGCCCCTCTTCCTAGACTTTGCTTAAGAAGTTGCTTCTTCATAGTTTCGAGGTCATCGCTAAGACCAAAGTATTCAGAGAAGGCTGGCGTAGTCTTATAGACTTTCGTTCTTCCAGATGGTTCTCCTGAAATGAAACCTATCTCATCCAAAATCTTAAGATGCTTGTAAGCTTGCTTCCCTCTTTTCTCAGCAAGGCTTAGACTGGATATAGGCTGAAAGTAAGCAATATAAGATAAAGTCTTTAGCACTGAAGGAGGTATCAAAGGCTTTGTTGAAAACCTCTTAGCTATGATATTATATTGCTTTTTTAGTTGCATGGCAAACTTTCGGTCTGCCAACTCTACTATCTCTATAGCTCTCAGGCTGGAATTTAGAATCCTAGCTAGATCTCTTACAGCCCTAACAGCCATTCTCTTAGAAGTTATACCTGCAGCGGATGCTAGCTCCTTTGGGGAGAGGGGACGACCAGCAGCATAAAGGGCTGCTTCTATCCTAGCTTTGATTTCACTTTCGTCAAGAGGAGTGGTGAATCTCTCTCTTGATTTTGATGTCATCGCCCTCCTGCTCCAAGGTTATAAGTCCCTCTCCTGCAACGAAAAGCAAAAGGATGAAGGATTGAATCGCTTCTAAGAGTTTCATCTCACGAACATATTCACTAAAGAAGATCTCGCCCTTTTTCTCCAGTACGCTCAAAAGATTAGACTTAAAGAAAGATAATAGCTCCTTTATATGAAGAGAGAAATCATCCGCTTCTATTAATGGCTCAGGCTCTATAAGGCTTTTAGGCTCCTCTTTTCTCTGCTCTGCTGATACTTCCTTTATTATTCGCTCAAGAGCTAATATAAGATCTTCTAGAGAAGTTGAGCAAAGCTCATGCCTGAAAGGCATCTCAAATAAAGGAGGCTCCATAGATTTGACAGGCTCTCTTTTAATCTTGAGTTTTTCGAATAAGAATAGAGTTTCCACCTTAAGTCTATAGATTAAAGCTGATGATACAATCGCTGAGCCACAGAGACGAAGGTTAAGAGTTCCAGAACTCTTTACTATGGATGAGAATGCCTCAAGAAGACTTGCCAAATCTAAATCCCAAGGCTTCTGCTTCTTAATGACTTCAGGGTTTACTAATACGTTGAGAGGGGGCTTCGAGAGGGAATCACGGTTAAGAACTTCTGACAATTGCCTCCACTCCTGGCTTATACCTTATGACTTTTGACAGGCTATCCTCGTTATAGACACCATAAATTGAAGAGGCATGGGTTATCATAGAGGGCTTTAATGTTATCAAAATTATCTGAGATTTACTTGACCTTTCCTTCAAAAGCTCTGCAAGCCTCTCAATGTTTACAGCATCTAAATGAGCATCTATTTCATCAAAAAGGTAAAAAGGAGAGGGATAAACGGACTGAATAGATAGTATGAAAGCCAAAGCTGTTATGG
>JBNAWJ010000028.1:0-11618 GCA_049699795.1 Nitrososphaerales archaeon | reverse complement strand
CCCACTTATGGAAGAAGACTCTCTTGGAGCTTTGTCTGGGAATTGAGTCATAAGAAATACTCCACTTGAGAATATATTGTCGGGGTCCTCGATCTCTAGCCATGCAGAGCCTCCTGTTAACTTATTGAATATATTCCTTAACTCTCTGTCTATCTTCTCAAAAGCGTTTATGAAGACGCGCTTCTTCTCAGCTTCAATGCTTTCAATGAACTGAACTATGACATTTCTCTCACTTTCTAACTGATTCTTTCTTAGAGAAAGGTTCTTGTAACCAGTTATTATTTCTGTATAATTGCGGTCTGCCAGCAGGTTTACGTTGTTCTTAAGATTCTCATATTCAAGGCTTATCTTCTCAAGAATGGCTTCAGCACCATCAAAAGTCTGTAATGGCTCAAAATACTCTAATGAAGATAAATCACCCAGAATTCTTTGCTCTGCTTCATTCAAAGATTCTAAGTTCTTGTTAAAAGAGAATAATTCTTTCTCTACACGATTTATCGAACGCAAGCAACCTTCTTCAATATCACGGAGATCTTTTAGCCTTTTTTCAAAGTCTTCCAGCATTGGCTTTGATTTCTTCTTAGATTCGATTATGTAGCTTTCTTCAAGCTTTAATTTTTCCAACTTCTCTTTAAGATCTTTTAAATTTAACTGATTATCTTCCAAAGACTTTACCTTTTCATTCCTGTTTTTCTCTAACTGAGAGATCTGTTCTTCCAAACTTTTGGTACTAGGTCTTAGTATATTCTCTAAATTCGCTCTTTCTTTTGTCAAGCGAGTAACAATATCACGGATCTGTGAGGAGACATTCTCTATAAGATAATTGTAAGATACTTTATTATCATTAAGAAGTTTGATTTCATCGTTCATAGATTGAATTCCTAGTTCAGAAATCTTCTTCTCATAAATCTCTACTTTCTCTGTATGCTTTGCCTTAATAGTTAAAAGTTTATTTATCCGACCTTCAACCTTTTTCAATTTAGATTCAAGCTTGCTCATCTTCTTAAGAACGGTATTTTGTAATCTTCTATATCTTACCAAGAATTTATCGATACTCATTAATTGAGTAGCCAGTCTTTCTATCGTCAGAGTCCTCTTAATTCTCTCTTCATCCAGCTTCTTAGCCTGTTTTTCAATCCGGTTTAAATCAGACTTTCTTTTGGCTATTATCTTCTGTAATGGCTTTAAGGCTTCCCTAATCGCTGAAAATGATGCTTCATCATGAATCAAATCTATAATTTTATCCATTTTTGTTATGTACCCAGTCTCAAAGGCTAAGCCTTTAGGCTCGAAAAGATCGCCGTTCAGAGTCACAGCCCTAAAGCCTCTTGAAGAAACAATAAAGGCAACTTTATGAGAATTGACCAGAACAGTATCGCCAAAAATGAAGTTGACAACTCCTTCTAGACCTTCATCTACAGATATGAAATCTGAGATGAGCCCTATCACTCCATCAATAGGAGGAGGAGTTGTTCGAGTCATGCTTGAAAACTCTGAGAGAGGGATCATCATCAGCCTCCCCATCTTTAATCTTTTCGCAGTCTCAGCGATCTTTAACATGTTAGTAAGATTTTTGACTATGATAGCCTTCATCAATTTTCCAGCACTTGCTAGAATCGCTAGTTCGTATTTATCATCATATTTGACCAAATCTTCTAATTTACCAATAAGACCGTCTATGGCTCCAACCTCTGATAACTCTTCTAACTTCTTCAAACTCACTTCTTCTGAAATTACGTTATCCACAACAGAGCGCTGCGCTTCGTATCTAAGGACTGCTCTACTAGCTTTGTCTAAAGTGGAAATGGCCTTTTCTATTTCACCTTCTAGTTTTGACTTTCTCTCTGACAGCAAAGTAATTGAAGCATTTACCTTGTCAAGAGCGTCTTGCTCTGCTTTTTTCAAGCCTTGAAGTTCTGAAAGATTCTTCTCTAATTGATTCAAAGTTTCTAGGAAGGAGTTATTCTTGTTTCTTAATGAATCGAGCTTTTCTGAAAGATCTGATTTGTGCTTCTCCAATTCAGAAATTTTATCAGATAGTGCATTAATGATCTCTTTTTGTTTCATTATCCTTTTCTGCAACATCTCAGAATTGAGAACTGCTTTTGATAATTGATGCTCTAGCTTTTCTATCCTTTTTTGAGTAGATGAAAGGTTTTTGACTGCTTCGTCTTTATTCTTCTCTAATTCACATAAGTTCTCTTCCAACTTTTTGACTACGTTATCTAGCGCTTCCAGCTCTCTTAGCTTTTCATCTCTCATTCTATAAAGAGTAGGCAGAGTTTCATCTATTCTTTGGACGATCATTTCATCTTCTTTTATCCCAGCATTTAACCTCTCTATCTCATTCGATAGCCTTGCCATCGAGAACTGTAACTCTACATTCTTCGCACCAGATTCATCAAGAACGTTTGCAATGAAAATATTGCGCTCATCCTCTAAGGATTTTATCTGATTTCTTATGCCTTCCAGCCTAGACCTTAACTCTTGTAAATCCTTAGAGCATTTCTCAATTTTGTCTTTTTGCTCAAAAATTTTATCTCTAGTTAATGCAAGATTCTTGGACAATATTACAGACTTCAGCCACCTTATTTCTTCCTCTAATTGCTTCAACCTTATCTGATCGTTCCTCTCTCCTTCCAGTTCATCTACTCTTTTCTTTATCTCATCTATTCTGGCTAGAGCTACCTGCAACCTAAGATCAGCATCTCTTAATTGCTTTTCAGCCTCAGACTTTTTCTCATCGAACTGGGCAATACCAACTATGCCTTCTATCAGTTTACGCTTTTCATCTGGAGATAATTCAGAAACTCTGGTTACCATTCCTTGAGGTATTACATTAAGACCTTCTGGAGAGATCAAAGCAAGATCAAGGATTTCTGACATAGAGCCCTTCTGAACTCGCTTATTATTCAAAAAATACGTGCTCTCTCCATTCTCTTTTAACTCTCTTGTTATGCTTACATTCTCAGAATTCACTGGAATAGCCTTTGCAGAATTATCAAATAATATACTTACTCTTGCACCTTTATTCTTTGTCTCAGGACTAATATCTGATATTAGAGATGAGAGTTTGCTAACTCTCAAAGCCTTTGGACTGTTCTCGCCTAAGCAGAACCTGATGGCATCCATAATATTGCTCTTACCAGAACCATTCGGACCAGTGATAATGTTTAACCCTCTCTCAAGTTGTAAAGAAACTCTCCTAAAGGACTTGAAGTTATAAACTTCTAATTTCTTTATGTAGGTACTTGTTTCAGGATTGGATGCCATTTTCGTCAAGCCTTTGTCTGATGTAGAGAGAGCAAGATAACTAATGAACTTAAAGATATATTCTTGATTAAGCCCATGCTATCTTTCTTAAACATTATTGCTCTTATATGTGCTTTACTATACTTTATAAGTATAAAACCGCAAATTTTTGACTTTATGGTAAGTTTTTAAGAACTCATACCATGTAAGGCAGACTTGGCTAGATTCGCTATGATAGCCTACCTTAAGGACTTAGGCTGGGTAGAAAAACCGAAGACCAAGACTCGATAATTTACAATTCAATGGTTCAATCAGACTTATTAACAGCATCGTTTTTCAAAAAAATTATGTTCAGAAAAAGAAGAGCATTACTCTTAGAAGCCGCAAGGAAGAATGATTGTGAAATCGTAGCTTCAGCCACTCCTCAAAATTTATTTTACACCACTGGTTTTTGGGGCGATGGAACTGTAATCATAAGAAAAGATGGCACTATTCTATTAACGAGCCTCTTAGAAGGAGAAAGAGCGAAAAAATATGCAAAAGATTGTGATGTAATAGTAAGCAAGATGGGAAGGAGTTTAAAGGATCTTGTTTTAGAGCATATTAGCTCTAAGGGAAAAGTATGCTTCGATGATGTGGAGATGTCTTTACAGTTTTCTCTTAAGAAGGCTCTAAAAGAAGATGTAATGTTCGATCCAAACTTATTCTACTCTGTGAGAAGGATTAAGGATGAAGAAGAGATAGCTAACATTGCTCAAGCTGGGAAGATAGCAGACAAATTACATGATTATGCATCAGCCATTATCAAACCGAAAATGAGAGAAAGAGAGTTGGCAGCTGAGCTATCATCCAGAGCTATAAAATCTGGCTGTGATCTACCATTTTACGCTTCCACTCAAAACCCCATAATAGTTGCATCAGGACCCAATTCATCATTTCCTCATGCAGACTTGACGGATAGAAGACTGTCAAATGGAGATTTCGTAATTATTGATTTAGTGATAAGGTTCAATGGTTATGTAATAGATACTACCAGAACCTTTGCTTTAGGAAGAGTTGATGATGAAGCCAAAAAAGTGTATGAAACTGTCAAATCTGCTCAAGAAAGAGGAATAGAAGCAGTGAAGCCAGATGTTGTTGCTGGAGAAGTTGATAAAAAAGTGAGAGATATAATTAATGCAGGAGGGTATGGCGAGTTCTTCGTTCATGGCACAGGGCATGGTGTAGGTTTAGATGTTCATGAACCACCTTCGTTAAGGGTAGATAGCAAAGAAGTCTTGCAAAAGAACAATGTTGTAACTGTAGAGCCTGGCATCTATATTCCAAATAAATTTGGGATTAGAATCGAAGATACAATAATAGTATCGAAAAGAGCAGAGCCTTTTACAAAGTTTCCTAAAGAGCTATTGATATTATGATAAGTCAAAAGATCAGCGCTTTCCTTTTATGCTCTTTAAGATTGTATCGAGCAACTTACTTGCTATGAGTTGCTTTGGGGAGAGAGGAATATGAGTAACATTTCGAGCTTTATCCACTACGAATACTTCATTCGTATCAACTCCAAAGCCAGAGCCTTTTCTGCTTACATCATTTGCTACAACTAGATCAGCGTTAGATGCTTTTAGAAGCTCATAAGCCCTATCGATGAGTTTTTCATCAGACAATTTGTAATCCGCTTTAAAGGCTACTAAGAATGTTTTTGGAGATAATTCTTTAACCTTATCGATTATCTTTGGCAGAGGCTTAAGCTTTATAATTAATTCATTTATCTCTCTACTAGGCAGTTTGTAATCATACTTTTTCTCAGGAGCAAAATCTGTAGCAGCGCTTGTAGCTATTAGCACATCATAATCTTTATCCTTAAGTTCAGAAACAACTTCATTATACATCTCTTCAGTAGTTTCTACACTTATTACTCTTGCACCTTGAGGAGGAGACACTATACTATGACCATATATCAACGTAACATCTGCTCCTCTCCTTAAAGCCTCATTTGCTATTGCTATTCCCATCTTTCCTGAACTCTTATTCGTTATGACCCTTATGGGATCAATATATTCTAAAGTTGGACCTGCGGTAATTAGCAATTTAATCCCTTTCATGCTTTTTATAGATAATTTTCTTATCGCTGCCTCAACTATATCTTCTAAGCTCGCTATCTTTGCTTTGCCTTCCTCTATTCTAGGATTGATGAATTCAACTCCTAGTGATTCTAACTTCTTTATGTTATCAATTAGTATTGGATGATCGTATAAGGATTCGTGCATGGCTGGCACTATAATAATAGGTATTTTAGAACCAAAGGCAGTTGATACAACTGTAGTGACAGGAGTATCATCTATACCATATGCAATCTTGCTTATAGTATTCGCAGTAGAAGGACAAACTAGAATTAAATCAACTTTATTTTCATGCATCCCAGCTAGTGCTATATGCTCTATTTTACCTGTTAATTTTGTTACTACAGGATTTCCTGTAGCCCATTCCATTAGGTTTGGGTGTATTATCTCCTGAGCCTTTTCTGACATGATTGTATAAACCTCGGCTCCATGCCTCATAAGCTCACGGGCTATATTTGGGCATTCAGATGCAGATATGCTGCTAGTTATGCACAGGGCTATCTTTTTCCCTTTCAGCTCTTCTCCTTTTTTACCAATTATGTCCTTGGAAGGGTGGATGCTCATTTTACCTTAACCTTTTTGAGCTTTTCTTGAAGCTTATCAAATTCAGCTTTTTCCATATGGTATGAATGCTGATCATCAGGAAATATCCCTCTCTGAACCTCATCTCTATAAGTCTCTAAAGCTTTGAGAATTTCATCGCTCAAATTGGCATACCTTTTCACAAACTTTGGTGTGAATTTGTCGAATAAGCCAAGAAGATCATGTAAGACAAGAACTTGCCCATCACAGTCTGGACCTGCTCCAATACCAATAGTTGGAATGCTCAATTCATGAGTAATTATCTTTGCAACTTCAGATGTTAAAGATTCAAGAACTATGGAGAAGGCTCCTGAACTTTCGACGGACTTTGCATCCTGAATTATCTTCATGGCTTTTATGGCTTCTTTTCCTTTTACTCTGTAACCACTCAAAAAAGTTGCTGTCTGTGGAGCAAGCCCAACATGTCCCATCACAGGAATCCCTGCATCGACTATTGCTCTTACAGTATCCTTTATGATGATCCCGCCTTCAAGCTTCACAGCATCACAGCCTCCTTCTTTTATGAATCGACCTGCATTTCTTATAGTATCCTCTTTACTAACATTAAAGGACATAAAGGGCATATCCCCAACTATCAATGCATGTTTTACTCCTCTCTTCACTGCCTTACAATGATAGATCATCTCATCCATAGTTATGGGTAATGTTGAATCATATCCCAATACTACCATGCTACAAGTATCTCCAACGAGTATGATATCTATGCCAGCCTTATCTGCAAGAAGAGCAGTAGGATAATCGTAAGCAGTAACCATTGTAATCTTTCTTTTTCTCTTCATCATCAATATATCCTCAATCCTTAGCTTTCCTTTCTCCATTCTTCATCATCCTTATGCCAATTCTTCCAAATCTGACAAGAATCTTATGATATGCTTCTTCTTAAGGTGAGGCATTATAACCAGTCTTATATGAGTTTGAGTGGATGAGACAGCCCATCCTCTTCTCCTTAATCCATCTGCCAACTGCTTAGGCTCTAAAGAATGGGAGGATAAACCTACTATGTTCATGATTGGATTTGTGATCAGATATACCTTCTTGGACTTTTCAACTCTTTTCACGATCATATCTGTTAAATCCATACATCTTTTCACTACTCTTTGATAGCCTTCTCTTCCCATATACTTGAGAAGAGCCCAGACAGCCACTGCCGATGCACCAGACCTTGTTCCTAAGATTGTGCCTTGAGTTATCTCTCCCCCTGATAGATATGGAACCTTTACGCTCACAGATTTTATGTATTCTTTATCTCTAAATAGTATCCCACCAGCAGGTATAGGAGCAAGCCCCATCTTATGAGAGTCTATGGTTATAGAGCAAACTCCTTCCAAACTGAAGTCAAAGTCTGGAACATTGTAACCCAAATCCCTTAAGAAGGGTAATACAAAGCCTCCAAAAGATGCGTCTACATGAAGATATATGCCATTATTCAAAGCTATCTCAGATAGCTCTGATATAGGATCAACTACTCCCAATTCTGTCGAGCCTGCCACACCTACTATGGCTATTGTGTTTCTATTGATAGCCTCCTTCACAACTTTTGTTTTGACCTGAAAATTTTCATCAAGCCCAATTTTTACCAACTTTATCCCAAGCAAGTTTGCAGCTTTATCGAATGAGAAATGAGCAGACTCTGGAACTATGACTTCAGGTCTATCTTTTCTGGCTAAATTCCTTGCAATCCACATGGCCATCAAATTCGCTTCAGTCCCTCCCGAGACTATGTATCCTGATGCATCTGGTTTTGAGAGCAAAGAGCCTATCATTGCTATAGCTTCTTGCTCAAGCTTCATAGTCCCAGGGAATAGACCTGCGTCTCCAAGATTCTTATCTATGGCTTTGATGAATATTCTCTTAGCAAAAGAATGAGGAGAGGTGCACATAGAGCCAAGGATTCTTCCTGAACCATATGTGAAATCTTCTTTCAAATACTCTTTAAGTAGTCTCAAAACATTTTTCTTTGATAATCCTTCATAATTCATAGCCATAGGCTAAAATTTACCTCATGATTAAGCATCAGATTTTTAATAATCTTTCCAAGGCTTCTGGATAAAGCAAGTTTCTCTTTTTAATCCCCATCAACCTTTTAGCCATGAATCTAATGCAATCTCTTAAATTCTTCTCATTATCAAACCTTCTAATTATTCTCCAGAGCTCTTTTTCACTTTTGAACTTTAATCTTTGAACTTCGTCTATAAGCAAGGGAAGGGCTCTCACTACATTATCCACTATGGTTATAGATGCATAGCGAGCTGTGCGTGAGAGAGGGTTAAGGTCTATTGCAATAACGTTCTTGCCCATTTTTCTAAGAGCCTCTGTTCTATCACCATCTTCTAATGAAAGTAGCACTAAATCTGCAGAGTAAATCCCTCTAACATCCACTTTCCTGCGCTCACTGCTCAATTCTGGTATTCTTGCAGAAGCTCTATTTCCAACGCCAAGAACTTCCTTTGCTCCAGCGTCTATCAAAGCCCTTTCTATAGCCATTTCCCTCTCAATAGAGCGGTAAAACAGGTTTACCTCTATCTTGCTTCCAGTAATATTAGCTAACTCTACAAGCTCTTTAGCAACTAAAGCTGAAGAATTGCCATTGACAGATATTACAGGATGCTTAGCAAGAAGCATGGCTGCTGCAGCTGTGGTTACTGCCTTAAAAGCAGGTTTTATCGTCCTTTCACCTATAAGGTAGTCGAAGGCTTCTCCTCTACCATGGGCTATCAAACCTTGAGGGACGACTATTCCAAGCCTATAATTCATGATGAGCTTTTCACGAATCCTTAAGGATTCTGCTCTTGGATGGTTTGGAGGAATCTCTATCTCTTCCTTCATAGAACTCTAGCTCCTTCTTTATCGATAGAGCAAAGAATCACTTGATCTTTTGATCTTGCTTTTTTATGAAATATCTTGACCAACTCTTCTGCCTCCTTTGCTTTTGTTAAAGAGAAGATAGTTTCGCCTATCATAGCCATGCTACATTTAAAACCATGATCATCAAGTTCGTTCAAAACCTTCTTCACCCTATTAGTGTAAATATTTAGCGAATCAGAGAATTCTCTTGAAAAAATCATAAAATTTTCAGGGCTTGGCTCTGCAATAAAACTATCAACCAATCCTTTACCAGCTTCATTTACACGATTACGCAGAATATCATCACTTAACATGGCTTTGGTAGAAATCGGACCAAGGCTCAAGCATGTAACAGAATAATCATTGCCTATAGGAATTTGCATTATTTCTCCTATACCTGGAGCACCAGCCTTAACCCTAACTTCAAACCCGCCATAAGTCTCAGCTATAACAGTACCTAATCCAGTCTTACATTTTATTTCGGCTTTATGAGCAATGCTTGTAGCCTCAACCTTTGATAGACCCGTTCCTAAAGCTTCGTTAAGGGCAAAAGACAAGCTTAAGGCGCATGCTCCACTAGAGCCGAACCCTGAGCCAATAGGCACCTGCACATCATAATCAACAAAAAAGGAGTAATTTCTATCGTTTTTAGGCAAAAAGAAATCTATTACACATCTTGTGAGTTGAGTTGATTCCAAAGCTTTGCCATTCAAGCTAACTTTTAACTCAGGGTTGGATGATTCTTTGATCTTTACATGAGTTTTAACTCCTTTGCTTAAGCATATTCCTGCTCCCCTCGATCCTTTTAACAATAGATCAGATTGCTCATCTATGATTTCGAAAAATCCAGTTATATGAGATGGGGAGAAGGCTGAAGCCTCCATAGCGCAATAAGAACCAACCTTTTTTATTAAATTAATCTATAGATAGAATAAATCCATCTAGACTTCTATTTATTTGACTAATCTAATGAGAAAAATGGAACATTACTAATGTTAGATTATACGGTATATCAAGCTTAAAATAGTCCATCTATATAGAACATTATATTAGTTGATGTAAAATGGAGTTACGCAAAGTTCAAGAGATGGGTGGCGGGACTCTTCTCATATCCTTGCCAAAAGAATGGGTAAAACAAAATATGGTAAAAAGAGGTAGCATTCTTACAGTCGAAGCAAGAAAGGATGGGTTTCTTGTCATCTACCCTTTCCAGAAGAAGGAGAAATCTATACTTGAGACTTCTATACAATATCCAGAAGAGCAAATAGAATACATGATAAACGAGATCACCGGGGCGTATCTTTTAGGATATGATTTGATCAGAATTCATGGCAGAGAAAGGATAACTTATGAAGATAGAGAAAAGATTAAGGAGGCTGTGAGACAGTTAATAGGTCTAGAGATAGTTGAAGAAGATGCGCAATCTATTCTGATTCAATTCTTGCTTGAACCAACAACCCTAACCCCAGAAAAAATTTTTCGTAGAATGCACATGATTTCAAGAGGTATGCATAAAGACGCTATAACCTCTTTAATAGAGAACGATGAACATCTCGTCAAAGTAGTAGCTGAAAGAGACGATGAGGTGGATAGGCTTCACTTCCTTTTAGTGAGGCTTATCAGAAGCGCGCTTTTAGACTTTAAGCTTTTGAACAAAATTGAATTGAACATGATCGATTGCTTGGATTATCGTGTTGCGTCAAGCTTGCTGGAGATGGTTGGAGATGCTTCTGTTGAAATGGCGAAGACCATGTTGAAATTGCCCAAATTCTATTTCGATGATAAGCTTAAGAGTATACTTAAAGAATTTGGAGAAATTCTAGAGAAGATGCAAGATCTTTCAGTAAAGGCCTTTTTGACGAAAAATGTAAAGGATGCCAGGCAAGTGGTAAAACTCTTTGCCACTTTATCAGCAAAACTAAATGAGCATGAAAAATCGATCCCTAATCAGCCTTTAGAAGTTTTCACCGGACTTTCATCGATATTTTCATCCATAAGCAAGATAGGCCGTTGTCATGTAGATATTGCTGATCTCTCTGTAACTATGTACCCTACAGTGCGCTAATCAAACATGAGCAGTTATAGCATGTGTAGCATACTTCCTTTTTAATGATGCTTCTAATAGACCTAAGAATACAGGCTCTGCCTTGCCAGGTCTGCTGATAAACTCAGCATGATACTGAGTGGCTAAATAGAAAGGGTGATTTGGAATTTCCATTATCTCAACTCTTTTACCTTCATCACTAAACCCTGAAAATACCATGCCGTTTCTTTCAAAAATCTCTCTATAATTCTGATTAAATTCGTATCTGTGCCTATGCCTTTCCGTTATGACCTTTCTTTGATACAATCTGAAAGCTAACGTTCCCTCGATTAAGTTTATTTCATGACTGCCTAACCTCATGGTAGCCCCTAAGTCTTTGATATCTCTCTGTTCAGGTAATAGATCGATCACAGGATGGGGAGTGTTAGGGTCAAGCTCGGTTGAGTTGGCATTTTCTAGACCACATGCATATCTTGCAAAGGATACTAAAGCCAATTGAAAGCCAAAGCATAATCCTAGATAAGGTATCCCTTTCTCTCTGCAATAGTTTGCCACTATTATCTTCCCTTCACTTCCTCTCTTCCCAAAACCTCCTGGTATGAGTACGCCGTGATATTTTTCTAATTCCTTACAAGATTCTTCTTGATTCTCAAAACATTCAGCCTCTATCCATCCCACCTTTACCTTCAAGCCTAACTGAGCCCCTGCGTGAGCCAATGCATGATTTATGCTAACGTAACTATCTGTAAGTGCAG
>JBNAWJ010000027.1:14404-23413 GCA_049699795.1 Nitrososphaerales archaeon | reverse complement strand
AATGTCACCCTCAATATTATGAGAAGAGTAAGAAATGAGGTTTTCTACAAAGCCTAATATAAATAAAGTTTTAAATCATAATCCATCGAGATGTAAGAAGACACCTGTATCATATTGTCATAAATTATCCAAGGCTCGGGTAATCTTATATGAGTTCTGTCAATGGAATATCTATCATTAATCTATACTCGATAACTTTGAAACCATACTTTGCAGCTGCTTTTTGCAGTTCCTCGCTAGCATGCCCACAAATTATCACTCCTTGAATCTCAGTTTCGTATGTTTTTTTAAGATCTGCAATATAGGACTTAAGCTGATTAACTGCATTGTCACCTCTTCTTAGTTTTAACTCCACAGCCAGGAGATTTCCTTTCTTATCTTCAAAAAGTACATCATATCTTCCTGAGGACACAGGTCCCTCATTTTCGATAATATATCCTTCTTCTAGCAATTTGAGAAGAAATGCATCATGAATATTCGTTTCACGCAACTTTCCACTAGGTGGATTGTCGGTCAGAAACTGCTTCAAATACTCGCTGATTTCCCTTTCTGGGTTAGGTTCCACTAGCTCAAGAACTTTCGGGCATTCCAAAACGAAGGCGTTGCCTCCTCTTAAGTGCGAACTTGCCAGGTCTACCAGCTTGCCTTTTGGGTTCGAGAAATACTGAAAATCTGGAAAACTGTATCCTCCGTTAACCGATTGGCCCTTTATGGGCGTTTTTAGTTTGTTCAACTTTTTTATTAGTAGCCAATCGCCCCACGGGCTTTCCATACCCCAAGAATGTCCATTAAGGTAAGGCTGGCGGAATCGTGGAATACATTCGCTTAATGATTTCAATCTTGTCTCCATCTTGTCTGATTTCATTTTTATTATGCGCTCGGCTTCAAACTCCCACGTTATGGAATGCTTGTTAGATTCATAAAAGAAGCCCCTATATGATATGCAGACTCGCCGTCCATTTATTTTAAGAGACTTACCTAAGGCGTCTATTAGTTTATCAAAAAATGGTTTATCTTCATGCTTTACCCGCTTGTAGTTAGCCACCAAACCCAGAAGACTCCAGGTTTTCCTTTTTTTAGATGAAGCCAGTGTGCAAGCACGCTTCCTGCGGCCCATTTTCCACCGTAATCAGAGGGACCGAGTTTAGCAGGCAAAACTAGGGTGTATTCCCTTTTATTCATAAAAATTAGGTTCTTTAGAGAAATAAATATTTATTATAGTTGCAAATTTGCTATGGTCCGTCATGCGCGAGTTCAAAGATTGTACTCAAGTCAAAGTTTGAAATAGGGCTGACCGAAAGATATTTATAATTTTAGTTCCAATAGTTTGATTAGTAGGAATTATCTTCGGTGGTTTAATTTGTATGAAAGGTTAGAAAAAGCCTTTGAGAGAGGACTTAAAGGAAAAGTGGAGAGCTTCGATGTCTGGCTTAGGGAAGTAGGGTTTAATCCCTCTAAGCTACAAGCGAATTATCTTACTGCCTTTCTTACACAGCTCGATGTAACTGTTGACAGAGAATCAGAGCTTGAATCAATAGTTGAATATCTTGGCTACTATGCTCGAGTTAAAGAAGGCTTATTCCATATTGCTTTATTTGGACCGATGGGTTCTGGTAAGACGCATCTTCTAACAATCTTAAAGTCTTTCATTGAAAGAAGAGAGATAAGACTAAGAACGCTTTATTTTAACGCTTCAACATTCTCAGAACAAGATGAAGATGAGCAGAGATTCCTTAAACATCTCGAGAGCCTTAAGAGTGAAAAACCTGATGTTTTAATTATCGACTCATGTGAAGAGGATAGAAACATCGAATATTCCATAAAAGAGTTCTTGAAACTGTTTAGAAATGGCGTATTAATCACTGCCTGGGAGCCCCTTCACTGGAATTTTTTCAAGGAGAAGATAGAAACAATCGTAGCTACAAGTAGAGAAATCTACCTAAAGCCATTGAGCAAGGATAATACTGAACTTCTTTTGAGTAAAATCACTGACTATGCTTCAGATGGAAAAGTAAAATTAGACGTTAAATTAGCAGAGAAGATTCATGAATTCACTCTTGGAATCCCTGGTAGCATAATCTCACTATTTTTAAGAGCTTTGCATGAAGCTTTTCTTAAGCAGAAAACTAGCTTAGATATTGAGTCAGTTGAGATGGCAGCCCAAACAATGGGTTTACATGATATGTTTGAAAAGCTGAAGTCGTTAGATGAATTACAACTCATGATTCTTAGAAATATCATTTTGAATTCTGACCCAAGGGGTATCAGACCTTCACAACTAGTTGAAGTTCTAAATAGAGATAAAGCTACTGTATCTTACCATTTGAACAAATTCGTATCAGAGCGAATCTTGCATAATGAGAGGTTTGGCAAATTCTCCTTCTACAGGATCAAAGAAGAATTGCGTCCCTTTATTGAATTAAGAATTTCACAGGAGAGTGAGTATCTTGCCTAGTTTTCTGATAATAAAGACTCCAAAGCAGCAGATAATGCCTGAAGAAATTGCATCTAAAGCCGAAGGGCTATCTGCAATGAATAGCAATAAAGATTACAGAGAAGGTACGTTACCTGAATCAGTGAGAATAATTAAAGATAATGTGTATTTAATTTTTGGCTTCGAATACGATTTCGAATATCCGACTCTTGAAGGAACAGGAAAGGCTAAGGCACTAGGCGAGGTCCCGATAGTCTTTCTAGGTAAAAGCTTCCTTGCTATTGGAAACGCAACAAAAGAGATACAGCAACGTGTGAAAAAATTTCTTGAGGACAACTTTATCCCTGAAATAATGCTTGAGCCTATTCCATTCAAAGAAGACATATTAAGATCAGTTATTCAAAGAAATCCCGATGTCTTCCAAGTGGATCATACTCCCTCAAGAAAGGGCTTAGAGACGATTGATAAAATATCCCTTGTTGGCCGCGGCGTTACACACTCACAGATATGGGAGGATTACGGAGACCAGCCACTTGAAAAAGTTAAGGTGAGATTAACAGATATACCTGAAGAAGCTGTAGTAGGCTTTCATAAGAAAGGCATTATCACAATCTATCAAACTTCACTTACAGTAGAACAGATAGTCATAGTGTTACGTGAATTGGTAGACAGAGTAGTAGCTCCATTGATGACTGAAGTTTCGTTCCAACGCAGGCTGGTGTAATTGTATGAAATATCTTAACTTATTTAAATCAAAAAACAAAGTGCCAGATAAAGTGCATGGTTGCTATGTTAGATTTCAAGGGCTAGATATTGAGAAACAAACTGATAGAAGGGCATTCCTACAATCTATTGTTGGGTCATTATGCAGACGTGGATTAGACGCTACAGTTGCGCCCATAGAAGTTTTTGATAATTTTGATATTGTTGTATTAAACGTCAATCGTGAAGTATTATCAAAAGTACTTTCTGGGTATTCTAACCTAAGTCCACAAATATTAGAGAATGAGTCGTACGGCAAAGAAGTGGTAGAATCAGCTTGGCAAAATAGAGTAAGGATAGAAGTATTGAAGAAAAACTTCCTCAAGATAGGAGATCGTTACATCTTAAAGACAGATATTCTTAACAAAGAGAGTTCTTACAAGCGTTCCTACAGAATTCAAGCATCATTGGAGAATGGTTACCCATGTGTATGGATAGATGCTAGAACAAGAATCATGCTTCAATTAAATGAGAAGGAGATAGACGAAGCCGATAAAATGGGTGAGGAGTCAGAGATTAAAGTAAGAGTATTGCCGAATTGGCTTAGAGGGATACTAATTGGCAGGGCAGGAAAAACCGCAGATGAGATGGAATTTCCACTAAGAAACAGAATGCTAAAGACAACAGAATATTGGAAAGTTAAACATGGAATTGACTTTGTAACCACAAAAGATGAAATGCTCGATGTTAATATTCCATCTTTTGGAAGAACACTGCCTTATCCTAAGTCTTGCGTTTTCAAGGAGTTTAAAGAAAGAACTAAGTTGCCAGAAACTTTGAAGAAAGATCCAGATGAAAGAATTAAATATGTTACTGAGTTTGTTAAAACGTTTTTAAGTTCTTTGCACTTCTTAAATCAAACAATATCTTTTGAAGGCCCTATTGTTGCAGAAAGTCTTAGCTATCAAGAGTATTCTTATCCATCATCCAATCAGATGTTTGTAGTTGCAGGAACTAATGCTCAAGCTCCAGTTGACAAGATACACGATCTTCTAAAGCAATACGGTCCATACGCAGGAAAGATAAATGGAAAGTATATCGCAATTCATTTTGGCAATACTGATGAAACCAAGCAAGCAATAAGATATATTGAAAAGACGTATAGAAGGCTTAACCTTGGAGAGCTAGAGCCAATCACAGAAATTGGTGAAAATGGTTTTATTGATACAGGAGGAGATAAGGTTGCAGATTATACTTCAGCAATTGCAGAGCTTCGATCGAAACTCATAACCAAGAAGGAAAAAGTACTTGCAATCATAGTTCTTCCTAGCATTTATGCTGCGGACATCTACTACAAGTCTAGAGATCAACTTTTTGAAAGGATTTTTGGGACAGAACCTTTCCCTTGCCAAGCCATAGGTTATGAGACTGTGGAAAAGATTCTTCAAGGAGATAGAAGTGCTTATGCAATAGCCGCTAACACAGCTTCACAATGCTATATCAAATTTGGCGGTACTGGAACTGCAGTCTGGATTTTAAAAGAGCCTGCAGATAGCAAGATTCCTGGCATAATAGTTGGAACATCATGCTATGCATATCATGACGTTTCAAGAAGACCGAAGCTAAAAGCTTCAGCTACGGCATACAGCGCTATGACAGACTCTTATGGCAGGTACATTGCTACAGGTACTAAGCCTGTCGGTGGAGAAAAGCTTTCGCCAGCTGCCTTTTATGACATCTTAGTCGATCTAATACAAAGGATTTCAATCTTCAGTCAAAGATACATAGGAATTGATGGGAAAAAGCTCAGCTTTAGTCGATTTGTATTTGCAAAGGATGGGATAATAAGAGACGATGAGGCTAACATGATGGAACAGGTGATAATGAATGGTATACCTGATGAGAAAAAAGAATCTATACCTGAGCTCCTCAAAAGAATTCCCATGTTCCCTAAGAGTCTTATAATAGACATAATTGGAGTGAATAAAACTCCAAACAAAAGGATTTTTGATTTAAAGCTAGGTCGCTACTTTAACGTACCTGAGGGCACAGCCATAGCTTTTAATGAGAATGAAGGTTTGTTAGTGTCATGTAGCTCAAGAACTGGCACAGCGCAACCTGTTGAGATTTCTATAAAGAAACATCTTTGTCTTAACATGAATGGCGTGCCAAGACCACATATATTACAAATAATGGATGAATATTACAGACTAACTAAGCTGAACTGGTCTTCTTTGTTCAAGCAAGGTAAGTATGCTCTACCTCAGATACTGACTCAGAACCTTGGTGAGAATATCTCTGCAGGAGTGCGTGTTCCTGATGATATGGTTCTATTATGAGGTGTAAGAAATGCTAGGTGAAGCTGTTAAAAAACTAATCTGGAATTTAAACGAGTTGGTAAGCGAAGAAGACGTAGGCGAACCGTTCTTAAGTAGGCAAGGCTATCGGGCTTACCCCTTTAACATAAATTACTTTAAAACAATCAGTCTCGTTGACTCTAAAAGAAAGCTTGCGTTTATCGATGGAGGTAACTGTGAGCTTATAGGAGCACCCAATTTTTCCATTCAGCTTAACCGAATTTATTTCAACATCTTCCAAGGAAAAAGAAGAATGCCTAAGACTGAAATTCCAGAGAAAATAGAGTTCTTCTCAGCAACATCTGCTAAATTCAGGAAAGATCAGATCTATTTCGATACATCAATATTTCCTATGACCGATGAAATCTCAGAATTCTTACCAAAAGCTTCAGACCTATCCTTTAGCTCTACAGATAGAAGGTTGATGATAGGTACTTCAAGAGCAGACATAGCTAGAGTGGCTTCCATAGGTAGAAGATTTGCTGAATGGGAATATGCTAAGCACATAATCGAAAATGAGCTTGATGAAGGCGATATACTAATAATGGATGGCACGTTAAGAACTGCATTTACAAACGAATCGAAATATGCAAAAGAAGCATACAAAGTAGCGATTGAGAAAGGTGTGATATACTCAGGTCTATCGAAGACTAGCCGCCTCTATACAACCACTGGATTGTCATTGCTTGGAGCGCTCAGAAAGCTTGCTAATGATTTTAAGATAGAATCGATATGGTACTATTACCCAGTGGCTGAATCTTTGAGTCTTGAGCATAAAGCAGCCATCTTTATCGTAAAGCTGAATGATAATTCTCCACGAATCTTTAGATACGAGATCAATGCTGAACAAGTTAAATTCTTGTCTGCTTCAGATATCAATGAAGTGATGTGCCAATTATCTATCAATTCTAGTGACGTGAGTTTTCCAGGCTATCCTTACGGTCTTATAGATGCAGACTACAACGCTAGAGTCAAGCATGAAGAAGTAGAAACTTATCGAATCATGTTAATGACTGAGATATCAAAGCTCGGTTCATGGCCTAAGTTCTTGAGACATATACAATCGAAAGATGCACACGGAATTCTGAACTTCCTTAGAGGGTGAAAAAGATGGAGATATGTGGCCAAATCATCGCTGGCGGAGTCGGAAAGATTCTCATTAGAGAGAAGAGTGGAGAGAAGATAGAGTTAGGCGATCTTTTGGTTGCTGAGGATAGTGAAGGTTATTTGATTTTACAGGTTTATGATTTACTTTACGGCAGTCAGATATCTCAAGTAGCAAGGGAATTGATTGCTGGCATGAGACTCGAAGGTCTTGGAGCTGGGTTAGAATTTCTTGAGCCACAATTGAGGAACTATGTCTTGGCTTTAGCGAAATCTGTGCTCAGAGTTACTAGCAAACCTCATGTCCCAAAAGTACTTCCAGACTTCTTCGGCACAGTAAGACATGTGCTTGAAAAGGATTTGGACTTCTTGACAAAACCTCCTAACCCAATATATATCGGTAAGGTGAGAAGTGGTTCAAAAGTCCTCAACGTTAATGTTTACTTGGATGGTGTAGAAGCTTTAGCTCATCATGTTCTAATCCCTGCAACCACTGGAAGAGGAAAGAGTAACCTTGTAAAGGTCATGCTATGGAGTGCACTTAACGAAAAGAAATTTGGTATTCTTGTCCTTGATCCTCATGACGAATACTATGGAAGAAATGGCAAGGGATTAAAAGATCATCTGAATGCTAAAGAAAATTTGCTATATTATTCATCTGATCCGCCTGCTGGAGCTAACACATTAGTAATTAACCTCAAGTCTATTCAGCCTGAACATTTTGACGGCATAGTCGACTTTACAGATGCACAATGTGATGCAATCTCAATGTATTATAGAGAGTTTGGAAATGAGTGGATTGAGAAAATCGTAAGAGGGGAAAGTCTAAAAGGTGTGGATCAAAGAACTCTTAACGTCCTTCAGCGAAAAATGAAGACCATGCTTGGTGTTTATTACCAAAATGGTGAGATAAGATGTACCAATAAAGTTTTTAGCGATACTTCAGGCGAATCAACTACAGATGACATAGTTAAAGCATTAGAGAAGGGAAAAGTAGTTGTAATAGATACTTCAAAGATCGGAGACGAAGCAGAACTTCTCATAGGTAGCATAGTCGCTAACAAAGTATTTTCAAGATATCAAGAGTACAAATCTCAAGGTAAGCTTGATGAAAAGCCAACGATAAGCATAGTTATTGAAGAAGCTCCTCGCGTACTTGGCAGCGACAGGCTCGCAAAATCAGGAGAGAACATCTATAGTACGATTGCACGTGAAGGAAGAAAGTTTAAGGTGGGTTTAATAGCTATCACTCAGTTAACCAGCGTTATTCCTAGGAACATACTAACAAATATGAATACAAAGATCATTCTTGGTAATGAGATGGCAACTGAGAGGCATGCCATCATAGAAAGTGCTGCTCAAGATCTTTCAGATGATGATAGAACTATAGCTAGCCTTGATAAGGGAGAAGCGATAGTGAGTAGCATATTCACAAGATTTGCTGTTCCTATCTATGTGCCACTCTTTGACGAGTTTGTTAAAGAATCAAAGACAAAGGATAAGTTTGAGAGTGAAGGACAAATAGAGTTTGAGGGATAAGCTATATGTATAAATTTGCTCACATAGCTGATATCCATCTAGGCGCTAATCGTGAACCTACGCTCGAAAAGCTTGAAATAGAAACTTTTAGAAAAGCGATGGACAAATGCATAGAAGAGAGAATTGATTTCATTCTTATATGTGGTGATCTCTTCCATGTTGGAATTCCTGATCTAGGCGTTGTCAAAGAAGCAGTTGTAAAGATGAAGGAAGTGAAAGACAAAGGCATACCTATCTATGTGATATATGGAAGCCATGATTACACTCCTACTGGGACTTCCATTATAGATGTTTTAGAAAGTGCAGGAATCATCACAAAAATAGTTAAGGGAAAAATAATTAATGATAAATTAAAACTAGAATTCTTTATCGATCAAAAGACAAAAGCTAAGCTTGTTGGTATTTCTGCTAGGAAGATAGGTTTAGAAAGTAAGTATTATGAGATTTTAGATAGAGAAAGCCTTGAAAAAGAAGACGGTTTTAAGATATTTGCTTTTCACAGCGGACTGAATGAGTTTAAGCCAGCATACTTAAGTCAGATGGAGACCATACCTATTTCTTATCTTCCAAAAGGCTTCGATTACTATGCTGGAGGTCATATACACGATAAATCCGAGAACAGCTTGCCAGGTTATGAAAAAGTAGTCTTTCCTGGTCCTTTGTTCATAGGGTATGGCAGAGACTTTGAGCAGACAGCCAAAGGTGAGAAAAGAGGATTTTATATTGTGAGTTTTTCTGATAAGGTTGAGAAGATCGAGTTTGTGGAAATGAAATCTTTTGAAGGCATTTACTTTGAGTACGACGCTTCTTACAAAAATGCCTTGCAAGTCCAAAAGGAGCTGAAGGAGAAGTTAAGCGAGTTAGATGTTAAGG
>JBNAWJ010000027.1:0-14394 GCA_049699795.1 Nitrososphaerales archaeon | reverse complement strand
CGAACTCTCAGGCGGCAAGACTTCTGACATCGACTTTTTCCAGCTAAAGAATATGCTTATTGAGAACGGTGCCATCTACATTTACCTAAATCGCCATGGTCTAACCTCAAAGGAATACGCTACGGTTAAGATAATGAGTGAAGATATAGCTACAATAGAGAGAAAGTTATTCAAAGAGAATGTTAGTTCAATTAAAGTCTCAAATGAATCCCTAAAAGGAGAGAAAGGCGCGCTTCTTGCCGTTGAACTTTTAAAAACGCTGAAGCAAGAACCAAAGCTGAATGAATCGAAGAAGGACTATGAGGCAAGAATGCAAGAGCATGGAATAGAAACTCTTCAGCTTAGCGAGGTGCTCAAATGATCATTAAAGCACTAAAGATGAAGAATATCAGGAGCTATAAGGATGCAACTATAGAGTTTCCTTTAGGCACTACATTATTTGAAGGAGATATCGGCTCTGGCAAGTCCACTATTCTTATGGCCATAGAATTTGCACTATTTGGCTTAGGCTCTGAAAAAGGAGCCTCTTTATTAAGGACAGGTGAGAACGAAGGATCAGTAGGCCTAATATTCGATGTAGATGGAAAAGAATACACTATACTTCGCACGTTAGTAAGAAAAGGAAAATCTGTGCAGCAAAAAGAGGGTTGGATTAAAGTAGATGATAAAGTTCGTCATCTTTCTCCAACTGAGCTTAAAGAAGAAGTACTTCAAATTTTAAACTTCAACGAGCCTCCTGATCCTAAAGCCCAGAGTGTGATTTATCGCTACGCTGTCTTCACCCCTCAAGAAGAAATGAAGACAATTCTTACTATGAACTCTGATCTTAGGCTACAGACCTTGAGGAAAGCCTTCAGAATCGAAGATTATAAGGTAGCGCGTGATAATGCCTTAAACCTAGCTTCTACGATAGATAAGAAAGCTATTGAATTCAAAGCCCAAGCATCAGATCTTGAAGATAAAAAGGGTCTATTATTAAAAAAACTTAAGGAGATCGAAGATGATGAAAAACAACTTAAACCACTGCTTGACCAAGAAAGATTGCTAACAGGAAAACTTGATGGTTTGAATGAGCAACTTAAGAAACTTAGTGGTGTTAAAGATAAGCTGAGCTCGGTTCAGGGCGAGATTCCATTACTCAAAAAACAAGTCGAAGAGAAGAACAAGAGTATTGAAGAATTAAATGAAAAATTTAATGCAGCAAAAAAGAAGCTGGATGAATTACAACCAAAGTTAGACGAGTTAGCAAAGATAAAGAAGCCTACTGATAAAACAGAGGACGAATTAGAGAAAGAGTTAGAAGGATTTAAGCAAAAACATAAAAGGCTTACCAAGATCGCTAATACAATAGAATCTAAAATACAAGATTACGGCTCTATTCAACAAAGCAAAATATGTCCCACATGCGATAGGGAAGCAAACCCAAAAGAGTTTGAGGAAAAAATCAAAAACAAAATTCATGAAAAGGAGATTGCTGATAAAGCAGTGAGTGAATGTGAGAAAGAAATTAAAAATTTAGAGGAACTAATAGATGAATTACGAGGGTACAATGTTGCACAGAATAATCTCAAAGCATATGAAGAGCAAGCAAACGGTTTTAAAGACACTATGAAGGATTGCCAAAATAAAATAGCTTCTGTCAATGAAGAGATAAAAAGAATCAATGCAAGATTGGAGGAAGCGAGGAAAGAATTAGAGCAGTTCGTAGAAGTCTCAAAGGAAATCGTCTTATTAGACGAAGAAGTAAAGAAGACCAATGAAGCACTCACTGAGATTAAGAAGAAAATCTCGTCAATTCAATCTAGAATTGATGAAACCAAAAAAGCAGCGGAGGAGTTAAAACAAGAGATAGATAAGAAACAGAACTTGTTAAAGAAGGCTGAGCTATTAGGTGAATACCTTGTTTGGCTAAAAGACTTTTTCATAGGAACGCTAGAAAATATAGAAAGGCACGTAATGGTAAATATTCAACAAGAGTTTAACCAGCATTTTCAGAAGTGGTTTAGCCTGCTAGTTGAAGATTCTAGTAAAGAAGCAAGAATAGATGAAGATTTTACCCCAATAGTCGAGCAGGATGGATATGAGCAAGACATATCTTATCTGAGTGGTGGAGAGAAAACTAGCGTAGCGTTAGCTTATAGACTAGCGCTTAATAGCCTTGTTCAAAAAGTTTCTATAGGTATAAGATCTAATCTCCTTATACTAGACGAGCCAACTGATGGCTTTAGCAAGGAGCAACTATCAAAAGTTAGAGATATTCTTGATGAGCTTGATTGTCCACAAGTTGTTATTGTATCGCATGAGAAAGAGCTTGAAAGCTTTGCTGACCGGGTGTTTAAAGTAACAAAATTAAATGGCGTATCGAGCGTGGGTGATTAAATTGACAGAAATAGAGAACTTGAACAAAATTTATGAAGAAATAGTTGAATATATAAAGTCACAAAATCTCAGAATTTTTCCTGGTAGGCTAACGCTTACTGAAGGATTTCTTAACCAAGTAATTTGGGGCCCAGAAAGTGATGATTGGAAGTCGTTTATTGAAATAGCGAGAGAAGAAGGCGCTAAGACAATAATTGTTGAGATAGCTAAAGGCGAGGATGAGCATACTAACGATATAGGTTCGCTTAAACTTGTGTGGATAAAAGATGGTGTAACATATATTTTTGAAGAGCAGGCTGAATGGTGGATAGAATCTATTAAAGAAGAGCGTGAAATGGAGGAGGTAACACCAATGGCAATTAGGTATGGAGTTCGAGAGCAAATTCCTGAAGAAGTGTTAAAAGAACTTCAAAGTAAGGATGAAAGCCAGCTTGCAGACGAAATGCTGGCATTCCTGTCTAAAGAATTCCCTGAAGCAAATATGATTGGTTATCGTAATACTGAATTATTTTGGGGACAGAAAGGCATCCATAGATGGTCCCTTGAACCCAGCCTGAGATTGAAGATTGAGAAGGTTGAAGCAATAGTCAGACAGAAGCTTGAACAGGAGCGTTTGAAGAAGGAAAAAGAGCAGATAGAGAAAGAGAAAGAGCTTATACCAAAGCTTGTTGAAGAATGTTTAGAGTGGGCCAAGAAAAATCAAATGAAGAAAGTTACAAAGTCGAATATAGATTACTTCCTTATTGAAAAAGAGATTAAACTGACTAGAACTAGTCGTGACGCATTGTATAATCAAGTTAATTTTAAGTTGCAAAGGTAGGATAAAAGGCTCTATCTAGAATTTCCATAATTCCACTTACTTTATTATATCTAAACCATAGTTCCCATCAAATTCCTCTCATCATCTGAGCTGATCATGTTCTTCCTCTTTATGGCTATATATTCGACCCCTCTTTCCCTCATCTCCTCCTCGAACTCTCTGTCTATGTAGGCTTTATCAAGAATGACCGTGTTTCCCTTGAATCTTTCTGCGAAATCTTCCTTTCTATTCTTGATTAT
Source organism: Nitrososphaerales archaeon (assembly GCA_049699795.1). Taxonomy (GTDB): domain Archaea; phylum Thermoproteota; class Nitrososphaeria; order Nitrososphaerales; family JACAEJ01; genus JAVZMU01. Next base: position 10,956 of record JBNAWJ010000027.1, on the reverse strand, counting down.
GGTAAGGTCGTGCTCGTTCGCAGGATTCACATAAAGAAGCTTCAAGTACTTCCCGTCTGTAGCGCAGGTAAGCTTGTATCCTACGTAGAACCCCCTTTTAAGGAGTTAAACCCTATACCCTCTTCATTCTTTATGATCTTAGATTCACCCCTCTTCCTATGCCTGTTGAACCTAGCTAGCTTCTTGGTCTCCAAGGGCTTCGAGTCTACGATCAACTGCCCCTCAAGCTTGAATAGCTTTAAGCACTCTATCAGTAAGCATTCATACCTGTTCAGCCTTTCCACAACCTTATTGTACCTAACCATTGGGAAGAAACCCAGCTCCTCTACGAAGAGCTTATAGGCCTTCTTATAGATGCCATCAAAGACTATGTGAGCCATAACGCCATAACGCTATAAGGTCATATAGGCTCATCTTCTCACGATTAGCCTTACTAGGGTAGTGATCATCCACGATAGGAGAAATAGCCCTCTTAACGATGGCTAACATATCAGCATAGCTCATATACCAAGACTAAAAAAAGACACAAAGATAAATTTGATGGGAACTAAGGTTCTCAAAAATATTTGCATCAGCATGAAACCACTCATCACTAGCGTTTGAGTAGAATGCATAGTTTGAATTGTAACCTGCTGAGGAAAAAATTAAAACAAAAATTATGATGAGACAGATTGGCGTTTGTGAGTATTTAACCAAATCTAATATCCTTACTTATCACAACAAGGTATCAGCCATATAAGTTGTTCGAAAAACTAAATATAGAAAGGATGGTCAGAATTAGTGCTCATATTTTTTATTTTGGCGATAATATTCACTTCAATAAATTTAGCCTATGATAAGTAAGAGTAAAATATGTTGATATTGAGTCATTCCCCTCCGCCCCCACTACCAGAACTTCCTACCTCTGAACTCTCAGAAGCAACTTTTGCTTCACTTAAGGTTTCAGCCGTTTCAATAGCTCCATCATCTACTTCAACTTCAAAACAAGATTCGCTATCTTCATTTACTGATTCAACTTCTGTTTCTCCTTGCTTCTCAGCTTCTATGTGAGCCTTCAATGCCTCAAGCTTTTCAGAATAATCATGGACTGCCTTTAATGCTTCGTATTCACTTCGAAGCTGTTTGGCTTTTTGTTCTAACATCGATCTTTCAAAATCTTTGATCCAATCATGCATAGAAAAAGGTTGATGCTCTCTCTTCCTTTCTTCATCTTCATCCATGGAAATCGCCTCCTTTAGAAATTCCAGTATTTTCCAAATCCTTTCCGCTCAAAGCGACCTTTACCAACTTCTTCCCTCTTTCACTAATTACTTCTATGGCACCTTTTTCTTCCAATTTATTCTTGACATCATAGACTTTCCCAACTCGCCATCTTTCTTTTTGAAGAGCCTTCACAACATCAGAGATCATAGGTAATTGAGGATCAAAGCTTAGCACAACTTTAAGGAATAGCTTTTCTTCATCGGAAAAAGTCGGAATGTCTTGAAAATTTCTTCTTTTTTCATTATCGTCACAAAAAAGCACTTTTTCTAAAATATCTCTTGGAACCTTAGATTTGGTTAATTTTTGAAGCTCTTCATCTGAGATTATACAGTGCTCATGAAGTAACGGTCTAAAGCAGACAAAGTAAGGATTGCCATAATCTGAAAAATCTATCATACCAACGCCAGTTGGAAGCTTTGGGATCAGTTCAGCATAGCTTGTACCATGCTTCAGCCTTATTCTATTTATGTCACCTTCATAATTCGTTTTTAACTGGATTCTTAACGCTGGGTTTCCTCTTATAGCTAAACCTCCTTCTACATGGGCAGCAAAGTCAGAGATCTGCTGAGCTAGGAAGAACAAACCAACTCCATACTTTCGAAGCTCTCTCACACATCTGCCAAGCTCGTCTATAGCCTTATGTGGTGCACCTTTTTCCCTAGGAGCTAAGCGGTAAGCTTCTTCAACAACAAAGAGTGAACGTAGTTTATTACTCTCATCTTGTTTTGTAAAGTGCCAGAAAACTTCATTCATGACATCATACACAAAAGCATCTAACTGCTCATTTTCTTGAAATTTGTCTATTAATATCACATTAAGGCAACTTGGCTCAAATAAATCTTCAACGTTTGGTTTCTTATTATCAAAGATCTGCACATTAAAGCTCCTTGCATCATCAGGCCTGAGTCCGAACTCTTTATACCTCTTTAACATAACTTTGTTCTCACATGCTTTGAGAAAGCCTAACCACTGCCTCGTTGCGTCAAATACTGTTACAGACACTCCTTGAAGTAAGCAACCCTCAGCAAAGACCTTAGCCACAACGCTCTTTCCGCTTCCAGTCCCACCTGAGATTAGTCCATGGGTTACCAATTTGTCTAGTTCAAAGAAAGCAGGATTCTCTGATGGCTTGAACCCATTCTTAGCAATCAAGCCAAGATAGATCAGCCTTTTACTATTAATATCGTTTGAGCTTGGAGTCCTTTCAAATTCTGGTTGAGGAATCAAACTTATGCTCTCATCAAGACTCACAGACCTTCTCAAAAGGCTCGACAATGCTTGAGTTAAAGAGAGTGACTTCTCCAATTTCCTGTTTTTAAGTTGAACATCTTGAGTGAGTTTAAAGACGAATTTTTCCTTAATAGATTGGAAGAGTGGTTGTAGCTCTGGATACGCTTTGCTCAGTTTTCCTAGAATATTAGGGTTCAAAATAGTATTTGCAGTTAATAACATTGAAGGAATGTCTAGCTCTTCTATCAGAAGATGAAAACCTTGCTTGGCTCTCTGCTTTATTACGACATCATAATCCCTTAAATCCTTAATAACATACTGAATAGCTTTCTCCAAACCGTCTCTTTGAACGTAGTAATATTCTGATCTTATCGTGATTAAGAAGCATGCTCCAACTCCATACTGTAAATAGGCCTTGATTATTCTCCCTTGATCTGAAGTTTCATCTATAGCCTCTGCAAAAATCTCCTTTAACTGCTCTATGTCATGATCTGTAAGCCTTCTAATCTTGACTAATTGAGAGATATTATCCTGAAGCGATCTTCTTTCTAAAGTCTTTTCAGGATCGAACTTAATCTGGTTGTACCTTTTCTCCAAATCCGTTAGTGTAAAGTCACTGTAAAGCCTATAGAGCTCTAAACGATTCTTCTCTATCTGGACTTTATCCAATTCACTTCTATCATTTTTATTGTTAAGACTTAAGACCTCAGGAACCAAACTGTTCAGCCAGTATGCCTTTACTTGTAGCTCTGGGACAGAACCACGAAGATAATCTAATAAGGTTCCAAGAGATCCTATCTTGCTTGTAAATTCTTCAACATCGCTACAATCGAGAATTACATAATTTTTTGAACCATGAATTAGAGCATTACTATCTAGAAAGATGAGTTCAACTTCACATTTATTATCTTCATCATAAAGCAATTGAGTTTCAATTCCATTTAAAAAGAAATTTCCCAAAGGTTGCATCATTAATCTCTCCTTATCAAAAAATAAGGGTGGAGAAGGCGCAATCGCCTTCATCTAGGAACTGCTAGTACTCATATTCTTCTCTTTCTCCATTGTAGTATCTGATGGCTCTTCTTTGGCTTGGATAGACCCTTATGCTTTCGTGGCTTTCATGAGTTTCGCTGGAGATATCTCTATCGCTTAGGGAAGAAGCGGCAAGGGGAGCGAGTATTATGCTGGCGAGTAGGAGAAATTCTAGTAGCATTCTCTCACTTCCATTTGACGAAGCTTTTTTGGTAGTAATCGAGAAGAATGCTTGTCAATCTCTGTGTTTCTTGATCGTAATTGAAGGTGTATTTCCTGTAAGTATCTATGCCAAGTACCTCAACTCTGGTATCATAGATTAGATCACCAAAGGTCTCCCTAACTTTCCTGAACCAGTCGGGCTCTTGCCTCTGCCTGTATTTTTGAATCTGGATGGACATGCTATTCCACCTTTATCCTGTAGCTTTTTCCTTCACTCTGTTCTGGTTTTTCGTTCTCGCTTTTCTTGACAAGGTTGTGGGCAGCTAACACGTTAAGAATCTCCTGAACAGCTTGCTTGAATTTGCAATCCTTGCATTCATCTTTCTCCTTTGAGCTTTCTTCCTTCACTGTGAACTGAATAGGAACATCCATGACCTTTGCCATAGTAGGAAGTAGTTGGAATGCCCTAGGATCGTTTGCCTCTACGAAAAAGTCCCAGTTCACAATATCTCTTTTCCTTAATCTCTTCTCATCGTCTATCATTCTGTATTCGCCTCTGTTACCAAGAATCCTCTGTTTCGAATCTTATCCCTCTCAAAACTGATTTCGCTATGAAACTGTTGGGTAATTTCTGCATACTTTGGTATCTCCTTAAGTTGCTTGAGCCATTCGAACTTTCCCCAAGACATCTCTGATTCCTCCTTATTCATATGTTTCGACAGGGACTCTCCTTCTCATCACTGGCATAGGTGGCGCAACAAGAGATGTGACTATTTGGCTGAGAAAACCCGTCTCATGAGTTCTAGTGACCATGTGTATGTTAGCCAAGCTCTGTGTGATGCTCTTTATCCCATCCATCTCCCATGGTAGCTCTGGTGTTGGAGCGCCGACCTCGGTAACCTCACTTCCGTAACTTCTGATTCCATAGGACCTGATAACTATGGATTTGTCCCAAGCGCTTGATAGCCTTATCTTCATCCTCTCATTTTTCATTGTTGACCGCCTCTTACTATTGTAGGAGGTTTGCCCAGCAAAAGGCTCGCTAAGACGAGATCTGAATTGTCAATTTGAGGAGTTGCTACACATTGCATAGCCGTTTTTACAACATCTAAGACAGCAGGTTGATCCATTGGACTCCATGAAGCTAAAAGCTCTTTCATCTCAGCCACTGCAACTTGTGCCGATGAACCACCAACGCCCATTCTTTTGGCTAAGCCTCGTCTGAACCTTGCAAATATCGTTCCCGGTCTCTGCTCTGGCACGCCGTTTAAAATGGCATCCATGAAGACTCCGCTATCTTCGACTACGATTTCAGGGTCTTCTGTAGGGATTCTTCTTTTTTCTGTAGTTATTGTAGTGGACATCTTCCATCGTAATAGTTTTAATTGTAGAAAGCTTGTTATTTTTGGACAATTCTAGAATTTGACCAAAACTTATAAAAGAAACTTAGACGGATTATTCCCATCTTCAGCTTTGCTAAAGCAGACACTCGGCACGAGAAACTTAGAACTTAAGCTTCCTATTATATGTGCCTTATCTGAGGGTAAGTCTCTTACAGCCTCTGAGATTCGTAGATCAATCTATGACAGTAAAGGGTTTGTCTATGAGGAAGAGGGCTATGCTGTGTGCCCCAGCAAAGTAAACAAAGCGTTGCATGAATTTGAGGAATTCGGCCTTGTAGAGTCAAAGAAGAAGAATGATGGAACTGTTAAATATATCCCAACTCAAAAAGGTAGTATCATTTTTGAATTTCTTAAGGGAACTTATGAATGCGTTCCTGATCCTTGGCTCATCAGCCCGAGACAATTAAAGGAGAAACTTTTGACTGTAAATAAGCCTCTTGCCGACACTGTATACGAAGCTAAAGAAGAGAAAAGAGTTCAAAGGGAGACGAAGGAAGGAAATGTCATGGTATATAAGTCTCCAGGCGGACTAGCTCTTGAAAGCTTGGTTGAGCCGTTAATTGCACAAGGGCTTATAAAGAGTCAATGTGTTTTACTTGGAAAGGATTTCCTCCAAGAAGTAATTGATAAACCAGTTCTCGGAGGAACTGGGCATCTGCTTTATGCTCCCGACGACTTGAATACTAAAGAGTTGATGAAAACAAAGGTCGAATCCCAATTAGGGATAACTGCTAATGAATTAGGTAAGAAGATAACGTTACTGGGTTGCTTTGTCACAGCTGCAGATTGTTCTCTAATCTTTCCGAAGGGGGTCGAAGTTAAAGAGTTAAATCGGATCTATGTGACTGACGGACCGACCTTTGATATGTTGGTGGCAAATAAAATAGTAGAACATAAGATGGTACCTGTAAGTTTTGACGTACTACTAGAAGAGGTTGTGAATAGTCTGGAAAGTAAAGAGTATATTTCTAAAAAAATTGGCTTTTTAGTTAAGGATCAAGTGAGATGCTTACTTAAGATGCATTATCCAGATTTTGAGTGGATTAAGTCGATTCCTTGCAAAGAATTTATTAACTCATACCAAACAGTTACGATCAATAGACAATATGCGGAACAAAACCCATGGTTGGTGCGTGAAATCAAAAGAGGTATGAAAAGATTAGCAGATAAGCTGGAGAGTAGAAGACATAAGGTGAAATTAGCTATAGAGTACTTGTCAAGACTTCCAGAAGACTTTAAGGAATATGAAAGTTACTTTCCAAAGATTAAAGAGCTTAGAATATATGTGGAATTATGGTAATAAATTCAAATATATAAGTCAAGCATTTTTGCAATTTTGTAGCTATTCATGAAGTCTTCTTTTTGAAGATAATCGAAACTTTCAAGGGAGAATATCATTAAATCATTCTTATCTTGCTGTAAAATATATTGTTCAAACTTCGGCCACCGTTGCTCTACTCGATCTAATTCGCCCTTTAGCCAGTCTACGATTTCAAGCTTTTCCCTGGCTTTTCCAGCTTCCTGGACAAATCTTTCGTAACGTTTCTTTGCTCTTGTCCAGTTCTCTTCGACATCTTTAATGTGCTTAACATAAGTGCTAATAAGTAATGCAATCTGGGCAAGTTTTGTTCTTCCTTTATGCGTTAAGTACATGCCCAAATCATCTACACCAACCATATCTGCTCCCAGAACTCTTTCTGTCTCAAAAATATTCATAGGATAGTGAAAATATATCTTCCGATTGCGGGCATCCATGATAGCAAGGTAACAAATTTCTCTTCTTTCGATACTAAATACAACATCCTTCTGCTCTCTTCATCACAGGCTAAATTTATGAAATGAATATCATTCTCAAGATTTAAAAAGGCAACAGGCCAAATCGACATAGCGTACATGACTCTAAGTATGCAAATCCTAAGATATTATTTCCTATATGTTATTTTAGCAGGTCTAATTATGATCTCTTTGTCTCGGGTAATCTTAATGAAACCAAGCAAATCTCCTTCTCTAACTTTCAATTCTTCACGGACTTTCTTTGGTAAAGTAATCTGATAATTTCTGGTTACTTTAGATGTTCCTAAGAGTTCTTCCGACATAATCTCCTATTTTTACTAGGAATAGTAAAGTATTTAAACTTAAGCATCTCTAGTATTATAGGAGGAATAGTAATCTAGTAACAAGGCGGTCAAAAATGGAGGAAATATACAACCTGAACAGAAAGCTCGAAAGAGTCTTAGATAGCATAAAGGAATCCAATGTCCTAGATAGCAACAAGAATCTCATACTGGAATTCCATGATGAAATTCTTGCGCAAGGCCTCAGTAAGTTTCGAATTCTTTTCTATATGGAAAAACTCCTTAGCATAGCCCGTTGGTCTGCACAAAAATCCTTCAAAGACATGATAGAAGATGATATCAAAGAACTTGTAAGAAAAATAGAGAGCATGGACTATGAGGAATGGACAAAAGCAAACTACAAGGTCACAATAAAGAAATTCTTCAAGTGGCTTGACGGTTCTGATAAAAGAGTAACATGGCTCAAAACAAAAATGAAAAGGTGTAAGAAGAAACTGCCAGACGAACTATTAGACAAGGATGACATTCAGAAACTTTTGAAAGCTTGTGTGAACGTCAGAGACAAAGCCATCATATCTGTACTGTGGGAGAGTGGTTGCCGTATAGGGGAACTGCTAAGCTTACTCATAAAAAACGTAAGTTTCGACAAATATGGCGCAATAATAATTATCAGGGAAGGCAAGACTGGCTCTCGCAGAATCAGATTGATATCATCTGTTCCACATCTGGCAAACTGGCTAGAGCATCATCCTTGCAAAAATTCTCCTGACTTCGAGGAATCACCTTTATGGGTGAGCATAGGATCAAAGAACAATTCCAATCAGATAGATTACCATGCGGTAAGAATGATGCTCAGAAAGGTTGCAAAGCGCGCTAACATAAAGAAGAAAGTGAACCCTCACATCTTTCGACATAGCAGAGCTACAGACTTAGCAAACCATTTGACAGAAGCCCAGATGAAGGAATACTTCGGCTGGGTTCAGGGTTCTGATATGGCAAGTGTTTACGTACACCTAGCAGGAAGGGACACAGACGAAGCTATACTTAGAATCCATGGAAAGCTTCCACAAGGCCAAGAACAAATTCACGAACAGCTAAAAGTACAATTATGCCCCATATGCCACCATGAGAACCCACCAGAATTGGAATTTTGCATCAATTGTAGAAGACCTCTAAGCCTCAAAGCATCATTAGAGCTAGAAAGAAAAGAACAAGAATTCCTTCAGATGATAACTCCAGAGATAATAGAAAGGATGATAGCAGCAAAGGTCGAAAAGATTCTCTCACAATACAATATCTCAAAAGAAAAAAAAGATTGAGGTGATGGAGTGAATTGTCCAAAGTTCAATACCATAGAAGAATTGATAGAGTACGTGGATTCAGAGGCTCATCGAAGAGCACAAAAGATACTGGACAATTTAAAATTGAATAATAGAGCCGAGGAGGGGATTTGAACCCCTATAACCCGCTCTGCAGGCGGGTACGTAACCAGATTCCGTCACCTCGGCTCAAATAATTATTTTATTAATCATAAAATAACTGTTTCTATTCTTTCTAAAAGGCTAATAATAGATTCAGGCAATACTTCTGTAATGATAAAGGAATTAATCGTATTAGGCAGCGGAGGAAGCAGGATGGTTACCATAAAGCAAGAAAGAAGAACTGGCGGACTAGCGTTTATCATAGATGATGGCATATTCATAATCGATCCTGGTCCTGGTTCCATATCTTACTTCAATCAAATGGGTCTGAACCCATTCTCAGTAAAAGGCGTATTAATCTCCCATAGGCATCCAGACCATTACACTGATGCCGAAATCTACGTAGAAGCAGCCACAAGAGGAGCGAATGTAAAGAGAGGATTGTTAATTGGAGCAAAGAGCGTCTTGGAGCATGTAAACGATCTGGGGCATCCTGCCATTTCCATTTATCATAAACGCCTACCTGAAGTCGTCAAATCTATGATGTCTGGCGATACTATAGTTTATGATAAAATCAAGATAACAGCCTTAAAGACCCTTCACACAGATCCTTATGCTATAGGCTTTAGATTGGACGATGGAAAGCGCTCAATATCATACTTTCCAGATACAGAGTTCAATGAAGAAATAATAAAAGGCGCTGAGCATCCTGATCTCTTGATTCTAAGTGTTTTAAGACCTGGTAACGAGAAATTTCCTTATCATCTATGCATAGACGATGCAATAAAGATGGTCGAGATTATATCTCCAAAAAAGGTTTTGATCACACATTTTGGTGCTAAGATGTTAAGAGCCCCTCCTGAAAAGGAGGCTGAGAAGATGGCAAAGGTTACAGGAGTTGATACCATGGCAGCAGTAGATGGGATGAGGATCAAGCTTTTGGAAACTTTTAAGCCATTAGATACATGGACAGAAGATTAAGATTTCAATTACTGGATTATTCTGGCTCTATTATTACTGCTGTGCCTGTTGCAGAAATCACTACAACCCATTCAAAAACTTCTGAAGTCTCTATATCAAGACCTACTATTGAATTTGCGCCCATTCTCCTTGCATTCTCTTTAGCCCTTTCTATGGCTTCGATTCTCGCCTTCTCAAGCTCTGAAGTGAAGGCAGATACCTCTCCTCCGAGAATAGATTGTATACCAGCAACAAACTTTCCACCTGCTCCTCTTGTTCTTGCAGTCAAGCCTGAGACAACTCCTAAAACTTTCTTTACATGATAGCCTGGAACACTAGGCGTTGTAACTATTATGAAACTTTCTTTGTAACTCATTTTCATTTTAGGTTTGACTGTTTGTTATATAAGACTTCTGTTAAAGCGTAGAAGAGAAAAAAGGAGGTTTCAATAAAAAGGGTGAGAGTTAGATTCCTATTCCCATAGGACCAGAGGACTAATTTGAAGAGATTTGGAGGACATTGCTACTACAATTCAATGATGAAGAAGCCTAGTACGATCAAAACTCCGATTATTGTTACTGAAGTTAACACCCATAAGCTCTTCTCTAGACTTATCCTTGATTTTACAAGCGGGTAAGTGATCAGCATGCTTAGCGCAAAGACTAGTAGAGTCAGTATTCCATGCCCTATCCAATGGTGAGAGAAGGTTGTCCTGAGCCACTGCAGCACGCTGGGGGTTGTCTCTTTGACCACGACAAGTAGCGATGTGAACAGTATAGCAACTGTCAGTCCGATCACCAGCGCTGTTAGAAGTTTTTCCTCTTGGATCTTAGCCACCTGCCATCACCATCCAAGAATACTTGGCCGCGATGGAGATCAGCCCTCCCGCGGATTCTAGGACTATTCCTCCAAGCACTACGATGACTGCCAAAGCCATCAAGAGCCTTTTTGCGCCAGCATCTCCTGCAACCAGCTTATTAGAAAGACCATAAACGTAGATGGGCAATGTTGTAGCAATCAACAGCCCTATATAGAAGATATGCTCCTTAGTCTCCATAACCAGACTGTGAGCGTATGGCATTGCACCGGCATTTATTACCGCTCTGTCTACAGGGTAATAATTAACGTACCACCATCCACCAGTTAACCATGTTATCCACACTAGTGAAGCTATTGCGAGGCTTAGAAACTTGACTGTTCGAATGTCGACCTGCCTCTTTCTCATCTCCGCAAAGAACCACGTACCGCCGATCAGCGCTAATAGACCCAGGATTGCATGAAAACCAACCATAACCTCGTCCAGTAGGGTAAGCATGCGAACGATATAGCTATCGTTATACTTAATCCTTTCGACTTTAGAACTCATTGCAAAAATAGCTAAAGGACGCTTTGCTGATCCGTCGTGGAGGT
>JBNAWJ010000026.1:0-24483 GCA_049699795.1 Nitrososphaerales archaeon | reverse complement strand
TTTACAGCTTGGTACAATTACCTCAAGGCAGGAGGGTAATTCTTGACAGTATCAGCCAAGATATAAAAATTCTAATCTACATCAGACCAAGGAATTCTTAATCCTTTAACTAAAAATTCTTCATATAGATTCATGGCTCGCTCTTTGTCACTAGCTCCCTCGATTATCATAGTTCCGCTCTTCAATGCACTTATCGTTATCTTACCATAATTAAAGGTGATACCAAGATTCGCCTTAACTCTTACCTTTAGCCTTTTGTCTTTTATCATATGATAAAGATCATCCATGCTCAAACCTAGGTTTCTTTTTGGGTTTACCACATAAGTCCTTTTTCCATTTCTACCACAGATTTCCTCTATAAACTTCCTCTTCACTGTCAGTTTAGGATTTGGACCACAGACTTGGCAATTCTCTCTTCTTGATATCTTTATTCTCTCGAAAGAGAAATCTCTCAAATCACAGTATAGCAAAGTGTTTAGAAGATGAGGTCTTTTACCCAAAATTATCCTTATCGCTTCAGAAACTTCTAAACTAGATATTATGCTAGGTAGTGATGGGTGAATTCCTACTACTCCGCAAGTAGGCAAAATATCATTCGTTAAGCCTCCACTAAAGCATTCAAGACAAGGAGTCTCTCCTGGGATTATCGTTGATAAATTACCGTAGGCTTCTATGGCTGCTCCAAACACATAGGGTACTTTATGCTTAACACAAGCCCAGTTCAAAGCGTATCTTGGCTCTATAGCATCTAAACCATCAATGACAACATCCATGCCTTTTATCATCTCTTCAGAATTATCAGAATTCAATGATGTGGGAATCGGGTCTATCTTTACACTAGGATTCAATTTGCTCAGTTTCTTTGCAGCAATTTCTACTTTAGGATAGTAGAGAGAATTTACATCGTAAAGAGTCTGTCTGTGAAGGTTTGAACGCTCTACAACATCTCTGTCTATTATGCGCAAGTATCCAATGCCCATACCAACTAACTGAAGGGCAGCAGGACTACCAAGACCTCCTAACCCAACAAGGCAGACTTTGGCATTCAAGAGTTTTAATTGTCCCTCATAGCCTATGTCACTAAGGACTATCTGCCTAGAATAGATTTCTTGCTCATCTTTAGATAGCTCTTTAATTGCCATTGCTTTTCATCTATTACCCTAAAAATAGCGCTTCTAACCCTTAAAACTTTCTCATTCAATATGCCTTTGCCAGATAGACCACACGACTGGCTTCTTTACCACACCAAAAGCATTTTTCTGAAGGAACCTCTCTAATGTCTATCCTTCTACCTCTAACTTCTAATCCTTCTGTTTCAGCCTTTATCTCATCTGCACATTCCTTTCTTCCACAGAAAGAAGCTCTTACGATCTTTGCTCTTTCTCTCTTTTCCATCAATTCTTCTTTACTATTTACTGATATTATAGAAGAGTTAAAGTTGTCCCATGCTCTTTTCTCTAGTTCTTTAAGAATTAGGCTCTTAAGGTTCAAAATATTATCAATAACATCTTTATCCTTGACTTTCTTTCTTGATCTTAAATCTCGCCTAAAGATCGTAACAAAATCTTTTTTGACTTCTTCCTCCCCTATTTCGATTCTTATCGGTACTCCTAGCATCTCCCACTTGTAGTACTTTTCTCCAGGTCTTTCGTCAGAATCATCCAGTATTGTTCTAAAGCCTGCTTTCGATAGATTTTGAGTTATAATTTTTGATTTCTCCATTATTGCATCTTCCTTACCAGCTTTAAGTATTGGAATAACGATTATTTGGAAAGGAGCAACATCAAAGGGCAATACTAGACCATACTCATCTCCATGAACACTTATTATAGCTGCAACTATCCTTGATACTCCTGGTCCATAGCAAGTCTGATGAACGTTTTTCCTCATTCCATCCTTATCAGTAAATTTTATGTCAAACACATTAGCATTGGAGAAGTTTTGACCTAAGTAATGAGTCGTAGCCACTTGTAAAACTCTACCATCAGGCAAGAGAGTATCGAAGGCATAAGAATCTACAGCACCATAAAATCTATCGTAATGCTCCCTCTCAACCATCAAAAAAGGTAAACCGAATTCATGGAAAGCCTTTTTTGTAATTTCCAAATCCTCCTTTACCTGATTCCTTGCACTTTCTTCATCGATAAATGCACAATGAGCCTCTATCCAGAGGAACTCTCTCCCCCTAAGAAGGGGTCTTGTAGCCTTCGTCTCGTGCCTGTAAACAGAAACCGATTGAAAGATCTTCATGGGTAAATCCTTGTAGCTTCTTATCCATAGAGCGAACATAGGGTAAATCGCAGTTTCAGAGGTGGGGCGAAGTATCAATTCCTCTTCAAGCTCTTCACCGCCAGCTTCATTTATCTTGAATACTTCACTCTCAAAGCCCTTTATATGTTCACTTTCTTTTCTAAAGCTAGAGATTGGTATCACAACTGGGAATAAAGCAGGTTTATGACCCTTCTCTATGAGAAGATTTTCCATGATTTCATAGACTCTTTTTACTATGAACATTACATTAGGTCTGTAAACTATGAAACCTTTTACATTATAGCGAATATCTACTAACTCAGCTCTTTGCAATACATCATCGAACCATTCGCTGAAATTCTCGTTCTTTTTCTTGAGGGGAGCTTCAGCACTCATTCTTGACCATCATGCCAAAGATAAATGAGGATATTAACCTTAGTCTTTATAATCATCAAGATTTAAATCCTTACACATCGATTATAAACAAAAGGAGATTTAATGAAGATATTCGCTGACTTTCATATTCATAGTTATCTTAGCAGAGCAACTAGCCAAAATATGAATTTAGACGAATTAAGCAGAAATGCAAAGATAAAGGGATTGAATTTACTGGGAACGGGAGACTTTACTCATCCTATTTGGATGAAAGAATTGAAAGAAAAACTAGAACCTATTGATAATAGTGGTTTATTCATTTATAATGGCATATACTGGATGATAACAGTAGAAGTTAGTACGGTTTATGAGAAAAATGGCAAGGCAAGAAAGATACACCATGTTATTCATGTTCCTAGCTTTGATATTGCAGATCAGATAATAGATTCATTATCAAAGAGAGGAGACTTATCTTCAGATGGTAGACCAATATTCAATAATCTATCATCGTCAGAGCTTGTTGAGATACTGATGAGCATATACAAGGATACTCTGATAATACCTTCTCATGCTTGGACTACTTGGTGGAGCTTGTTTGGGGCTTTCTCTGGATTCGATTCTATAGAGGAATGCTATGAAGATATGACTAAGCACATATATGCAATAGAAACAGGTTTAAGTAGTGACCCTCCTATGAATTGGAGGTTAAGTAAGCTTGATGAATTTTGTTTGATGAGCAACTCAGATGCCCATAGCCCTTGGATTTGGAGATTGGGTAGAGAGTTCAATGTATTTGACCTTAAAAAACCATCATATTTTGAGATAGTAGATGCTGTAAAGAAGAGGGATAAGAAAAGATTCACATTCACAGTCGAAGTACCGCCAGAGTATGGAAAGTATCATTATACAGGCCATAGAAACTGTAATGTCTCTTTACATCCTAGAGATGCCATAAAGCTCGACAATAAATGCCCAAAATGTGGCAGGAAGTTGACCATAGGAGTATTACAAAGAGTTGAAGAATTGGCAGACAGGCCAGAAGGTTTCATGCCAAAGAATGCTATTCCATACAAATCACTATTACCATTATACGAGATAATATCTCATGTCATGGAAATAGATCAGCTTTACTCAAAAAAGGTCATGGAAGAGCAAGACAAATTGATAGCAAATTTTGGGAACGAATTGAATGTATTGCTCAATGCCAAAAAAAATGAGTTGTTAAAGGTAACCAGTGCAAAGATTGCAGATGCAATAATAAAAACTAGAGAGGGAAGGGTAGAATTCATAGCAGGATACGATGGAGTATATGGAAAACCCATCTTCGATACGTATGATGAAAACATCGAAAAAAGAGAATTGCATGCTCAAAAAGAAGCGAAGAGTCTAGACGATTTCATATGATATAAATTCACTCTTAATGCAATTTACCTAAATACATTCCATACTCCATAAGACTGTAAATTGCCCTTGCAGCCCTCTCAGGCATAGAATAGGAAGGTATGCCACTCTTCTCGAACCTAACTCTAAATTCCTCTGCCATCTCTGTTCCGCCCATTACACAGGCAACGACAGGCTTTTTCTGCTCCATCGATACATCAGCAACCTTCTCTATTACATCATCTAGGATAGAGGGAGTTTGAGGTAATGTTATGACTAACACGCCATCTATATCTTTATCATCGAGCAGTATCTTAAGAGCCTTGACATACATGTCGCTAGTAGCAAGTGCTGTAAGGTCTACTGGATTCGAGTTTGCCATTATAGGAAGTAATTCGCCTTTTTTCTTCAAATCCTCAAATCTGTTTATTATATCATCAGAAAGTTTAACAACTGAGAGTCCAGACTCTTCACAGGTATCTGCAGCCACAATTCCAGGACCTCCACCATTTGTGAGTATTGCAACTTTTTTGCCATGGGCTGGTGGTTGTAAGTTTAAGGCTCTACCCATATCGAAGAGTTCTTCTAAGTTCATCGCTCTTACTATTCCACTCTGCTTGAAGACTGCACCATAAATCTGATCTACACCGCTCAATGCACCAGTATGAGAAGCAGCAGCCCTTGCCCCAGCACTAGTCTTTCCTGCTTTTAAGGCAACTATAGGCTTAAGAGTTGAGACTTCTTTTGAAGCTTCGAAGAACCCTCTTCCATTGCCTATACCCTCTATGTATAGTAAGTTTACTTTCGTCTTCTTATCCTCAGAAAAATAGAGTAAAAGTTCATGCTCAGCCACATCACACCTATTCCCAAGGCTTACGAAGCATCTTACTCCAATACCATGACCAGCCATATAGTCTAACGCAGCAGCCCCAAAAGCACCGCTCTGACTTATCAATATGATAGAGCCTGGAAAGGGTCTTGGAGTTGCTACAACTTCCCTACCACTTGACAATTTTTTAACTTCAGGCAAAAATAGAGTATCCATACCTGAGTAAGGATCATAAACTCCCAAGCAGTTTGGACCTATTATTCTTATTCCTGATCTTAATCCTATTCTCTTAACTTCTTCCTCAAGCTTTACATTCCCAACTTCACTGAAACCAGAAGATATTATTATCGCTGCCTTTACACCTATCTCTGCAGCTTCTTCCATAACGCTAGGAACTATCTGTGCAGGAATCGCTATTATAATCGTCTCTACACTTTCTTTAATGCTCTTCAAAGATGGGTAACACTTTACTCCTAGAACTTCAGAGTACTTTGGATTCACTGGATAAATTTCTCCATCGAATATCCATTTCTCCTTGTTCGTCAGAAGGTTATGTAAAACTACGTAGCCAACCTTTGTTATGATTGGAGAAGCGCCTATAACAGCTACTGACGATGGTTCGAAAAAGGGTCTTATCTGCTCTAGATTGATCAAACTGATCTCCTCTTTTAGGTTTAGAGAATTCTCTTTATAAGTCTGATTTACCCTCTGTAAAATCCTTCACAAAATTTGGCAAATAGAATTTATCGGTCAAGTTTTTCAATTAAGGTTTGGAGAATCTACTGGGACCTTTTGACCCAAAACAATGAACTTCTCCTTTTACTCTCCTAATGAAGGATTCACAAGCAAAGCAATCTAGGAAAGGTACTTCCCCTTTCACCATAGGGCACTGAACAGATTCATGCTTCATTCTATTCATCATCTTACCACTCACGACTCCTTTTAGGCTAGATGTAACTTCTTTTGGTACGTTGAAAGCCTTCTCTCTTTGCAAGACTTGGACGAAATACTTTGGTTGCCTCTCCATTTCATCGCCACATTCAATATCAATTTTTAAGATATAAAGCAAATGGTTAACTAAATCTGGGCTTGAATTTATACAGTTTTGACTATTTCTAAAACTGAAAATCTTCAATAATCAAAAGAAAATCATAAAGAATAAACTAATTAAAGCCATGATCTATATTGCGTATTGTGCAGATAAAAAATTACGATTTATACCTTGACTTAGATTTCAAGAGCCTTAAGTTTGATGGTAGAGTACTGATAGAGCTTGAGTCTGAGGGTGATGTAACCCTAAACTCTCTAGGCTTAAACGTTCTCAATGTGAAGGCTGGCGGTAAGCAGTTAAAGTTCGAGATGAAGGATGAGGATTTGACGATCAAGACTGGTCCATTCAAGGGTGAACTAGAAATTACATACTCCGGACTGATTCAAGATTCACTGGTTGGCATCTACAGAGCTCCCTATGACAACACATTTGTAATAACGACCCAGTTCGAGGCTGCCCATGCAAGGAGAATGCTACCATGCTTGGACCATCCGAGCTATAAAGCAGAATTCAAGATCACTGTTAAGATCGACAAGGACTTGGATGCTATATCAAACATGCCTGTTGAGTCAGTAAAAGTTGAGGGAGATAAGAAAACCGTATCATTTCAGAAGACGCCAAAGATGTCGACTTACCTGCTCTATTTAGGAATAGGAAAGTTTGAAGAGATTAGGGATAAACTGGGCAATATCGATTTAATCGTAGCTACAACTCCTGGTAAAGTGAATAAAGGGAAATTTGCTTTAGAAGTGGCTAAAAAGTCCATAGAGTTCTATGAGCATTACTTCGGTATACCTTACATGCTTCCAAAGATTCACCTGATAGCAGTACCAGAGTTTGCAGCAGGTGCGATGGAGAATTGGGGTGCCATAACCTTTAGAGAAATAGCGTTACTTGCTGATGAGAGCAGTAGTTTCAGGACCAAGAAGAGGGTAGCTGAAGTTATAGCACATGAATTGGCCCATCAGTGGTTCGGGAACTTAGTGACAATGAAGTGGTGGGACGAACTATGGTTAAATGAAAGCTTTGCCACTTTTATGAGCTACAAAACTCTAGACGCAATATATCCACAGTGGAAAGTTTGGCAGGACTTCTTGAACAGTGAGACTTCCGAAGCCATGGCCAGAGACTCTCTGAAGAGTACTCATCCTATAGAAGCTGCTATCAAGGCTCCAAGTGAGATAGAGCAAATTTTTGATGCCATAAGCTATGGTAAAGGTGCAAGTATACTGAGAATGATAGAAGCATACATAGGGTCTGACGACTTCAGGAAAGGACTAATGAACTATCTCACTCAGTACAAGTTTTCTAACGCTACTGGAAAGGATCTCTGGAGCTCACTGGAGAAAGCATCGGGAAAGCCGATAGAGACGATCATGAGCAAATGGATAGGGAAACCAGGATATCCTTTCATGACTGCTAAGATGGAAAAAGGAAAGTTAATGCTAAAGCAGGAAAAGTTTCTCCTGTCAGGCGATTCTGAAAAAGATGTTTGGCCGATACCTGTTACCCTGAAACTCAACGGCAAGTCTAAAACATTACTCTTGGACAAGGAAGAGGAAGTAATCGAAATCAAAGGCGCAGAGTCCTTGAAGTTGAACATTGATCAGACAGGTTTCTATAGAGTATACTACAAGGGTCTTTACGATAAAGTATGGAAAAGTAAGCTTTCAGCCTTTGATAGGTGGGGAATGGTATCCGATGCTCTAGCCTTTCTGATGGCTAGAAAGATTTCCTTCAGCGAATATTTGAAAATCGTAGAGAGATACTATAATGAACAGGATTACCTTCCTGCGCTCGAAGTTTCAGATCAGCTAGCTTTCCTATACTCGATCATCACATCAAGAATCTCTGAAATCTCAAAGAAGTTTCATAAATCCCAGCTCAAAATTCTTCAGGTGAAGACTGATGAGAATAGTTCCATGCTGAGAGGTATCATGGCAGGTAGGTTAGCCATGATAGATGATAGTTTTGCCAAGGAGTTAGGATCTAGTTTCGAAGATTACGAGAAGGTAGGACCAGACATGAAGGATGCTGTTGCCATAGCATACGCAAGAGCATACAGTGACTTTGAAGGGATTGTAAAGAAGTATAGAGAATTCATTTCTGACGAAGAGAGAATCAGGATGCTTAGCTCTTTGATGAGCTTCAAGGATAAGTCACTTGTAGCCCTATCTCTTGGATTTGCCCTAAGCGGAGAAGTGAAGAGGCAAGATGTGAGAACCTTGATCTTGATGGCTACAAGAAACCCTGATGCTAGGGATATAGCTTGGGTGTGGTTAAAGGTAAACATAGAATTGCTGAGGAAGCTCTATGAGGGTACTGGAACACTTTCTCGAGTTCTGCTGGCCATCATACCTATTCTGGGAATAGGTAGAGTTAAGGAAGTAGAGAAGTTTTTTGAAGAAAACAGAATACCAGAGGCTGAAAAGGGGATCGAAGCAGGATTGGAAAAGCTCAAGATCTATGACAGACTGGTGAGAAGTATCTCAAGTTCATACTAAGTTCACCAAACGGTTCATAAGATCTAATACATAATTCGTATTTGCGCAAAGTGAAAACTTATGATTAGAAAACTAAGCCTCAAACCCATAGGCTATGTAAGAACGATGGCTGATGAAGAGAAGATAAGAAAGGATAGAAAAAATGTGTTATCAGAGATAGTGATATCGAAAGATTTGACCGAAGCATTAGATGGTATACAAGATTTCTCTCATCTATTCATAATATTCTATATGCACAAAGCCTTTACTGAAAAGATAAGCCTTAAAGTCCATCCAAGAGGAAGATCAGATTTACCTTTAGTGGGTGTCTTTGCTACCAGATCTCCTTACAGACCAAATCCTATAGGTCTTACACTAGTTGAGTTGATAGATAGAGAGAGGAATATAATAAAGGTGAAAGGATTAGATGCAATAAACGGCACTCCTGTCATTGACATAAAGCCCTATGATCCCTTAGATCTATCTTCAGAAGCTCGTACACCAAAATGGTGGATAAAACTCCATAAAAGTGCTTGATATCATCATATCAGCCTAAAGTCTTCCTTGACTGTTGTTAGAACTATATGAGTGTTTGTCCTCTCTACGAAGGGCATCCCTAGAAGGACTTTTGTGAACTTGCTCAACTCTTCTCTGTTACGAAATTTAGCTATTATAATAGCATCGGTCAAGCCTGTCACATCATAGACTGCACAAATGTTTGGAAACTTTGCTATCTCTTTCTCCATCTCAAGAAGTTTCCCTTTTGATACAGTTATCTCTGTTATGGCTGTCAACTCATAGCCCAGTTTTTCATGGTCAAGGACTACCGAGTATCCTTTTATCAGTCCTGCCTTCTCCATCTTTCTTGTTCTAGATAGGACTGTACCTACTGCAACGCCTATCTTACTAGCTACTTCTCTAAAAGATGACCTCGCATCTTTAAGATATTCAGACAGTATCTTCCTATCTGTTTCATCTATAGACAAAATGAATCTACGTTGATCATTTTACATGCTCTTATATATAATTTGCACAAATATGCATTGAATTTTTAGCGCTATGATTGGAAAGAGATTATAAGAACTAATGATTTTCTTTTTTTATGAGCATAGCGCACACTGCTGAGCATGTATTCATGGGTAGTCTAAAGAGATTAGTGCCAAGCATAGAAGTGAAGAAAGTAGAGATAGAAGGAGAAAAAGGTACTGCGACAATATTATCCAAGCATCTAGATTGGCAGACCGTATTCGAAGCAGAGAAGATGACAAATAAGGTAATAGATGAGGCTAAAGAAATAAAGGAACACTTTTTCGATTCTTTGGAAGATGCAAAGAAGGCTTTTCCATCTCTAAGAGCCTATGAAGAAAGAATCACAGGTAAAACTAGGGTAATAGAAGTAGATGGATACGATTATTCAGCCTGTAGAGGAGAGCATGCTAGAAATACAAAAGAGTGCTCGTTCTTCATAGTCACGAAGTTTTCAAAGGCTGGAAAGGATCTTTTTGAGATAGAGTTCTATGTTGGTGAAAGTGCCAAGACGAAGGCTCTTGAAATTGCCAAGATATGTATGGAAGTTAATGAAATCGTTGGTGCAACTCTTGATACCCTTAAAAGAACTGTTCAAAACCTTAAGGATGATTTTCTTAACATAAGAAAAAAGCTTTCTCTATTAAGTGAGAGAGAGGCGGAGGATATAAAATTCGTAGAAAAGAATGGCATCAAAATTTACTTAAAGATTTTTGATGGATTGGACAATAAGAAATTGATGGAGAAGGCTGGAGAATTAATGAAAAATGAGAGCAGCGTTGTCGTCTTTGCTAATAGAGATGAAAATGCCTTCTTAATACTAGGTAGAAGTCCAAACTTAGAATTAGATTGTAACGCCATTTTAAAAGAAGTCGCTATGAAATTTAATGGAAAAGGAGGAGGAAATCCGGAGTTTGCGTCGGGGATTGTTGATAATGATAAGGTTGAGGAAGCTTTGGAGTTCATAAAAAGTAAAATCTAGGATTTTTAAGTTGCTTCTCCTATCGGCAAAGACGGGTCAGGAAACTTTTCCTTCATCTTATTTTCAGCTACAATCGATGCTTCTGCCAAGATCTTCTGGGCATCCTCATTTGCAGCCTCAAAGTTTAATGCGGGAACTCCAAGTTGACCCGCATCTAAAAGCGTGTTGCTTAGAATGTTGCTAATCTCGCCCATTCCGTGCTCTGCTTCTGGCATAAAGTTGACCAGCCCCAATCTTATGTCCCTTATGACACTTACAGCAGGTGCCAGTGTTGCAACCATATCTCCAAGATTTTGAACTGTATTAAGTCGAAGTGTTGTCTGCTCAAGGGCAATCTTTGATTGGCTTACAATCTTTGCCATCTTCCTTACTTCAGCCAACTCGTTTGAGAGAGCAGAGCTCGTCTGTGTATCATGCTTCTGCATCGCTACAACCATCCTTTTGAATATATATGATTCTCTTTCCTGTAGTCTTAATAACCTATTATCAAGATTCGTTATCTGCGCTTGAATCAAGCGTGAAGCTTGGTCAAGCCTTGGCTTCAAGGATTCTTCTGGTTTGACTGCCTCCTTTAACTTTTCACTAAAGCCTTTCGACTCATCTTTCGCCCAGTTCTTAGAAAACTGCGCCACTACCTTCACCTCTGAAATGATAGCTTTAGGTTATGGTTATTTACCATCATTATAGAGACTATTAGACTCATAACTCAATTTACTTTGTTAAAGAACTCTCAGTTACTAAATTTATCTTGAAAGACCGAATTCTTCATGAATAGCCCTAACAGCGTTCTCTCCATCCTTCTCTTTAACAGCAAAGGATATGTTGACTTCAGAAGAGCCTTGAGAGATCATCATAACATTTACGCCCTTTTTGGCAACAGCGTTAAAGACTCTGGCAGCTACCCCTGGAGTGCCTTTCATGCCTGCTCCTACTATCGCTATTATGCAAACATCTTCATCAGCAGTAATTTCACGAACGATCCCTTGACCAAGTAAGGCTATTTCTAAAGCACTCATAGCCTTTCCAAGAGAAGCTCTTTTTATTATAAACGATATGTTGGCTTCAGAAGCACTTTGAGAAATCATCAATACGTTCACATTATTCTTGCCTAAAACATCGAAGACTTTTGCTGCAGTGCCAGGAGCGCCAACCATCCCTGCTCCACTAATATTCACTAATGAAACATTCTTTATGAAGCTAACAGCTTTTACTATCTCTCCTTCCTTTATCTTCTGCTTATTATTAATCAATGTGCCAGGGTTTTCTGGATTAAAGGTATTTCTTATCCTCACAGGAATTCCTTCCTCCATTGCAGGCTCTAAAGCTCTAGGATGAAGACCTTTCGCACCGAAAAGAGCCATCTCTATGGCTTCCTGAAAAGATATTTCAGGCATTGTTCTTGCTGATGGTACTATCTTAGGGTCTGCTGTCATCAAGCCATCCACATCTGTCCAGATACAAATTTCATCAGCATTTAATGAAGAGCCGATTATAGTTGCAGAGTAATCAGAGCCTCCTCTTCCCAAAGTAGTTATGAAGCCTTCTTGAGTGGAAGCTATGTAGCCTGTCACAACAGGGATTATGCCTTTGTCAAGCATAGGTTCTAGCTTTTGCTTTACCTGATATTTTGTTAATCTCATCAAAGGTCTTGCTTCTCCATAATTAGAATCTGTTACAATGCCAGCATCTTTTCCTGATAAAAATTTAGAATTAAGCCCGATATCAAGAAGAGAATAGCATAGTATAGGAGTCGATAATCTCTCGCCAAAGGATAGAACGTAATCCAAAGATTTTGGTGTAAGCTCACCCAGATAAGCTATTCCTGTCAAGACCTTCTCAATCTCTTCAACTATGCTTCTGACGATGTTTTCTATCTCTTTTTTCAAGGATTGATTTTTGATGGCATCTTTGACGGTATTGAGATGTCTTTCCCTGATCTTTTCGATGAACTCACGAATGTAGTCTAGGTTGCCCTTTTTAGCCTCTTCAGAAGCTTCTAGTAATTGATCTGTTACACCTTCTAACGCTGAAACTACTACAACTAATCTATTCCCTTGGTTAACAAAATCAGAAACTATTTTAGCAACCCTCTTCATGCAATCTCCATTCGCTACAGAGGAACCACCAAACTTCATGACTAACTTCATATTCCCACGCTATGCCATCATTCTAGCAGATAGATTTGCCTTTATATCTATTAAATCTCTTAAGATAGCACTTGCAGTCTCCATCCCACCAGCACCCTTACCTATTATAGTCTCCTCGCCAGCGAATTCAGAGACAAAGGTTACAGCGTTAAAAGTCCCATGAACGCACAATACATCTTTTTTTGATATTTCTTTGGGCTTGACCTCTAATTCCTCATTGATGGAGCCTATGAGCTTTATTGTTTTGCCATTCTTATCAGCATCCATTAAGTCTTTAAGGGTTATATTACGTATGCCATTGATCTTAACATCCTTCAAAGTGACCTTCTTCCCCATTATCCAATTTGCCATTATGACTAACTTGCTCGCTGTATCGAATCCATCTATGTCCAAGGAAGGGTCCTTTTCTGTATACCCTAATTCTTGAGCCTTTCTAAGAGCCTCATTGAATTCTATATTCTTCTCACTCATCTCTGTCAAGATATAATTCGTAGTGCCATTTAATATTCCTCTTATTGAAATGATTCTATCGGCAATAAGGCATTTTCTTCCTAAATCGAGTATTGGCATACCTCCTCCTACAGTACCGCTAAACCTTAAGTAAACGCCATTGTATTCTGCAAGGTCCATAAGGGCAGGGAGAGCAAGTGCCAAAGGGCCTTTATTCGTTGTTATAACCTGCTTGCCATTCTTTATGCTGGTCTCTATATGTGTTAAACCTGGCTCTCCACTTTTAATATCAGTAGGTGTTACTTCTATTACTATCTCTGCCTCAACCTTTTTTATTATTTCTTCGGCTGATAAATTAGGAAAGCCTTTATCATCGGCTTTAGAAACGCTTCCCATCTCCTTCTTGACCTTTAGCATCTTTTCCATATCAAGGCCTCTCTCATCAATGGCTGCACCTTTCTTATCGACTATGGCTACTATTCTTGGTCTCAACCCATAAATCGAAGCGAGTTCGTTGTATCTAAGAGCGAGCAATCGAAGGAAGCTCTGCCCAACGACACCAAAGCCTAACAGTATTATCCTCATCCTAGCCCTCTTCCATTGCAATGATGAAATTAAGCTCTTCTTATATTTGTAATTGTTTGATCAGAACTCTTAAATTACATGCTTCCTGCATACCCTTATTACATCATAGTAATAACTGTAAAGTCCTTCTTTTCGGACTCTGTTGTACCACATGCAGTTAACACATATTATCGAATTACAAACTTGGCATCTATCCCATTTTAAGCCATGGTCTTTAACCGATAAAACTCTGCCACAGTCGCTGCACTTCACCGTTTCTTCTGCTTTAGCCGTCTTAGACTTTGAAGCCATCTTTAAACCACTCTTTTAAAATTCCAGAGGAGCTTTAGCCAATGCATGGATTATATCGGGAGATGTCAATATTCCCACAAGCTTTCCTTCCTCCATCACAGGAAGTCTTCTTATCTTCAGTTGTGCCATTATCCTGGCTGCCTCCTTTATATCGAATTCTGGACTGATGACTGTTAAGGGTTTGGACATGTAGTCCTTTACTTTTATCTCATCGAGTTTGAGTTTTTTGGGGATGATCTTAGACAATAAATCCCTTTCTGTAAATATTCCTATAGGCTTACCTTGGCTTATGACTATTAAACTACCGATATGCTTCTTACCCATTATTTCACATGCTTTAGCCACGCTTTCTCCTTCATCTATTGTAATGACATCTTTTACCATGACATCTTTTACTTTCACCAAGGCGATCGCTCATTTATCATAAAATGTTTCATATAAATGCTACTGATGCATTCTCTTTACAATATGCTTTATTTTTAGCAAACCTTTATTGTGACTTGATGAACAATTAAATTGGAATTAGAGTGGGAGAGGCTAAGAAGAACATATTCTCTATTTTTGCAAAGCCAATAAGAAGGGCTATCGAAGATAGGGGATTCTATGAGCCAACAGACCCACAAGTAAAAGCGATTCCTTTGATAATGAAGGGAAAGAATGTTTTGCTCATAGCCCCTACAGGAACAGGAAAGACTGAAGCAGCCTTCTTACCAATACTGGATTTCATATTAAGACTAGAGGAGAAAAAGCCTGGAATAAAGGCTCTATACATAACGCCTCTGAGGGCTTTGAACAGAGATTTGCTAGAAAGGCTTGAGTGGTGGTGTAAAAGGCTCGATTTGAGACTATCAGTGAGGCATGGAGATACTGAAGTAAAGGAAAGAAGTGCTCAAGCCAGGTTTCCTCCAGACATTCTCATAACAACTCCTGAGACTTTGCAAGCAATACTGCCAGGCTGGGTCATGAGAAGGCATCTTAAATCCATAAAATGGGTGATAATAGATGAAGTCCATGAGTTAGCTACAGAGAAGAGAGGAAGTCAATTATCATTGGGTCTTGAGAGGTTAAGATACATAACTGAGAGAGATTTTCAAATTATAGGATTATCGGCAACCATAGGATCTCCAAAAGAGGTGGCAAAGTTCTTAGTCGGCAAAGACAGACCTTGTGAGATAGTGCAAGTCCCTGTTTCTAGGTTCATGCAATTAAAAGTGATCTACCCAAAGCCTAATGATGAAGATTTTGAGCTTGCCAACAAGTTGTATACGTACCCAGAAGTTGCATCAAGGCTAAGGTTCATGAGAAAGTTGATAGAAGAGAATGCCTCAGTATTACTCTTCACAAATACAAGGTCAGAGGCTGAGGTTTTGGCAAGCCGTTTTAGAGTATGGGAGATAGACCTTGCCATAGGAGTCCACCATGGCTCCCTCTCTAGAGTGTCACGTATAGTTGCTGAAAGGGGTTTGAAGGAAGGAAAATTACTAGGAATCGTTTGCACGAGTTCTCTCGAGCTTGGTATAGATGTAGGAGCATTAGAGATGGTGATCCAGTATAATTCGCCAAGGCAGGTTACTAGATTGCTTCAAAGAGTAGGTAGAAGTGGTCATAAAGTTGGAGGGATTGCAAAGGGAGTAATAATAACTCAGGATTCAGACGATACCCTTGAAGCCCTTGTCATAGCCCGCCGGGCATTGATCGAAGAATTAGAGCCAGTCCACATCCCTGATAAGCCTCTGGATGCAGTGAATCATCAGATAGTTGGTTTGATGATGCAAAAAGGAAGATGGAGTTTTGATGAAGTTTTGGAAATTTTCAAAAAAGCCTATTCTTATAGGAATTTGTCTGAAGATGATTTGAAGAAAGTTATCGAGTATATGCACACAAGATATCCAAGGTTTGCTTGGGCATCTTTTCAGGACAAATTTTTCATGAAGCCTCAGAAGACTAAGGAATTCTACAGCTATTACTTTCAAAATTTGTCCATGATTCCTGATGAGAAGCAGTTCATAGTCATAGAAGAAGAGAAGGATGAACCTATAGGAATTCTTGATGAGGCTTTTGTTGCAGAGCATGGTGAAATAGGTACAAAGTTCATTGTTAGAGGTTCTGTATGGAAGATTCTTCAGGTGTTTCGAGATAGAATATATGTAAAGCCTGAAGATGATGTAGCAGGGGCCATACCCAGTTGGGTTGGTGAAGAAATTCCAGTGCCATTCGAGGTTGCGAATGAGGTAGGAGAGATAAGACGTAAAGTAGAAGAGATGATGAAATCTGGATCAAAGCCTGAAGATATTGCTCTAGAATTGAGTAAAATTTACCCCTGCGACTCTAAAACGATAATGCAAGCCATATCAGAAATAATAGATCAAGTCAAAATGAACCTACCAATACCAACAGACAAGAGAATTACTATAGAGAAATGGGAAGACTTTATCATAATAAATTGTTGCTTCGGATTGTTGGTCAACCGAACAATCTCAAGAATATTAGGATCGATCCTATCAGAAAAGGTAGGTTCGCCCACAAAGGTTCAGCAAGACCCCTATCGAATAATAATTCAGACAGACAGAGCAAGTCCTGAAGATATAAACTCAGTACTGAGAGAAATGGTTCATAAAGATATAAAAGAAATGGCAACTCAAGCCTTCATTAGGACAGGAATCTTCAAAAGAAGGTTTCTGCACGTAGCAAGGAAGTTTGGCGCTATATCAAAAGATGTTGATTTGAGCGATGTGAGTTTAAGTAACTTGATGAAGGGTTTTGAGGGTACTGTCATTTTTGATGAAGCCATAAGGACAACGTTGTTCAACGATGCTGATGTAGAATTAACGAACCTTATCATCAACAAGATAGCATCTGGCAATATAGAAATCTCTTTCATAAAGAATCTTGATTCTATTACGCCCATAGGAAGGATTGGCTTTGAGGAAATGAGCAAAATGAGAGATATAATACCTCCTCAAAGGATGAAGAACATACTTATCAAATCAGCCCATGCAAGATTGCTCAATGAGAGTAGAGTCCTTGTCTGCACGAATTGTTGGAAATACTCAGAGATGTTAAGAGTTCTTGATCTTAAAGAAAAGGTAGTTTGTCAAGTATGTGGATCATCAAAGATTGGCTTAACAAATGAGCCATTAGAGAAAATGCTATCACTATGTGATAAGATGCTATCAAAGAAAGAGTTATCTGATAAAGAGAAGATCATTTTAAGAAAATTGTTGAATTCAGCAGAACTGATCTCTAATTATGGACTTGCAGCAGTAATGGTGATGGTGGCAAGGGGCATCAGTCTGTCAGAAGCCATGATTTTACTGAGAGAAGAGCCTAAAGTGGGTGATAGATTGATTGAATTGATACTCGACGCTGAGAAGAGAGCGTTAAAAAGACGTTTCTTCGTTTCCTAATGATATTAATTCTATTACTTCAAAGGAACGTATAATGATGAGCGAGACGCTCCTATTCCAGGTGTACCATGAGAGACTTTCTTGTTTGTTATCACGTATTCCCCAAGATAGTGCCCTATCATCTGAGGTTTTATTTCTATAGGAACGAACTCCTTCCCATTATGCAAATGAATGGTCAAACCGATCATGTTCGGTAAGATTACCATGTCTCTTGCATGAGTCTTTATCGCATTCTTCAACTTTCCATTCTTTGCAGCCCTAACATCTTCAAGTAATTTTCTCTTTTCGTCAGATATACCTCTATTCAAAGACCTTCTCTGCCTTGAAGGCAAGATAGATAGGAAAGCCTCTAGAGACATGGATTGTAATTGTTCAACTGTATAACCTCTGTACTTGAACTCTTTGACCATAGATTTACTTAACCTCCTGTACTTTTCTAATCGTTCTTTTTCTACCTGTCTTTCTTGACGCTATATCTCCAACTTTAGCACCTGGCGGTGCAGTCTTAGAAATGGATTTAGACTTATGGATGGTGTGTTGATGCCTCCCTCCTCCGAAGGGATGATAAACAGATATCATGGCAACTCCTCTTACCCGAGGATAAATCTTTGCTTTAGCCTTCATGGCATGATACTTTGCTCCTGCCCTTAAGAATGGTTTTTCTATCCTACCTCCGCCAGCTATCTCTCCTATAGTTGCTCTACATCTAGAATCTATTACGGCTGTCTTGCCAGATGGGAAGTTTATGACAGCGCCTGTTACTGTCTTTGAACGCAGTATAGCTGAGCATCCAGATGCTTTGATAAGCTTACCACCGTCACCAACGTTTCTCTCTATGTTACAGATGTTCGTCCCTTCAGGTATCTTTTCCAATGGTAATATATTTCCTATCTTCGGCTCAGCCTCAGGTCCTATCTCTATCTTATGACCTACATAGTATCCATTTACAGCTGGTAGATAATTTACCGTACCATCATCAAAGGTTATCTGTGCTAAAGGCGCACTTCTCCCTCTTTCATTAAATAGCCCAGTAACTATTCCCCATCTAGTCTCTGCAATAGGGAAGGGAGGATACCTCGCAGGGGCTAACTTTCCTTTCGTTGGTGCACGAAACTGTATTCCCCCACGACCTCTTCTCTGTTGAAGGATTCTTTTACCCATGATCGCCACCAGAATTTTGTTTTTCGCTCCTCTTAAGTCTTTATCATTAATTTATACTAGACCAAGCTTAGCAGCCAGATCTGTTGCTGGACTCTCTTTTGACAATTTCACATAAGCCTTTTTGCCATAAATAGTATTTGCAGTGTTCACTGAATCTACTTTTACGTCGTACAAAGTTTCAACAGCTTGCTTTATGGTTTTTTTACTAGCCTTTTCATCCACTATGAAGACAAGTTTGTTCTCTCCTTCGATAAGGCTGAAGGTCTTTTCTGTAGCATAAGGCCTTTTTATGATTCTTGAGGCATCTTCAACTCTCAAACCTTCTAACAACCTCCATCAAAGGTTTACTAAGAGAATTTAGGGCAGACTCTGCCCAAACAACTAGCCTGCCAGGGTAAGAACCAGGTGCTAAGTGCAATACACTTAAGTCCTTTGCCAATGCGTAATCCACTCCTGGAAAGTTTTTTACAGCTTTTCCTAAGCCTTTATCCTCGGCTATAACTATCAGAGGACCTTTTGCCTTTCTTTTCGTTCTACCACGCATTCTAGGCTTACCGGAGAGGCTCTTTGTTTTCCCTGCTGCCCTATCAACATCTTCATTTAAGCCAAATCTTTCAAAAAAGGATTTAAGATCCTTCGCCTTGCTTAAGCCCTGAATTTCATCAGATACTATTAGAGGAATGCTTGGAACTTTATCGACTTTATGACCTCTTAGCATGATCAACTCTTTTTTAGATGATGATGCTATGGCTGATGCTGTAGCCAATAATCTCTCTTTTTTGTTGATTTCTTTTCTCATTACTTTTTCAGACCTTGGAGGATGAGCTTGCCTACCTTTCACTACGCCTGCTATTCCTGCTGCTTGTCCTGATCTAGGATGCCTTTCACCCTTGACTCTTGGGACTCTCGATATGCCACGACCAGTAGGAGGGTTATAGGTTGATGCACTTGTCTTCTTTCCAGCAAGAGGGTCTCTGCCTTGAGGTTGAATGCTATGTGATGATAGTGCAACAAAAGCCCTATGAATTACATCTGGCCTGAAGGGAGTGGAGAAGATTTCAGGCAGATCTATTTTACTTGCTACAGAACCGTCGAGGTTGTAGACAGGAACTTTTGCCATGATGATTACCTTCTCACACTTATCTCAAGAACTTTTGGTGGTTGAACCTTGGTCTTAGGAGGTCTTGCTGGATAGCGTATCTTGATCAACCTTTTTGCTGGTCCTGGTATAGATCCCTTTAAGATTATGTAATCCCCTTTAATTACACCAAAGTGAGGAAAACCACCTTTAGGAGTTATTTCTGCCTCTTCTGAATTTGATACAACGATAACTTTCTTATTGTACTCAACTCTTTGATGATAGCCCCTCTGACCGGCTCTAGGCACTGTATACATGACAGAGGCAGGATGCCATGGTCCAAGAGTAGCCACTGCTCTAACACTCTTTCTCGACTTAGGCCTTTTCCTCTTTATGCCATGCCTTGTTACAGGCCCTTCAATACCCTTTCCTTTTGTTATAGCTATTACGTCAACATACATGCCAGGCTTTATTATATCATTGATCTTGACCTCTTTTCCCAGTAAGCTCTTCAAATATTCAAAGCGTGATTTCATTTCTCCTCCACTGACACCAACCTCAAAAATAATAGGCTTCTTTTGTGATAATCCTACACCCTTAGGATAAACACTTACTATAGCGCATAATTGAGTTACTTTGTCTAGGTTGCTTTCTATTTCTTTCAAAGCATCTTCCATAGCCTTTGGCTCTTTACCCTTTTCGCTCAGACCCTTTGGTAACTTATCACTATAGGCATCTTTAATTGCAAAAAGACCTTTGTCATTCTTTCCATAAGCCCTTATACCATAAACGAAGATAGGCGGTACACTAAGAA
Organism: Nitrososphaerales archaeon; assembly: GCA_049699795.1. GTDB lineage: Archaea > Thermoproteota > Nitrososphaeria > Nitrososphaerales > JACAEJ01 > JAVZMU01. The sequence goes on along the minus strand of JBNAWJ010000026.1, from coordinate 4,174 downwards.
CAGTAGCGGAATTGAAGACTGGCTTGCCAAAGTTGGGCGTCTTCTCTCTATCATCCACAGTTATGACATGTATAGAACCTGCCTTGAAGCCTGCAAAGCCTAGAAGTGAAGGTTTATCGATTGAAACTTCAGGCCAAGTTCTAACACGCGGCACTATGCTGGCAGCCCTTCCTCTAGGCAGGTATGCTAATGATCCTCTCCTAGGAGCACTCTTTTTTCTATGACCCATTTTACCCTAAATCAATTTCATTGATCTTTTTAAATGTTTATTGCGTGCTTTTAAAAAAGAATAAAAAACAGCATTGAGTTTAGAGAATAGGATAATTTAACTGAGGCTTTCTGTTTTGCCTACAGTAGTATCAGCAGAAAATTTGATGAAGAGGTATGGAGATATAGTAGCTGTAGATGGTATCAACTTTAATGTAGAGCAAGGTGAGTGCTTCGGCTTCTTGGGTCCTAATGGCGCTGGAAAGACTACAACAATAAAGATGATTCAGTGTGTCTCCCCAAAGACATCTGGCAAGCTCGAAGTCTTGGGGATGGATGTGGACCTTTACCCAAAAGAGATAAAAAGAAATCTTGGCGTGGTTCCTCAAGAGAACAACCTTGATCCTGATTTTACAGTCTATGAGAACCTTATGGTCTACTCTAGATACTTCAGCATCCCAAAGAGTGAGGCAAAGGAAAGGATAGAAAGGCTTCTAAAATTCATGCAGTTAGAAGAAAAGAGAGAAGCAATAATAGAGAGGCTTTCTGGAGGGATGAAGAGAAGGCTGATCCTTGCTCGCGCTCTTTTAAATGAGCCGAAGATACTGATTTTGGATGAGCCGACAGTAGGCTTAGACCCTCAGGCAAGACATCTCATATGGGACAGAATAAGAAGTCTAAAGAAAGAAGGAGTTACAACGATACTTACTACTCACTATATGGAAGAAGCATCACAGCTTTGTGATAGATTAGTAATAATGGACTATGGCAAGATTCTAGTAGAAGGAAGACCAGAAGACCTTGTAAAAGAGCAAATTGGAAATAGCATTTTAGAAGTAGAGGCAAACCCAGAAGTTCTTTTATGTTTGCAAAAGATGGAGTTAGAGTTTGAAGTAGTTGGGGATACAATTCATATCTTCACCGATAGACCTTCTGATTTAATGTTCACCATCATGAATCAGTGTAGACTCAACCGGACTACAGTAAGGTCTGCCACTCTAGAGGATGTATTTCTTAAGCTGACAGGAAGAGCGTTAAGAGAGTGATAGCATGTCTTCTTATTTTAAACTTCCAAAAGTGGGCAGTTGGGCTTGGAAGGTCTGGATGAGAAATTGGGACGTATTCATGAAGACTTACAGGGTCAACTTCATACTACCCTTTTTAGAACCTATCCTCTACCTTATTGCTCTTGGCTTTGGACTGGGTGGATTCGTAGGTCCAATAAATGGGATTCCTTACGCAGTATTTCTAGCCCCCGGGTTGATCTCTATTTCCATCATGAACTCAGCATTCTTCGAATGCACCTATGGATCTTATGTAAGAATGTATTATCAGAAGACCTTCGATGCGATAATAGCAACTCCTCTTAATTTGGATGAAGTAATTGCAGGAGAGATACTTTGGGGGGCAACTAGGAGTCTTATAAACGCTTTATTCATGCTTATAGTAGTCATAGCCTTCGGGTTAGTTAGCCTCCCTATGGCTTTGATCATAATTCCCTTCTCTTTTATCGCAGGCTTGCTATTTTCAGCTTTAGCCATGTGCTTTACTGCCATATCCCCTAACATAAACGCCCTCAACTACCCAATCTTTCTTTTGATTACTCCAATGTTTCTTTTCAGCGGAACTTTCTTTCCAATATCTGCCCTACCTCAACCCATTCAACATGCCTCTTTTGCCACCTTGCCTTTGGTTCATGTAGTTGAGATATCAAGAGCCCTAACATTGGGCAGATGGAGTGATCTTCTACCTTTGAATCTAATTTGGATAATTATAGTCTCTTTTTTGCTCTTTGTGATTTCGATTAATTTGATGAAAAGAAGGCTCATAGCATAAAAGCTAAACCACTATTAAGAGCATAAAATGAAGCATTCCTATTAAGGTTGGCTCATTATCTTAAGAAATACTTAAGATAACGTTTAAAAATATTTAATGGGCTCTCAGTCTTCGTAATTGAGGATATGAGGAAAAATCCAGAAATTGAGGATGTTTTAAGTAAAATTCTAGAAAAGAAAGAGCTGAAGAAAGAAGATGCTCTCAGATTAATGAAGGTGGACCTTCATTCAACAGAGATGTATACGCTAATGGCGATAGCAAATGGGAGCACTCGTAAACTATTCAATAACTTTGGTGAGGTTCATGCTCAGATCGGTATTAATTATGCTCCTTGCCCAAGAAAATGTAAATTCTGTGTATTCTCAGTAGCAGATAAAAGTGTTGAGCTTAGCCTTAACGAAGTCCTTGAAAGAGCCAAACGGTTTATAGAGGAAGGAGCAAACGCTATTTTCTTAATGACAACTGCAGACTATGATTTTGACAGATTTATCAAAATAGGTATGGCTGTGAGAGAAGTTATACCTTCTAGGATGCCATTAGTAGCTAATATAGGAGATTATGGGGTAAGTGAGGCAAAAGAACTTTTGGATGCAGGGTTTACAGCAACCTACCATGTTGTCAGGTTGCGCGAAGGTATAGACACAAAGATTGACCCTAATGATAGGTTAAAAACTATCAGAGCAGCCAAGTCTGTAGGTCTAGATCTAAGTTATTGTGTTGAACCCATTGGGCCTGAACATACTCATGAGGAGATAGTTGATGCCATATTCCTTGGAAAGGAACTCAAACCAACCGTTATGGCAACTATGAGGAGAATACCAGTCCCAGGAACTCCTCTAGCCAAATTTGGACAGATAACCCAGCTAGAACAGGCAAAAATAGAGGCTATTACAAGACTAGTAATTGGAGATGATATCCTTGCGATGGGAGTCCATGAGGCTTATATTCCGTGCTTAATGTCTGGTGCTAATCAAATTTATGCTGAGACTGGACCAAATCCAAGAGACGAGATCGTAGATACCACTAAGGGGAGAGGCTTCTCTGTGAAATCTTGTAGGATTCTTCTCCAAGAGGTAGGCTTCACCCCTAGGGATGGACCAGCAAGCTCTCTCCAAGGCCCTTTTAGAGAAAAACAGAAATAAGGTGGCTAAATTATGGAGGCGAGTTATAAAGAGTTTCCCTTAACACTGAGTATAGTGTTGCTTAATTTCTCAACCATGCTCAAAGGTTTACCTTTACTTAGATTCCTCCATAGCAAACTTTCTCTCATTTTCTAACTGGAGAGAGAAATGGAAATAAAAGAGCAACCTTTGAGAGGATTAATACCTACAATTTGTGTTGCAATAGCTTCCCTTACATACATCTTTGTAGGAGAAATTATCCTAAGTATAAAGCCTGATATGCTAGCGGTATATGCTTTGTTCTTTGTTTGGACAGCTTTTATGGTCTCTTTATGCGATAGATGGCCTTTTCACAAAGTTAGACAGCCATACGCTGGCTTTATTTTACTTACTATTACTATCGTCTCAGGAATACTGCATCCTACGATCATGTCCATATTTAAGTGGAATTCAGAATACTATTGGTCGATGATTGCCAATTTGTTCCTTGGAATAGGCATAACTATGGCGTTCGATAACAAATTGGTAGAGGGTTTTAAACAGCCAAAATCGATTGTATTTAATGGAATCTTTTGGTATATTTTCGCAACAGTATTGACACTTTCTGTAGGGATGGTTCCAGCAATTTGGTTTGCATGGTTTATTTACTTATTCTTTTGGCTTGAAAAATGGCCAGTTCAGGATGTCTCGCAACCCAGAAAAGGCATTTTACTATTCTTAATGTTAGGTCTTTTTTCGTTCCTACTTAATGGCCTCTTTAGATTATTTGGGACTCACTTTTTCAATCCTGACGCTGGTTTATGGTTTGTACTTTTTGTATGGTGGTTGGTAGTTACCTCTTGGCAACTTGAAACTTGGCCTTTCAAAAATACGCCTCAACCTAGGAAAGGATTATCTGGACTCATTATTGCAGTTTTGTTAACATTTCTATCATATTATATCATCATTTTCATTTTTGGGTAGTGTCCCATTTTAGTTAATTGTCTAGAATATTTGTCATTCGGCCAGAA
>JBNAWJ010000025.1:0-26674 GCA_049699795.1 Nitrososphaerales archaeon | reverse complement strand
AAGCACCTCATAGTAGAAGAGTAAAAGGAGCTTACTCATAATTCTTGACAGTATCATAGTATTAATTTTAATTATAGTATTGATTCTAGATTCATCTTTCCAGAATAAAGCCTTTTGCGAGATTCTCAAATGGGTTTTAACTCATTTTGTCACTTCTTTGAAGTGAAGCTATAGCGAGCCCAAAGACACTCAGATTGGATTCAGATAGAACTAACCCTAATTAAATTCTTATTCAAGTTCGAGAAGTCGCCAATTTATTGATGAACTTAAATTAATGCTACCGCTACGAGAATCCTACGCTGAGTTCGGCTACGGAGTCCGAAGTCGTTTGATATATGAAAAAATAGGTTTTGGACCTATTTTTCCTGTGCTTTTCTCATAGCCTCGACTGCTTTCATTACTGTGTCGATTAGCTGCTTTACTTTGTCGACGGCTTCTACTGCGTCTTTTCCGTAAGCATCTGCGCCTATCCTGCCTCTGAACTCATCAGTAACAGTACCGCCACCGATGATGGTCTTAGTCTTATCTTTAAGTCCCTCTTTTCTTAACTCTTCCTCTACAGCCTTCATGGACAGAAGTGTGGGTGACATCATAGTGGACAATGCAACTACATGGGCTTCTGTCTCCTTCGCTTTGCCAACGAAGTCTTTCGTTGGAACGTCTCTTCCCATGTCGTACACCTCGTAACCTGCAGCTGTAAGCATTGCCTTGACTATGTTCTTGCCTATATCATGGATGTCTCCTTCTACTACCCCTATGACAACTTTCCCTGCAGCCCCCTTCTCACTCTTTGGTATAAGAGGTAATAGAACGTTAAGACCAGCATACATGGCATCAGCTGATAGTAGAACTTCTGGCAAAAAGTACTCTTTACTTTCATATTTGTCGCCAACTACCTTCATTCCTTTTGCCAAACCATCGACTATACCTATGTAAGCATGCTCCTTACCTGCTCTGACCAATGCTGCCCATTCTTCCGCAGCCTTCTTGACTTCAGCTTCATCACCGACAACAACACCATCAGCCATTCTTTTTAGAATATCTTCTCTTTGGCTCATGTCTCTAGGTTTAAAGAAATTGGTATATTAGGTTTGCTATAACTGTGTTTTTGGGGTTTTATCAGGTTTTAAGCATGCTAAGTAATACAATTGAGCGTTGAGTGCAAGATTAGAAAATTCGAGATACGTTAATATAGGTCATGTTATTAGCGCCTTTCGATAGAAATGAATTCGTATGATATAGTTATGGAGATGTTGAAAGGGAATAAGGACGCTGTCGATAGAATTCCTTGTGTAAACTCTGTGAGCATGGCTACGGTAGACTTCATGAAGGCCTACGACGCTTACTGGCCAAAAGCCCATTTCGACCCTGAGAAGATGGCAAGGCTAGGTGCTGCTGCACATAAACTTTGTGGGCTTGACAACATAACTATACCGTTCGATATGACCATGGAAGCAGAGTTGATGGGTGCCCGTATCAACTATCATGAGGATAAGATAAAATGGCCATCTATGTTCCCTGACTTGGCTTTTCATGCAAAGGAAATATCGGATATTAAAGTGCCAAACGATATCTCAACTGCAGGAAGAGTACCCGCCATTGTAAACGCTATTAGGATTTTGAAGAAGGAGTTTGAGGGCAAGGTACCAGTGAATGTTTACATAACTCCTCCTTTCACTAGCATAAGCAGTTACGTTGTAGACAGCATAGATTTTTTGAAGATGGTAAGGTCGAACCCACAAAAGATTCATGGATTCATTAAGGCGTCAATGCCTATCTACAGAGAACTTATAAAGCTCTTTACTGATGCAGGGGCTGATATAATCTCCTTCCACGAGATGGGAGGCTCTAATGATAATGTCTCGCCAAAACAGTGGGATGAATTCATAAAACCTTATCTAAAAGATCTAATTAGTTGCACAAAACTGCCTGTAATTCTTAACATATGTGGCTCTGCTCTAATGATAGTAGATAGGATGATGGAATGTGGTGCAAAAGGTCTGGCTGTTGATGAGAGAACCCCTATAATGAAAGCCAAGGAGATCATGAATAAAATCGACTCTAAAATCCCACTTTTAGGCAATATTCCATCCTTTGGCATAATACATAAGGGAACTCCGGAGGATATAAAAGAGATTGTAAAGTTAGTCATAGACAATGGTGTTGACATAGTATCTCCAGGTTGTGACTTCTGGTTGGAGACGTCAACAGATAACATAAAAGCCCTTGTAGACGCGACTAAAGAACTAGGAACACCGCCACCTTGGAAGAAGTAAATAACCTTTTATCCCACTAACACCCTTTTTAATTATCTCTTTATGACTTATTGCTAGGAAAGGCTACCATTGTGACTGTTCTAAGAATGTTTTTTGATGCTCTTATTATTTTGCGAATAGCCTGGAAAAGATCTTGTATAGAATCTACCACGACTTCAGTGATTATGTCATAAGGACCAAGAACAATATCGACTTTTTGCACTTCTTTCATCTTAAACAATTCTTCTTGAATTTCTATATGCTCAGACTGGGAGGCATCTATTAGAATAAAGGCTGAGGGTTTTTTATCGACAGGCTTCGTCCTCTCGAAGATAGAGAGAAAGGTTGTGCAGGAGCCAACTAAGGGAAGGGAATTTATAAGGGAAATATAGTTCTCCCAAAGATCCTGAAGACTCTTGACATCGGCTCTAACTACTACATCGTAAGGACCAAGAACTTCTATTGCATCGAAGTTAAGATCGTCCCGAATCAGCTTACCAACGTCTAAAGCGGATTCCTTCGCTGAAACCATGATCCAAGCGCGCATTTAAATCAACTTATTTGATCTGATGATATGTTTTATTTAAAGATAAAGAGCTTGCGAAAGAAGAATCACGTTCTACAAGTAAGCATCATTCGCTTAATCCTGATATGTTTTTCCATACTTTATAGGCTAATTTCTCTGTGCCGTCTCTCTTTATAAGACCGATAAAATCGTTTTCATTCAAATCGTGCAGCCAAGCCCAGCCAAAAAAGTGCAGATTTATTCCACGTTCTCTAGTAAGACGCCCAACTACTTGTGTTATGAAATCGGCTTGGGCTTGCTCGCCACCGAAAACATCCATTGATGGCCAGCCCAATTCGCTAAATCCTAATGGTTTATCTGGCAAATAAATTAAAGCCTTGGAATAATAATCGTTAGGAATATCAGAGGGTCTATTTATTCCCTGAACACTATAAGGGTAGCTTGTGAAGACGAGAAGATCCATTTTCTCAGGGTTAAACATCGAAAGAACACTAAGGTCTGCCTCTCGGTTCTCGGATACAATCTCACGGGCAAATGTGCAAAAAACTTTGGTTTCAGGGGACAACTCCTTTACAGCATCATATATTTCCTCATAAAGGCTGACATAATGCTGAAAGCCGTTAGGATTGCCCTCCTCTACACCATACTTCTCATACCATCGGTTAACCTCGTTGCCTATGGATAAATAAAGTGGTCTCGAGGACTTTACCACATCAATGACTGCTTGTTTGTAAGCTTCTCTCCATTTTTCATCGATAAGAGTGCCACTTTCTATGCTAGGCGGAATTACAAGTGTCAAATCTTGCCCTATAAAAGAAACATGAATGATTGGAAACATCCCATTCCCGCGAATGTTTTGTTCTAAAAATGTTTGTCCCCAGCTTCCGGACAGGTCATCTGCAAGATCATAAAATGGAGTGGGTCTTCCCCAAACTGGTGAAAACTCAGAGTACTCGGCTGCTTGAGAATATGCTTCTTCGAAGGATTGTCCGTCTCCAGGTACGGGAAGGACGCCCATATAAAACCCTCGGCTGGGAATTTGAGGGGAATCTGCAGGGTATATGGTTTCTTGTTCATTATTCTGAGGATTAGAGGTTAAGATTGAGATGATTATTACTGTTATTATAAGAATTAAGAAAAATGTCACCATCATTTTTTTGGTTGTCATCTTTTCGCCCATATCACTTGACAATTTCTCATAAAGACCTTGCTAAAAAATTTACCCTCGTAAACAAAATCCAATAAGGACTTAGACGTAAACTTAGAGAGTTAAGCGCCGGGAGTGGGATTTGAACCCACGAGGCCTAAAAAGGCCACAGGCTAATTGTAACTACTCCAGGCTTAGGCATCGAATCTGCCCCTTACCAGGCTAGGGAATCCCGGCACTAATTTAGATCATTAATTCATCTATAAAAGCTAATCCTTCATTACAATAACTTTTTTAAGTTTAAAGCATATAGCAAATATTATGAATAAAGAAAAGATGTTTGTGATTGCCGATTTTAGCATAACTCCTATCGGATTAGGCACTACGAGCATAGGAAAGCAAATTGCTATGGCGATAAATGCCATAAAGGAAGTTAAAGGAATAAAGTATGAAGTCACTCCTATGGGTACTGTTATTGAGGCTGAGAAGCTAGATACTATTCTTGAAGCAGTAAAAGTTGCCCATGAGGCTTTATTCAAAGCTGGAATTAAAAGAGTTGAATCTAACCTTAGAATAGATGATAGAAGGGATAAGCCTAGAACTATGGAAGATAAGGTAAAAGGCATAAAAGAATACATGAAGAAGTAAAGTTAAGAACAACGTAATCCTTTTGTTTGTAGCAAAAGCCATATTAAATTTAATATACTTAGTATTAGCATAGTTAGATGTGATGAGAGAAATAGGTAAGGTTGCACATTATTATCCGAAGATAGGGGTTGCTGTAGTAGAGCTAAAAGCATCAATAAAAGTTGGAGATAAAATTCTGATAAAAGGAAGCACAACTAATTTTGAGCAGATGGTAGAATCCATGCAGATAGAGCATCAAGATGTTCAGTCTGCTGAGGCAGGAAAGTCTGTAGGCTTAAAGGTAGTTCAAAGAGTTAGAGAGGGCGATATTGTCTATACAGCCACATAATGCAGAGTTTACTTTACAGTGACAGACTTTGCAAGGTTCCTAGGTCTGTCGACATCTGCCCCTCTATTGACAGCTATGTGGTATGCAAGCATCTGCAAAGGTATAACTTCTATTATAGGGTAAAGCAGTTCTTCAATTTGAGGCAAAAGGATAAAATCATCATAAATTTCATTGTCTAAATTCGAGATTCCTATTATCTTTGCCCCTCTTGCCTTCATTTCTAGTGCATTGCTAAGGGTCTCATAGTAAGTCTGATCCTTTGGGTTAAGCACTACGACAGGAGTTCTTTCATCTATCAAAGCAAGAGTTCCATGCTTTAACTCCCCAGCAGCCATTCCCTCAGCATGAATATAAGAGAGTTCCTTGAGCTTAAGAGCTCCCTCCAATGCTATCGGATGGTGAACAGATCGACCTATAAAGTAAAAGTCGCTGCTGTCTTTGTACTTTTCTGCTATATCCATGATTTTGTTTTTTTGTTCAAGAATAAATTTAACGTAATCATTGAGCTTTTTGAGCTTATTTATGTTAACAACTTCATCAACCATAGTTAGGGCAAGAAGATAGATAAGTGCAAGTTGGGCTGTGAAGCTCTTAGTTGCTGCAACGCCTATCTCTGGACCACAGTTCAGATAAAGAGTGAGATCACTCTCTCTATCGAGAGTCGAACTCATGACATTAACTATTGAGAGGATTTTTGCTCCTCTCTCTTTCGCTTCTCTAACAGCATGTAGAACATCAGCAGTCTCACCACTCTGTGAAATAGCCAAAATAACTGTATCTTTGTCCACCCAGTCCATTATCTGACTAAATTCACTTGCCAGGACGGCTTCACAGTAAACTTTTGAAATCTTTGAGAATAAATGCCTTGCTAATAGTCCTGCGTGAAAACTAGTGCCAGAAGCAGTTATGAACAGTTTCTTAGCTGCTTTGATAGATTTGCAAAACTCTTTTAACTTAATTGGGTCTTGGTAAAGAGAACTCTTAATAGTGCTTGATTGCTCATGAATCTCCTTAAGGGTATAATGAGTGAACTCCTTCTTTGATACATCGTAAGCTTCCCATGCTACTTGTGTTATGCCTTTTCGAACTTCTCTCCCATTAAAATCGAATATTTTTAAAGAATCCTTTTTAGCCATCACTGCCTCTAAGTTATCTAAAAAGATCACCTTATCCGTATATTCAATAAAGGATAAAACATCGCTAGCAAAGAAGAGTTCATTTTTTCTCACGCCTATTACAAGAGGAGAGTCCTTTCTTGCGCCTAATATCAAATCAGGTTCATCCTGAAAGATTGCTAAGAATGCAAAGTTTCCCTTGATCCTCTTTACAGTCGCTAAAAGAGCCTTCTTTATGTCTTTGAATTTATTATAGAATTTCTCAAGAAGGTGAGCTATTACTTCGCTATCGGTCTGGCTTGTAAACTTATGACCTTCAGCCAATAACGATTTCTTCATTTCTTGGTAGTTTTCTATTATTCCATTATGGACTATGGCTATTTCTTTTTCACATGAAGTATGTGGATGGGCGTTCTCTCTTGTAACACCGCCATGAGTAGCCCATCTTGTATGTGCAATACCTACATTTCCCTTAAGTCTAAAAGAATTTGACTCGCCTTCACTTATCTTTCCTGTATTCTTCATTAATTCGATCTTTCCTTGGATAATAGCTAAACCCCAAGAGTCGTATCCTCTATATTCAAGTCTCCTCATTCCATTCATTAAGATAGGAAGTGCGTTTTTATCACCAATGTACCCTATGATTCCACACATAGCCAAGTCTAGTTTTTATAAGGGGGTTTAAAAATTCCACAGCACTCTAATATATTGCCGTTATAATTTCTTTTTAAGTAGGCTATGTTGATTTTGCAATCAAGATGAGAGTTTTCTATTGACCGTTAAAAAACCATTTATAGATGATAACCAAGAAGAATGATTTATTGGATTAAGGAAATCTTTATGAGGGAGCCTTTATGGAATGGGTAGTAAATGGGGATAATAATGCACAAGGTTGTTATACAGCTTACCAAAAACGAGGAGGTGAGAGACGTTGAATAAGGATCAAGTTATAGGAGCTTTGATATTGATTGCAAGTGTTTTAGGCATAATAGTTTATGGTTGGCTCCTATTCTTCGTTGCCCCTCAGCTCGTACTACAGATATCTGCATTCATAGCCATTTTGGTAATTCTAGGGATCCTAGCATGGATAGGTTGGACTATGGCTACCACGCCACCACCAGCGCCTATGGAAGCTGAAATTACCACCTCAACACAAGAAACTTCAACTAAAACAGAATCTACTGGCAAGGAGAAGATCGATTAATCAGACAATTCAATTGAGCACTTATTCGAGTAAAGGCTCAAAATCTAGAAAGATTAGTTAGTAAAACTGACGTTCTTCGTCTGGTTCATATGTCTCTATTAGAGACTGTATTAATCAAAAATCGGTAGCCTTAAGGTTTAAATTCGAGAATAAAGCCACTAAAAAACAATTTATAATAGTCCCTAACTAAATTTACCCATGAAAAAGGAGCTTATAATCGAGGGAAAAGACGGCCCTTTGATGAAAAGTATTGTGATCTTTGATGAGCCGTCGACCATGAGACCTACTTTAAACCCCCTTAGTTGGAAGATTCTCAACCTTCTTGCTCAGAAGCCTATGTACCCTGCCGAAATAGCGAGGTCTCTTAAGACTTATGAACAAAAGGTTTACTATTACATTAGGCAGTTATATAAAATAGGACTTTTATCTATTGAAAGAGAAGAACCTATAAAAGGCGCATTAGCAAAGTACTATAAAGTAACTCATCCAGCTTTTGGCGTTGAGTTGCCATTTGGTGAGAAAAGACTTAACCTATCAGGCTTAGCCTTTGTGGACGAGAAGATCATCTCATTCTTTAATGAGTTTTTAGATTCAAGTGCTTTTGATGGGCGTATAATCGTTGGTTCCCCTGAAGCTCATGGTCCATATAAAGCATCTGCGAGAGATGGGCATTATGCAGTTCAACTCGCTTTCTTTCTTGGACAATTCAGTAAGATGCCAAACGATTTTATTGTAAAGCTCGATGTGGATGTAAAAGCGGAGAAGGAAGAGAAGAACAATCTCATCTTGATAGGCGGTCCTGGTACGAACCTTATTACTGCGGATGTCAACAAGTATTTGCCAATCAGATTTAATGAGCAAAATTACTGGGCTGGACTATTAGATGCGCAAGGGAGAACATTCAATGGCGATCATGATGGACTCATAGCTAAGATTCCAAATCCCCATGATGAAAAGAAGAGCATAATCGTTCTTGCAGGGCTAAGATACATAGGCACGAAGTCATCTGTTATAGCCATAACGAACTTCACTAAAGAGGTCTTAAAGAATTATCATGACGAGAGAAGATGGGCCATAGTGATTCGTGGATTCGATTTAAATGGTGATGGCAAAGTGGATTCCATCGAAGTTTTATCGTGACTGATCGTAACAATCTATATGGGATAGAACGATTTATGTTAACGGCAAACATTTATAATAGGTGTTTAGGGCTAATATTCACACAAAGTGTATAATCTTTGTCCTCAGAATTCAAGCATATAGTTAGAATTGCTGGGAAGGATTTAGATGGAACGAAAAAGGTAGCCGTTGCTATAACCGATATTAAAGGTATAAGTCATAATTTAGCCAGCGCTATTATCAATGCCCTTAAGATAGATAGCAGAATGAGGTTAGGAGCCCTTAGCGATGGGCAGATTTCTGAAATTCAAGAATGTCTTAAAGATCCTAGTAAGATAGGCATTCCTGCTTTCATGTTAAACCATAAGAAAGCCCCAGAAACAGGCGTTAATTCCCATTACATAGGTTCTGACCTAGATTTTGTTCTAAAGACAGAGATAGAACGTGAAAAGATGCTAATGAGTTGGCGTGGTGTAAGGCATTCATTAGGCTTAAAGGTAAGAGGACAGCATACAAGAACTACTGGGAGAAAGGGAAGAGCTGTTGGTGTGAAGAAGGGCGCCCCCGTATTGCAACAAAAGTGATCTTTATGGGAGATCCTAAAAAGCCTCGCAAGAAGTATTCTGCACCAAAGCACCCTTGGCGAAGCGATCAATTATCTCAAGAGCTATTTATAATAGGCACTTATGGACTGAGAAACAAGCGTGAACTATGGAAGGCACGCACAGAACTTTCAAGGATAAGGAAACAAGCGAGGATGCTTTTGGCAACACCTCATGAGATAAGAGAGAAGAAAGAAAAAGAACTCTTATCATCTTTAAGTAATTTGGGCATAGTAGATTTGAAATCAGGTTTGGACGATGTCCTTGGCTTGACGGTTGAGAATTTGTTGGAAAGGCGTCTCCAGACTGTAGTATGGAAAAAAGGCATAGCTTTGTCTCCTTACCAGGCTCGTCAAATGATAACTCATGGTCATGTAATGATAGGAGATAAAATCGTCACAAGACCTGGATACATAGTAAAAAGAGACGAATATGATAAAGTTAGGTTGAGCGATAGTAGCACCCTTAAGAGTCAAGCAATATCTGCTCAAGGTGAATAAAATGAGTGAGAAAAGTGCAGAAGCAAAAGAGAGGTGGGGATTGGCCCACATATATAGCTCTTATAACAATACCATAGTGCACATAACTGACTTGACTGGCGCTGAGACAATAGCCTTTAGTTCAGGAGGGAGGCATGTAAAGGCGGATAGGCTCGAATCTTCTCCTTACGCTGCCATGAAATCAGCTACTGCTGTAGCTGATATAGCAAAGGCAAAGGGCATCAACGCTCTACACATCAAAGTCCGTGCTGTAGGTGGTACAGGCCCTAGAACTCCAGGCCCAGGTGCTCAAGCAGCCATAAGAGCCTTGGCTCGCTCAGGCTTTAAGATAGGAAGGATAGAAGACTGTACACCTATTCCCCACGATACTACTAGGAAACCAGGTGGTAGAAGGGGTAGAAGAGCCTGAGAGATTGAACCTAAAATGACATTTGAATTACTGATGGGAGGGTTTTGTTCTTGGTAAAAATACAAGTATTGGAGCAGGATGAGACAAAGATCAAAGTTGTGATCAAGGGTATTCATAGGAGTTATGCTAATGCGATACGCCGTTTTGCCATCTCTGAAGTGCCTACGATGGCTATTGATGAAGTTGTAATAATCGAGAACTCTTCCATAATGTATGACGAGCTTTTAGCCCATAGGCTCGGTCTGATTCCCCTAAAGACTGATCTTGAGAGATATGTTCTACCAGAAGAGTGTGACTGCAAAAGTCCTTTGGGTTGCCCAAGATGTAGAGTTCTTCTAGTTTTGGATGCCGAAGCCGTTGATAAGACAAAGGTTGTTTACTCTGGAGATTTAAAGTCTGAAGACAAGTTTGTAAAACCCATAAGCAACTCCATACCCATAGTCAAGCTTGCCCCTAGGCAAGCGATAAAACTTGAGGCATATGCCAGATTAGGAAAAGGAAAAGAACATGCAAAGTGGCAACCCACAACAGTCTCAGTCCTTAAGCCTATTTCTGAAGAGGAGGATACTCACATGCTGTATATCGAGTCTTCAGGCTCTCTCCCAGCCAGCGAAATCTTAACTAAAGCAGTCGAAATCTTACATAAGAAACTTTTGGATTTCTCAGAAAAATCAAAGAGTGTGAAATAGTTTGAGCAGAATCGAAAATCCTGTTTTGAATAATGCAATATACAATTTAAAGCAAGCATACAAGAAAAGCAACTCTCATATCTGGCTCGCTGCTATTGAATATTTGTCGAAGTCTAGTTCAAGAAGACCAGCAGTGAACATAGGAAAGGTCTCTAGACTGACAAAGGAAGGCGATTTAGTATTGGTGCCTGGTAAGATTCTTGGAGGTGGTACTATCTCACATAAAGTAACCGTTGGAGCTTATAGCTTCTCAGAAAAGGCTTACTGGAAGATTCAAAAGGCAGGGGGTAACGCCATGCCATTAAGCAAGTTCATAAAAAAATTTCCCAATGGGAAAGGAGTGATCTTGATTGGCGGCTAGTATGAAGGATGCTAAAATCATGGTTGTAGACGCTCAAGGATACATAGCTGGAAGGCTCTCTTCTCATATAGCGAAATCCTTGCTGAACGGTAATAAAGTGATTGTTGTGAACGCTGAGAAAGTCTTACTATCAGGCAGCAAGTCGAGCATCATAAACGAGTATTTAAAAAGATTAGAGATTGGTAGTGTAATAAGCCCCCGTCACGGCCCTTTTCATCCAAGAAGGCCTGATACTATACTGAGCAAGATGATTCGTGGGATGCTTCCAAAGCGCAAAGCCAAAGGCTTGGAGGCTTTGAAAAGATTGAGGGTATACGTAGGCGTACCTGAGCAGTACAAGACTTTTGAAAAGACCAAATTTGAAGATGCTATAGCGAAAAAACCTTTATCTTTTTATCTCACACTAGGTGAGTTGTCCTTTAGGCTAGGATGGAAAGGTGAGTAAATCGAGCTCTAATGTGAAACTATATTCAGGTTCAAGAAAGACAGCAAGGGCAACCGCTGCCATTTCCGCTGGGAGTGGTAGAGTTAGGATAAACAAAGTCCCCGTAGAGATCGTCACACCTGAAGTTGCGAGAGAAGTCATACTTTCACCATTGCAGTTGGCTGGAGATATAAGAGACAAGGTAGACATAGATGTGAAGGTAAAGGGCGGAGGTTTCATGAGTAGGGCTGAAGCCTCAGCCATAGCTATATCTCGAGCTCTCGTAGAGTGGAGTAAAAGCTCAGAATTGAAACAGAAAATTATAGAGTTCAACAAACACCTTCTAGCCGGAGATCCAAGGCGCACAGAGCCAAAGAAGTTTGGAGGGCCAGGCCCTAGGAGAAGAAGGCAGAAATCTTATAGATAAGTGCAGATTCTTTTAGATATTTCAAGTATCTAGGTCCATTTTAATTATTTCAATTAAAGTAAAAGTACTGAGTAGTTAATAGGGTTGATATGGAGAAATTTGATGAAGATATAAGCACTCTATTGAGGAGAATATCTGAAAATGAGGACATTAGAGTAAGATCTGAGTTAGAACAAGTTGCACATAGGTTAATGGAGCTATACAGAAGGAACTTGGTCAAGATAAACCACTCAGTAATGGAACTTTTATGCTCAAAGCATCTGATTTTAAGAGGGTATTATGTAGACGTAGAGCACCAATTGAGCGATATACTAGTATGTGATCTTTTTGGAGTTAGGGGAGAGGGAAAGCTGATAATCGAGATAGAAACAGGCTATACTTCGCCAGAGCATGCTCTCGATCCTTCCACTTACAATAGAGCCAGACTTGCGAGCAAGATAGCAAGGTATAGCGCCTTCTCAGACAAGTTTGGCCTTGGAACCTTGCCCACGAACATATTGCAGATACCAGAAGTCTTTCAGAAACCTCCCAGCCATAGAAGGGCTGATGAAATACTGGAGGTAAAAACTCTTTGCGATAAGTACTACAAAAACCCTCCAGTAAGCTTTGATGAGATAAAGAATGCTCGTCTGCACGCCATATATATAATTGATCTGGATAGAGCTTTAGTTCGGGAGATGGACCCTGAAGCGTATATAGATGAGGTCTCAAAGATTTCGTTCATAAAAAGAGAATTTTTGGAGTGATGACTATTTGAGGCAGTTAAGAGTTTATGAATAGAAAATGAAGCTAAAAAGTTTAAATTGTTAATAAACCCCGTCAAATTGATGAACCCAAAAAAATAATGTTATTTAGAGAAGACCTAAATACTGCTTATTTGTTCTTATTTATGACCATAAACCATTTTAGGGTGAATTAAAAGAAGGTTATCTCTATGCTGATCCCTGTTAGATGCTTTACATGCGGCTCACTGATAGGAGACAAATATGAGGAATTCGTCAAGAAAGTGAAAGAGGGAGAGGATCCTGGCAAAGCCCTAGATAAAATAGGAGTGAATAGGTACTGTTGCAGGAGGATTTTGTTATCCAATGTTAATGTAATCGATAGCACAATACCTTACTTTGAAGTCCTTGCTGAGAGACATTCTGAGTTCGAATCAGAACAACTTTGAGGTGCCGTGATGAAAAAGGCTTCAATCGAGTCCATCAAAGCAAGGATTTGCTACGATAGTAGAGGAGACGAATCTATAGAAACTGACGTAAAGGTTGAAGGCTTCATAGGGAGGGCTTGTGCTCCAAGGGGAGCTAGCACTGGCAAGTATGAGGCAATTGGCTTTAATCCTGATGGTATTGAAGCTACTTTAAAATTGATCTCTGATTATTCATCAAAATTGATAGGTTTTGATGCTTCCAATCCTAAATCTTTAAGCCAATTGTTGAGGGAGATAGATGGCACAAAGAACTTCAGTCGAATAGGCGGGTCAGCTGCCTATGCTATAAGCGTGGCAACAGCCGAGGCTTTTGCAAAAGCTAAAGGCATACCTCTATACAAAGCTCTTTTACCAAAAGGACCATATCTAATGCCTTACCCTTTAGGCAATGTTTTGTGTGGAGGAAAGCATTCTGGTCCTGGTGCACCTGATATTCAAGAATTCTTGGTCTGTCCCTTAGGTGCAAAGGGCATTAAAGAGGGCTTAAGGGCTAACATAGCCGTGCATAAGGAGCTAAGGAAGCAGATCGAAAAGAAAGACCCTTACTTCACAGGAGGTAAGGGGGATGAAGGAGGCTGGGCACCACGCATAAAAGACGAAGAGGCTTTTGAATTAGTATCTTCTTCATCAAAAATAGTTTCTGATTCTTTGGGTGTTGATATAAGATTGGGAGTTGATTTTGCTTCTTCTTCTCTTTGGGATGAAGATGAAAAGGCTTACATTTATGGTAGATCAGGAGTAAAAAGATCTTCAGGAGAACAGTTAGACTTTATTGTTGAATTAGTTAAGAACTACCATCTCGTATATTTAGAAGATCCTTTTCATGAAGAAGCTTACGAAGAATTTGCTGAACTCACGAAGAAGCTGAGTAAAGTATACGTTGTAGGTGATGATATCTTCGTAACAAATACATCACGATTATTAAAAGGTGTGAAGATGAAAGCGGGGAATGCTGCAATATTAAAGGTAAATCAAGCGGGGACTTTAGGTGATGCTATGGATTTCTCTGAAAATGCAAGAAAGCACAACTATGCTTTGATAACTTCTCATAGATCAGGAGATACTTCTGATGTTCACTTATCCCATATAGCTATAGCAACTCAGTCTAAGATGATAAAGTCTGGAATAGTTGGAGGGGAACGCTTATCAAAGCTCAATGAGCTTTTAAGGATAGATGAAGAGTTGGGCGGATGTAATATGGCTAAACTGGAGGTATGAAATTGTCACGTAGAAAAACTGATGAGGAGAAGGATGAAAGCGGCTCTTCTGAGAAGGTCGTGGTTGCTCAGCTCTCAGAGAAGACTCTACTTGCTACTGGCATAAGAGTTGGCACTTTGGTCAGGACCAAGGACATGGAGAAGTTCATAAGCAGAACTAGACCCGATGGTCTACGCATAATAGACCTTGAGAAGATCCTATCAAGAATAGACATAGCTGCGAAGTCAATAGCAAGGTCTGACATCAAGAGAATAGTTGTATGCTCCGCAAAAGAGTATGGTAAGACTCCTGTCGAGATGTTCTGCTCATTGACAGGAGCGATCCCCATAACAGGCAGGTTCATGCCTGGTACGTTCACAAACCCTCTCTACCCTGAACATATAGACCCAGAACTTGTAATAGTGGCAGATCCTATGATAGACGCAAGAGCTATAGAAGAGGCATCAAAGATAGGAGTGCCTGTAATTGCTATTTGTGATACAGACAACGTTACTTCTAACATAGATCTAGTAATCCCAGGCAATAACAGAGGGAGAAGGGCTTTGGCTACCATCTTCTGGCTATTGGCAAGAGCAGTTCTAGTTCACTCAGGAGCCTTAACCCCTGATCAGCCAATGAAGCATTCAATAGAGGATTTTGAAACAAAGATTGTGGAGGAAAGCGCAAAGTGAGGTTAAGACGTCCTGCTGTGGCAGGCATGTTTTATCCTTTTGATGGTGATGAATTAAAGGCAAGCATTGAAGATTCCTTCTTCCATAGAATAGGTCCAAAAAAGAAGAGTCCATCGGTTGAAGCCATTGGTGAGAGAGTTGTCCTTGTTTCACCACATGCAGGATACATATATTCAGGTCCTGTAGCTGCCCATGGATACTATGCTTGTTCTTATTTGAAGGGCGTAGAGTTAGTAGTAATAGCAGGACCAAACCACTACGGCATTGGTAGCGGTGTAGCAACTGTCAGAGAAGGAGTATGGGAGACGCCTTTAGGGAAGGTTGAGGTCGATGGCAATTCAGCAAAGCGCTTAGTAGAATCGTCTGGCATCGTTGACTTTGATGATTCAGCCCATATGAGAGAGCACTCTATCGAAGTCCAGATTCCATTTCTCCAATACATCTTTGGTAGCAAGTTCAAGATACTACCAATAAGCATGATGCTTCAAGACATGAGTACAGCGATCGATGTTGGCAGAGCCATAGCAAATTGTGTAAGAGATAAGAAATTCTTACTAATAGCTTCTTCAGACTTTACTCATTATGAGGCGCAAGAGGTTGCTTCAAGGAAGGATTCAGAGGCGATTAAGGCAATACTAGAAATGGATGTATCTAAACTCTACAATGTTATTGAAAATTTGAATGTGAGTATGTGTGGATACGGGCCTGTAGCAACGATGATTACAGCAGCCAAAGAGTTGAACATAACAAATGGAAAACTTCTCAAGTATGCGACTAGTGGGGATATAACTGGAGATTATAGTAGCGTAGTTGGCTACGCATCTATCCTATTTCAGTGAAGTTAATTTTGAAATTTTTTGCTAAGGCTCCTGGCAAGATCATAATTACTGGAGAGCATTTTGTAGTTCATGGCTCTTTGGCCCTTGCTGCAGCCATTGATAAAGGAGCATTGGTACAGGCTGAAGCTTTTGAAGGTATTGAGATTTTATCCAAAACCTTAGGCTCTTGCTCTTCAAAAAAAGGGCAAGTTCCCTTATCTCTTAAACCTACTTTGGAAGCCATAAAGGCTACTCTAGAATTCATAGGAGAGAAAAAAGGCGTTAGAGTGATGATAGATTCTGATCTGCCTGTATCTTCAGGTCTTGGCTCATCTAGCGCAGTTGCTGTTGCAACGGTTGCAGCCACAGCGTCAGCCTTTGATCACAAGTTATCGCCAGAAGAAATGGTAAATCTTGCCATGGTATCTGAGAGAATAACTCATGGTAGACCATCGGGCATAGACGTGAACGTTGCAGTCTATGGCGAAGTAATTCTATTCAAGATGGGAGAGAAGCCTAGACAAATAAAGTTGGATAAAGATGTCGAGTTTATTGTATGCCATAGCGGGATTGAGCGCAGAACGTCTAAGATGGTCTCAAAATTTTCAGAAATGAAGAAGTCACATCCTAATCTTTTTGCATCCTTAGTTGCATCTTCTAATTACTTTACAGAGAAGGCAGCCTTTGCATTAATGAATAAAGACCTTACCACTTTAGGCGCCATAATGAACTTCTTTCATTCAGTCTTGAGTAATCTTGGAATGTCAACAAGAGAGTTAGACCAGTTAATAGAAAAGGCTCTTGAATCTGGTTGTATAGGAGCAAAGCTTACTGGTGCTGGTGGAGGAGGTTGCATTATAGCTTTACCAAAATCTGGCGAAGCAAGAGTTGTGGCTGAATCGTTAAAGAGAAAAGGCATCAATGCATCTATAGTGAAATTGCCTCTTGAAGGTGTAAAGGTTTGGCAAGAAAAGAGCTAGCAATAGTAAAATTAGGGGGTTCTCTTATCACGCAAAAGGAGAAGCCTTTAACTATAAATTTGCAAGTAATTGATGCTATTAGCAATGCTCTATCAAAATCAGACAATCCCCTCATATTAGTGCATGGTGGTGGTTCTTTTGGACATTACTTTGCTGACAAGTTTGGATTGACGACAAAGCCATCAAAAGTTTCTGCTGAGGGGGTATCAAAGACTAGGACATCTATGCTGGAGCTTAACCTTAAGATTCTAAGTTGTTTAGATAAGCATGGATTAAATCCCTATCCCTTGCCTCCATCTAACTTTGTACAATTGAGCATTAAAGAAAAAAGAAAGTTGTTTTTAGCCCTTGTAGATTATGGCTTAACCCCTGTCACTTATGGAGACGTCCTTTTAAAATCAAAAGGTTTCTACGTTCTATCAGGGGACGAAATTACAAGGATGTTATCAGAAGCATTAAAGCCAATTAGAGTGATCTTTCTTTTGAACGTAGATGGCATATTCAGGGATTTAAATCAACCAGACTCTCTCATAGAAGAGCTAAAGCCAGAAGATTTAACAAAGATTCAAGTCAAGAGCATAGACATGGACGTTACTGGGGGTATGAGGCTTAAGGTAAAAGAAGCTATAAGAATGGCAAAGGATGGCATAGATGTAATGTTCATAAATGGCACAAACCAAGAGAGAATCCTAAGAGCGTTAAAGGGCGAGCTTTTAAAAGGCACGTTGATAAGAGGTTCAAGAAATGAGTGAAGATTTGACAGAAAGAAAGACAAATCACATAAACATAAGCTTAGAAAAAGAAGTAGAGTCAAAGAAGTCTACCCTTTTTGAATGTGTTCATTTAATTCATAACGCTTTACCAGAATTAAATTTAGATTCTATAGACACATCAACTTCATTCTTAAATCATAAGTTCTCAGCACCAATACTAATAGATGCTATGGTGGGAGGCTCCCCTGAATCTGCAAAGATAAACGAAAACTTGGCTTTAGCCGCTGAAGAGCTTGGCATAGGGATGGTAGTCGGTAGCCAGAGGGCAGGACTATCTTCACCATCTTTGGCTGAAACTTACTCTATAGTAAGAAAGAGAGCCCCAAACATCTTCTTGGCTTCTAACATAGGGGCTGCACAACTATTGAAAGGGTTTGGAAAAGAAGATGCAAAAAAGTGCATAGACACGATAGGGGCAAATGCCTTTGTCATTCATTTGAACCCTTTACAAGAAGCCATTCAAGTTGGTGGGGAGCCTCAGTATAAAGGAATAATAAACAAGATTCGTGAGTTGACATCTCAATTGAGTATACCTGTTATAGTCAAAGAAGTAGGGTTCGGGATATCAAAAGAAGTAGCCATAAAGCTAGAATTGGCTGAAGTTTCAGCCATAAATGTCTCAGGGGCTGGAGGAACCAGCTGGTCTGCAGTGGAGCATTATAGAGCTTTGGCTTTAGATAATAAAGAAAAAGCTGAACTTGGTCAGCTCTTTTGGGACTGGGGAATACCAACGGCTGTAAGTTTGATAGAAACTAGAAGAGCCACAAAGATACCCATAATTGCTTCTGGGGGCATAAGAACAGGCTTGGACATAGCTAAGAGCTTGGTTTTAGGAGCTAATCTGACAGGTATGGCCCTGCCCTTGCTAAGGCATGCAGCAGTCTCTAAAGACTCTTTACTTTCCTTTCTCCAAAAGACCATTCATGAGCTTAAGACAACCATGTTTGCAGTTGGTTGTGATAATATACAAGATATGAAAAGGGTAAGATTTACCATCACAGGAGAATTGGCAGAGTGGCTAAAGTGATGAGCCTAACAGAGCAACTGGAAGCATCAGCATTACAGGTAAATGAATACATTTACTCATTATTGAAAGGGAAACCAAAGATTTTGTATGATGCCTCATCACATTTGATAAGAACAGGAGGTAAGCGAATAAGACCCTTTCTTGTAATGAAATCCTTTGAACTTTTTGATAAAGATGCAAGAAAAGCCATACCTGCGGCTGCAGGCCTTGAACTCATTCATAACTTCACTTTGGTGCACGATGATATAATGGATCATGATTTAACACGTCATAATGCTCCTACAGTTCATGTAAAATATGGAGTCCCTATTGCAATAATCTCTGGAGATATTCTCTTCGCCAAGGCCTTTGAAGCCATAGTTTCAGGGATGCAAGAGATGAAAATTAAAGAAAACGTCATAATTAGAGTTTTAGAATTAGCTGTCAAGTCTTCCATCAGGGTCTGTGAAGGGCAAGCTAAGGATCTAAAAATGACCTCAAGCAAGCGCTTTCATTCAAGAGAAACTTACTTTGATATGATTCGAAACAAGACTGCAGCTCTTTTTGAGACTGCTTGTAGAATTGGTAGTATAGTTGGTAATGCTGGAAAAAAAGATGAAGAATCCATGGCTAACTTTGGAAGAAACCTTGGCATAGCCTTTCAATTAGTGGATGATTTGCTCGGTATTGCAGGAGATCCAAAACTGACGGGAAAGCCTGTGGGAAGTGACTTGAAAGAAGGAAAGAAGACTTTAGCATTATCTTTAGCATTAAAACTTGCAAACGATGAAGATAGGATTAAAATTCAAAGAGTCTTTGGGAAGAGAAAGATTACACAAGAGGAGATGGACGAAGCATTGATGATTATCTCCAAAACAGGAGTAGCTGATAAAATTAGAGACGAAGCCAGATTCTATGCAGATAAGGCAATTTCAATTCTTAAAAGATACCCTGATTCCCCTGCAAAGAAGAGTTTATCAGAATTGACCAATTTTATAGTGTCTAGAAACTTATAGGAAAGAGAAATATTTAACATAAGATTTGCTAATTAAATTGATTACAATTGACGGAGATTCAGCCTGATGTTTCACTATTAATTCGTAAGCATGCTTTATTAAATGCTTACAAGCATGAAGGAAAATGCGAAGCAGGCGCAGTTTTAGGGAAAGTTTTAGGAGAAAGACCAGATCTAAAAAATCTTGTAAAGGAATTATACCCTTTCTTGAAGCAGATAGTGGATGAAGTCAATCAACTTAGCCAAGATGAACAGTTATCTATTCTAAGAAAGAATTTTCCAGATGTTATTGTTGAAGTTCCTAAGGTTAAAGCCGAAGAGAAGAAACTGCCTCCTCTCCCAGATGCTGATAAATACGCCAAGATAGTCACTAGATTTTCTCCAAACCCAGACTGCGCTCTTCATTTAGGCTCAGCCCGTGCCATAATCCTATCTCATGATTATGCTAGGCAATACAATGGCAAATTTATCCTTAGATTTGAGGATACTGATCCAAGGCTAAAGAAGGCATCCTTGATATTTTATGACCTGATCAGAGAGGACCTTAATTGGCTAGAATGTAGATGGGATGAGGAGTTCATTCAGAGCAATAGGCTCAGCATATATTATGGAATTGTAGAAGATCTGATCAAGGCAAATGGAGCTTATGTTTGCACTTGTGAACCAACAACTTTTCGCAGTTATATAGCTTCAAGCAAAGCTTGTCCATGTAGAAATTTGACTCTAGAGGAGCAGATGGATAGATGGAAGAATATGCTCGATGGAAATTATAAAGAAGGACAAGCCATAGTAAGAGTTAAAACTGATCTCAATCATCCTAACCCTGCTGTAAGAGACTGGCCTGCTCTTCGCATAGTCGATACGATAAAGCATCCACATCCAAGAGTTGGGTCGAAGTATCATATCTGGCCACTTTACAACTTTGCAGCAGGCGTTGACGATCATTTAATGGGTATAACTCATATCATAAGAGGGAAGGAGCATTTAACAAATGCTATAAGGCAGATGTATATGTATAAGCATTTGAATTGGGAATATCCGGTTGCTATTCATTATGGGAGGCTAAAGATAGAAGGAGCAGTATTGAGCAAATCTAAGATAATTCAAGGCATAAGAGATGGATTATACGAAGGTTTTGACGATCCTAGACTTGCAACTTTTTTGGCTTTAAGGCGGAGAGGTTTTCAGCCAGATGCTATTCGTAAGCTGATATACGATGTTGGAATTAAGCCAGTGGATGCAACCTTAAGTTGGCAAAATCTTTACTCCTATAACAGACAAATTGTCGATAAGGTTGCATCTAGGTACTTTGCCATATTGGATAAAATCGAGCTTCAGATTCATGGAATTAAAGAGAATATAAAGGCAGTCTTACCGAAGCATCCTGATGACAAAGCAAGAGGCAATAGGGAGCTTGAAGTCCATCAAAAAAACGGTATTGCAAAGGTCTTCGTATCAAAGTCAGATAAGGAGCTATTGCTATCAAAACCTATCATAAGGCTCATGGGGCTTATGAATATTGGTGATGTAAAGTCCGAGGATAATCATCTTAAAGCAAGTTTTAAAGGACTGTCTATTCATGAGGCAAGAGAGGCTGAAGCACCTCTTATTCACTGGCTTCCTACTCAAGATACTGTTAAGATAATCTTAGTGATGTCTACAGGAAAGAAGATTGAAGGATTGGCTGAGAAGAACCTTGCGAATGAACCCATGAGCTCTTTAGTGCAGTTAGAAAGACTGGGCTTTGGGCGCATAGATTCAAAGTCTGATGATAAGATAGTTATCTACTTCACGTCGAGATAAGTACCATAATAAAGTTAAAGAAGTGCCTGATCGAATTCTCAAGAGTATTAGTGAATATGTGTTGTCTCTAGCCGAAAAAGTTGAGAGGGAGATAAAGAAAAAGAGCAAATTGGAAGGATTTGTTACACCTTTCTACGAGAAATATTCCATATACAACATACCTGCAACGATTTTATCAATCTTCAAAGCAAGTGTATCAAAAAGAGATACTTTACCAAAGAAGATCATCGAGGATTATCTCGACAATGTTAACAAAATTATCCTCTTAGTGGTCGATTCTATGGGCTACAAGAATTTTCTAACCCCTCAAATAAAAAGTCCTTTCATCAAAATTCTGTCAGATAATAGTACGATGGTTCCTATCACCTCAACCTTTCCATCAACTACAACCACCGCCCTTACTACTGTCAATACTGGAACAACACCAGAAGAGCATGGCATCATGGGCTATACTATGTATCTAGGAGAGTATGGATTGATTGCCAACATGATAGACTTTACCCCAGCTTATGACTACAAGTGGGGAGTGCTATTAGAAATGGGGCTAGACCCAAAGGAATTTCTTGGGCTTGAGACTATCCATGAAATCCTTAACAAGAAAGGAATCAAATCATACGCTATTACAAGGCATAAAGATAGTGGATTATCTAGAATGCATAACACTGGCGCTAAAATCCTAAATTACATAAACTCTTCAGACTTATTTGTAATCCTAAGAAAACTATTGGAAAGTGAAATCGGCGATGAAACTTATGTTTACGTTTACTGGGACTTATTAGACGCTATCTCTCATATCTATGGTCCCTCTTCTGAAGAGGCGCTTGCTGAGTTTAGAGGCTTCCTTTATTCTTACAAAAGTGAGTTCATAGATAAATTGAAAAGCAAAGTAGCTAAAGAGATACTTTTGATGATCACGGCAGATCATGGACAATCAGAATTGTCTAAGGAGAATACTATCTTTGCTTCAGAGCATCCTGAACTTATGAACAAATTATGGATTCCGCCTACTGGCGACTCAAGGGCAACATTCTTTTACGTCAAGCCTGGCGAGATAAATGGAGTTAAAGATTACATCGATAAAAAGCTCAAAGATAAATTTCTCGTCTTAGACTCTAATGAAGCCATTGAAAAAGGTCTTTTTGGTGCTGGATCCAATAAGAAGAGAATAACTGGCAGGGTAGGAGACTTGATAATGCTCCCATACGCAAATTATTCCTTTGCTTATCGCCATCGAGGATCGGAGAAGGATTTCATAATGAAAGGTTCTCACGGTGGACTGTCTGAGGATGAGATGCTTGTACCCTTCATCTGTAAAAGATTGAAGCCTTGACAGATTAAAATAAGATTAAGGTTTGTAAATTGTCAAAATCAATTTTAAAGACTTTTTAGCGCTTACCTTATAAGTAGGTCCATAATTGATTTAGGTGCGCAAGCCGCAGATGATAATCAAAATGGATGCGGAAGAAAAGATACAAAATAGTAAGGACCCTAAGCCCTACTTCGTAAAGTTTGACACTCCTAAAGAGTTGTCTGATGCAACCTATGAAGTTTTACGCCAAGTAAGGCAGAGTGGAAAGATAAAGAAAGGAACCAACGAAGTTACAAAAGCCATTGAAAGAGGGCTAGCCAAACTCGTAGTAATCGCTGAAGACGTAGAGCCTCCTGAGATAGTAGCTCATCTTCCAATACTTTGTGAAGAAAGAAAAGTACCATATGTCTTCGTGCCTAGTAAAGCCCAGATCGGCTCAGCTGTTGGTATCGATAAATCTGCTGCATCAGCCTGCATAGTGGAAGCTGGAGAGGTAGCGAGTAGCTTAGATCAAATCATCAAATCCGTTTCCAAGCTTAAAAAGAGCTAAATGATATACCTGCCAGTAGTAAGATACCTTTTCTCATGTCTTAGAATAATCTTTACCTTATTCAGATTATAGTTGGTTTTGAAGGCGTCTCTGTTCGCCTGAGCAGCAACCACTCTCCCAACGAATATCGTATGATCGCCAGTATCGAGCATTAAAGCTACCTCACATTCAATATGAGCTACGCATTCTCCTATCAAAGGTGTCTTCACCTTCTTTGCTGGCAGAGCTGTCAATTTAGATGTTTTGAACTTATCGACATCTTTACCAGATACACTCCCCAGATAATCGATATGCCTTACAAGTTCTTTTGAAGGTATGTTTATCACGAATTCACGAGTCTTTGATATAAGCCCATGAGAATATCTGGTCAAAGCTATACCTATGGCTACCATTGGAGGGTCAAAAGATGCAGGCATAGCCCATGCAACTGGCATTATGTTCGGCTTTCCTGAGCTATCGATGCAAGTAATTAGCACTATAGGTCTTGGATACAACAATCTAGTCACCAAACTCGGCTTTACATCTATCTTTTCAGATGGCTTTCTCATAGTTGTAATTTGTAATAAAAAATAGATAATCTTTTTCATAATTAATGCTTTGTGGCTTAATTACTAATTTCGAATTTATTGTTCCATTGTAGTCCTTTAGAGTAAGAGTTTCGAAAAGATAGTTCGCGCATGAGGGCGAAAATCGGAACATAGCGTACGAAAAGTCGGAATTAAGCCACAAAGCAATAATTAAAAGAAAACATTAAATTCGATTCTTCCTCATTTACATAGAATTAAATTGGAATTGAAAACTGTTAAGATAGAACCTCCAGAGGGCGTAAACATGATCATAGGACAAAGTCACTTCATAAAGACTGTTGAGGATATCTATGAGGCTTTAGTGAATTCAGTCCCAACCATAAAGTTTGGCTTGGCTTTTTGTGAATCTTCTGGAAAATGCCTTGTTAGGCATGAAGGTAACGATGATGAGTTAAGAAGACTTGCTTCAGAGACGGCTTTTAAGTTAAGTTCAGGGCATGCTTTCATAATCTTCATGAAAAATGCTTATCCTATCAACGTATTGAACAAAATCAAAGAAGTACCAGAAGTCTGTAGCATCTATTGCGCAACGGCAAATCCAGTTGAGGTAATTCTTGCTGAAACAGATCAAGGTAGAGGTATTTTAGGAGTTGTAGATGGCTTCAAATCTAAAGGGATAGAAGAGGACGAGGATATTAAATGGAGAAAGGATTTTCTTAGGAAGATAGGCTACAAACTCTGAATTTTTGCAAAAGAGTTTTAAGCCTCTAGCCTAAAAAGATTCGTGTGTTTAGCGAGCTAATCATAAATCGATTAGTATCAAGGACCTTTGATAATATTAATTACTCTCGTTCCTTTAGAATTGATAATGTAAATTGTGATGATCTATCCATAAATGTTAGAGTACCTTTTTGCAGATCACAGTGTGATTTTTGTCTATTCAGAAGCAACCCCTGGAACCCTAAGCTTGCAAAATCTTATTTGCAAGCTGTAAAAGAAGAGCTTGAAATCTACTCGCATCTATTCGAAGGCATCAAAGTCAAAACTGTCTATTTTAGCGGAGGAACTCCAACTCTTATACCAGAAGGAGTGGCTGAAATTCTAAAGCAGATCGAAGAACTTTACGACTTTGATGGAAAATCATCAATAGAAGCAAACCCTCTAGATCTGAACGATAAGACCCTTAGCACACTGGTAGATTCTGGAATAGAAAGCATAAGCATAGGGGTTCAATCCTTCAACGATGAAATTCTTGCAATAATAGGAAGAGGACATGAGTCCAAAATAGCCTTGAATGCTATCAAGAGGGTAAAGGATTACGGCTTCAAGCATATTAACATAGATCTGATGTTCGCCCTTCCTGAACAAGATTTAAATGATATAAAGCATGATCTTGAGACTGCAATAGACTTAGAAGTCTCGAGTATATCTACCTATCCTCTCATCCTTGTGCCATACTCAGAAATTTATGACTCTGTGAAAGGAGGTTTGATAAAGCTTCCGAGCATAAAAAAAGAGCATTCAATGTATGAGATGATATTTGAATTTTTATCTGATGCAGGCTATCCTATGAGTGCCCTTTGGAGGTTCTCTAAAGACTCAGAAGGCTATTGTGGACCCTTTGAATTCAAGGACTTTGTTGGAGTAGGTCCAAACGCTTGGTCAGTCATAGAAAAGGTCTTTAGCGTCAACACCCCCTCTTTAACAGATTACATAAATTCACTAAAGTCAGGAGATTTGCCCATTTTAAAAGGTACAGTATTCCCCTTAAGAAAGGTTATGAAGATCTGGTTCTTGAGAAATCTTTACCATTCTAAAGTTTCGAAGGATGAGTTCAGAAGAAGGTTCAACGGAGAGATTAAGAAAGAATTGAGGTGGTTTTTGAAGATGCTCTTCGTCTTTGGGCTCTTGAAGGATGAGGAAGGTTATCTAAAGCTCACCAAGAAAGGGCTCTTTTATGCCAGTGATGCTACAAAGTGCATAGCCTCAAAGCTACTGCCAGGCTTTTCACTAACGTAATGAGGGTAGAATGAACACAGAAAAGAAATTCTTTATGATTGTCTCATATATTCTATCTATTCAATTCCTTTATTATCTCCATTATTACTGATGATGGTGCATCTGTCTTTATCCCCTTAGGATTTATTGCACTCTTAATGGCTCTATAGCCTTTGTTCTTTATAGCATCAATAATATCATTTAATCTTGGTACCGTTAATTGTAATCGATCAGCAATCTTATCAGGTATATAATAAGTAGGAGGCATATTAGCCTCGTTTAACGAGTTTCTTATCATCTTCTCACATTCTTTTGTCAAAGTGATTTTGTTTAACAAATGTAATAGGAAATCTTTGTCATGTATCTCTTTTATCCAAAGGGGACCTGCGAATCTAAAGATCGATCCACATTCATCACAATTCTTTTCTATCATCGAACTTATCTTTCTATTAAAGCAATTGAAGCAGTGAAGAATGTATCCTAGACTATCTCTAGTTTCATCAGCATATTTTGCTCCTGACACTATTGTAGCATAGATGCGAATGTAATGCCTCGTACTATGAGAGAATAAAGGATTAATTCCTATATCTAATCTCATGGTTGAATGCGCTAAAGCTCCTAGCAACAGCCTAATCCCTATTTCATGACAGTACTCAGTGTTAAGAGAGTAGCCAAAGTACTTTCTTGTAGAAACCTTTGGATAGATTCCACATAAAACGGCTGTGTCAGTGGCAGTTATTGAAATCAGTCCCTTATCTTTTACAGCCCTTACTGCACAGTCTAGATATGGAGCGGGAGAACCGAAGGGATCAACATCGACTATTTCAAACCTATTTTTAGGAAAAGCGTGTTCTATGAGAAAACGCGAAGCATCCATAACGGTGAAAGAGCATTTATCGTAAACTTCATTTATCTTGGCTGATGCTTTTGCATAATCTATTGCAATAGGATTGAGATCGTTCATGAAAACCTCACTTATTTCAGGAACTTCTACAGCAACTCTAACACCCCTTGCTCCTACACCTGATAGAGAGTCTGCCAT
>JBNAWJ010000024.1:15775-26946 GCA_049699795.1 Nitrososphaerales archaeon | reverse complement strand
ATATTCGACCTGCCTCTCCAAATCGTCTTTCTGAGTTGTTGATGAAACCCTTGCGTAACCTATTACGCTCCTCGCTCCCTTCTCACCTTGCAGCCTTCTGATTTCAGATTCAGGTATTCTTCTTCTACCGCCAATAGTCCTTACAACTTTGATCTTTCCTTGCTTGTCCCATTTCTGGATGGTCCTCGGATGAAGACCGAGAAGTAAACAAGCTTCTTTAAGGGTGTAGAGGCGTTCTGGCATATTTTATATTTATTGCTTTGTGGCTTAATTACTAATTTCGAATTTATTGTTCCATTGTAGTCCTTTAGAGTAAGAGTTTCGAAAAGATAGTTCACGCATGAGGGCGAAAATCGGAACATAGCGTACGAAAAGTCGGAATTAAGCCACAAAGCAATATTTATTACAAATACCTATATAAACTTATATACTTTGAAACTGCTGACAATGGCGTTTTCACAAAGGAGCGTTAACGATAAGATTGCTGAGATAATCTTTGATGATTCATTGCTTTTCTGTGAAGCTATATGGAGATTAAATTCGTATAAATGCTGATATGGTAAAATAATGAGTAAGAGAGTATAGTAACCGAACTACTTTTATCCTTAATCAGATAATTAGTGATTAGCTTGACAACTGTTGAAGATTTGCTGGGTGAAAAGTTTGCTGAGAATTTGAAAAGAGATGATGATATTCTAGCAGTCATTCTATTTGGAAGTTATGCTAGAGGCAAGGCAAGAAAAGAATCCGATATAGATGTATGCATAGTTCTTAAGGATGAGATTTATGATGAGATTTCTTTATCTCAAAAAGAGATGGATTACATGAGTTTAGTGGATGATGAGAGGGTGCAAGTGCACATATTCCAAAACCTTCCTATCTATATAAGGATAAGAGTACTGAAAGAAGGAAAGATATCATTTTGTAAAGACGAAGATATGTTATACGATATAGCTTTTAATACAATAAAAGAATTTGAGGCTTTTAAGAAATATTATAAGGAGTACTTGAATAGCATATTGCATGCTAGATGAAGAGAGGATACTGGCAAAGGTAGATGAGCTTAAGAGTTATCTTGACGAATTAAGGAAGATAATCCCAGAAGACCTTAAAAGTTATAAGAGTTCTATTGAGAAGAGAAGGGCTTGTGAGAGGCTCTTACACATATCTATTGAATGTGTGATGGATATTTGTAGCATAATTGTCTCAAATCTAAGGCTCGGATTGCCAAGTGAAGAGGGAGTTATCATCGAAAAATTAAGAGGCGCTAATGTTATTTCGGAAAGGATGAAAAATAAATTAAGAAGGATGAGGGGCTTTAGAAATATTTTAGTCCATAGGTATGGTCGTGTTAAAGATGAATCGGTCTATAAAGTTTTAACTGAAAATTTAGGGGATTTTGATAAATTCATTAATGAGATAATTGCATTTTTAAAGGGCAAGTAGTAACTAATAGAGCACGATTTTTGTCTTTTACCTAGAAATTCCCACATTAAATTCATAAATGCTTATATGGTAAAATCTAAACTTAGCCATAACCTTCTTGATTTGATAAAAGTAGGCTTATTTAATCCAAATATTCTAAAAGAAGAGAATATCGTACTTATAAAGAAGTCTTTGAAGAGAGAAAGTGACATTTAGATTAATATTTAGCAAGGTTCTAAGAGGCATATAGATAAGCTATCTGAAGACGATAGGATTAAAAAGAATAAAGAAGCTAATAGGTTAATGCATTAATCCCTGAAATCCTAGTGAAGTGAGATATATTCCTCGTAACAATATTATGGCAATCGTTTTCCAACATACAGCCAGCTATCAAAGCATCTCTTATATCTATGATCCCGCCTTTCTCCATCAATTCTGTAAAAATCTTTGCAGATTCTTCAGCCTCTTTTTTATTAATTGATAATAAAATTAGATCGTTAAGAATTTCTTCTACATCAAAAATTCTCTTAGGCTTTCTTGACCTATATGCACCTATGAAAAGCTCAAAAGCGTTTATAGAAGTAGTGTAAAGCTCACATTCATTGCCAATTTGATATGCTTTATCCACTGCTGACTTTACATCTCTTAGCAAGTCTACAAGAAAGGTTGTGTCTAAGCAGACCTTTTGACCTGCCATCTTGACCAAGCTTCTTCTACGATCTTAAAGAAATCCTCAGCCTCTTTATCATCCATATCATTCCATTTACCAGCATGCTTGATGATATTACCTTTCCCTTCACTCAATTTGATGATAATATCTGTGAAGGATTCTTTCTTTCCTTTCAACCTTTTAAGCCTTTTATATGCTTCATCGCTTATTGTTATAGTCTTAAAACCCATAAATAATACAATACACATAAAAACTTTGCTGAGATATTATAATGATGCAGCTTATCTAAGCATTGCTAAGAAGTTAGGTAAAGTTTTAGCCACAGACGATGGAAAACTAGCAGTTGCTGAAAAAGGTTGGGGTAAAGACATCATCAAGCAAGAACTTCATCCAAAAAAGATAATTTAGATCTAATGAAGAATAAAGTAAGACTCTTTTTCTTGAAGATTTAAAAAGATGTATAATTTTTTACTTGACAATCAAAAAGGTTAGAACAATGCTTATATCCTTAGAATTTAAAATTCATTTATAAAAATTGGCAAAGAATAAAAAGGATTCTAAGGACCAAGAGCTTCTTTTCGAGCCTATAGTAGCTAAGCCAATACCTTTAGGAATACCAGTAATAGAGAAATATCCATTGAAGGAGCCTTTTGTCCATGCAATAATTACTGAAGACCCAGTAAGAAAGACTCTCAAATACCTTATAGATGAATTAAGTTTAAATGATGAAGAGAAAAAGGTTTACAGTGATATCATAAACATACTTCAAATGGAACTAAAGGTGCCAAGAAGTGAAATTGATCCTAAAGAGTACTTTGAAGAGCATGCAAAAAGAACTATTGAAAAGTATAAGCTCAGCTTAGGAAAGATAGCTAATGTATCATGGTCAAAAATTCTATATTTTGCTGAGAGGGATATGATAGGCTATGGTCCTATCAACCCGTTTATGCTCGATCCTAATATTGAAGACATATCTATAGATGGAGTTGATAAGCCAGCCTTTGTTTGGCATAGAAAGTATGAGAGTCTTGAGACGAATTTAGTATTTGATGATGATCAAGAACTTGACGATACAATAGTAAGGCTTGTTCATCTTGCAGGGAAGCATATTTCTACTGCTTATCCTGTCGTCGATGCAACGCTACCAGGTAGGCATAGATTGGCAGCAACTTTTAGACGCGAAGTATCCCCTCAAGGTAGCACTTTATCGATAAGAAAGTTTCGCGAAGATCCTATTACAATAATAGATATGTTGAATTTTGGTACTCTCGATTATAAGATTGCAAGCTATCTTTGGATGCTTATGGAGAATCGCTCCTCAACAATTGTGGTTGGAGCAACTGCTAGCGGGAAGACCACTACTCTGAATTCTTTGCTAACAATGATTAGACCAAATTTGAAGATAGTAACAATTGAGGAGGTTCAAGAGATAAACATACCACATCAGAACTGGATACCCTTAGTATCAAGACCTAGCTATGGACTTGGTGCAGAAAGGATAGGAGAGGTAACATTGTACGATCTTGTAAAAGCATCTTTAAGAATGAGACCAGACGTTCTAGTCGTTGGGGAGGTTCGTGGAGAAGAAGCCTTTGTTTTATTCCAAGCCATAAGTACAGGTCATGGTGGTATGTGCCTACCACCCAACGAGAAGTTACTCTTTTACGAAGGAACCAATCCTAGGCTTGCAAGTATTGGAGAAGTTGTTGAAGATGTATTTAGACACGGGTGTGTCACTCATTCATTTGGATTAGAGATTGCAGAGCCCTCGATAGAGCTAAGAGTACCTTCCTTTGATATGAATACAAACAAGATCGTTCTTTCAAATGTGAAAAAAGTTTCTAAACGGTACTATAATGGGAATATATTGAAAATCACTACAGAAGCTGGCAAAGTCATGAATGTTACAGAGGACCATCCATTACTCGTGGTAGACAGAGGGAAATTAACTCGAGTTCCAGCAAGACAACTGAAGGTTGGTGACCTCTTGCCTTGCCCCACACCCCTACCTTCTGAAGATAATAAAGTAGATTACAAAGCTGAATTATACTTCTTAAAAGTCAAAGAAATCGAGATTATACCATATGAAGGTTTTGTCTATGACTTATACGAGGTTGAAGGCACCCATAACTTTGTTCATGGGACGGGTCTGATTTCAAGCAATTGCACTCTTCATGCTGATGATGTTTATTCAGCTACGCAAAGATTGACCTCTAAACCAATGGATGTATCACCTTCATACATACCTTTCCTCGATCTTGTAGTCTCTACTCGTAGAGTGGCAATACCTATCGCTGAAAGTGGTTTTCTTAAAGTTGCTCGTCGTGTCATAGCAGTGGATGAAGTTATAGAGTATGGCAAGTATGTTAGAGTCTTTGAATGGGCACCTTCTAACGATTCATTCGTTGCTTATCGCCTTGAAGACAGTTACAAATTGAAGAAGCTGGCAAGAGATAGAGGGATGAGCATGGATGAAGTCTTAGAAGAGCTTGATAGGAGAGCGGTGATACTCGATTGGCTAAGAAAGAGAGGCATTAGAAACTATAAGGATATAGGAGCAGTTTTTGAGCAGTACTATAACAACCCGAAAGGGGTCTTTGAAAAAATTGGAAAACAAATCGAACCTATTATCAAATAAATCAAAATCAGATGTTTTTAAGGTAACCTTCACAGACAAGTTTACAGCCTTTATCTTCAGACTTTTGAGAAGACCTTCTATTTGGTTCAGCAAAAATATGCCACAGTTAAGAGATGATATACAAAAGTCAAACCTTGCAATTACACCAGAAGTTCACATCTCTCTAGTCTTATTCTTCACAATAATTGGCATGATTCCAACGATTTTAGGAGTTTATGTGATCTTTGCGTATAGATCGATTATTGGCATTTTTCTTCTTCCTACAGCGCCAATAATATTTGCATTAGGTTTAATGGCACCCAAGTTGAGCCAGTCTTCAAGGGCGAGTGCAATAGATAATGAATTACCTTTTGTAATAGGTTATATAACTACATTGGCTGGAGGTGGAATTTCTCCCCTTGTAACTCTTGAGAGGTTAAGTAAGATCGATCTTTATCCTGCAATAGCAAAAGAGGCAAAGAGAATACTAATGGATATAGATGTATTTGGTATGGACCCTGTATCTGCTCTAGATAAAGCTGCCAGATACAACCCTAATAGAGCATTATCGGACTTTCTTGGAGGATACACAGCCATACTAAAGACAGGAGGAGATATTGTAAGCTTTATGGAGTCAAAGCTTAGAGACATATTTGCATATAGAACCATAAAGATGAAGAGCGCAGCTGAGCTAATAGGAACGTTTGCAGAAGCATATATTGCTATTGCAGTCATTCTTGGCATATCTTTCTTTGTTCTTTTTGCTGTGCAAGCCCTTCTAGGTCAAGGAGGCGGGGCAAGCTTGACTAGCGTTGTGATCTTTTCAGTCGTCTTCATCCCTCTTGTTTCAGCGTTATTCATATTCATGGTTCATAGCATTCAACCGAAAGAGCCATTCACTTACTTTACACCATACCTGGTCTTTTCATTTAGCTCAATAGCAATCCCATTAATGTTTCTTATACCTCAAATATCTTTCTACACAAGGCTTGGTTTAGGATTGTTAGTAGCAGTAATACCAGCAGCCATAATCCACCAACGTTATGCATCCCATAGAAAATCTGTGGAGAACATGTTGCCAAGCTTCTTGCGTGATGTAGCAGAAATTAGAAAGACAGGATTAGCCCCAGAAAAATGTATAGAGCAACTTGCTAACAGAAGGTATGGTGAATTGACGAAATATGTCAAAACCATGTCAGCCCAACTTTCATGGGGTGTACCTTTACGTAAGGTTATGATCAACTTTTCAAGATCTGTCAGAAGCTGGCTTGTTAGAGCTATCGCGTTTTTACTTTTAGAGGTTGTGGATGTTGGAGGAGGAACTGTGAAGATGTTTGGAAGCCTAGCTGACTTTAGCCAAAAGATGAGTGAGATTGAAAAGGAGAAGAAGGCTACTCTAAGACCATATATATTCATACCTTACTTTGGCGCTGTTATGGTAGTTGCCACAACCATTATGATGATCTATTTTGTTACTGTTCCTTTGACTGGTTCACCTATAGGGGGAATTAACTTGGGTGTGGATCTTAAATTAACAATAGATGTATTGCTCACTGGTGCTATTCTTGAGGCATGGATAATGGGCTTCGTTGCAGGAAAGATGGGTGAAGGAAGTGTTGCTGCAGGTTTTAAACATGCAGGAGCCCTTGTTATAATCAGCTTTATCTCCATATACCTTACCCAAGCTTTCTTCACATTACCATTGTAAGTTCAAGATGATATAAAAAATAATGTTGATACCATGGGGTAAATATTAAATTCCTTTTTATCTTTTAAAGTGCTTTTTGGCTTAATTGAGTTTTAAATGCAGTGATGGTTTGATCTTCGCCTCAAATACTCATTTTTTATCTTAAATCCTTCCATATGACAGCTAAAGATGGAGGAAAAATAAGGATTAAGTCAAAAAGCATTTTAAATAAATTTTAAATATCAAGCTTGATATCGAGCTCGATATAATCAAGCATCCGCAAGATATATATTATATGATTCTTGAATTTTAAATATGAAGTTACTCACTATAGAAGATTTGAATTTAGAGAATAAAACTGCTTTCTTGCGAGTCGATATAAATACACCTATCGATCCTCAAACTGGAAGACTCATGGAAATAGAGAGGATAAAGGAAGCTGCTACTACAATACGTGATCTTTGTTTTGCCAAAGTTGTTGTAGCATCTCATCAAGGGCGTGTTGGAAGATACGATTATGTATCCTTGGATCAGCATGCCAAAGCGTTAAGTGATGTTTTAGGAAAAGAAGTAAAGTTCATAGATGATGTTTTTGGTCCAAAAGCAAGAGAAGAAATAGCTAACTTGAAGAAAGGCGAAGTTCTTCTTTTAGACAATTTGAGGTTCATTGCTGAAGAGAACATGGAGTATGAGCCTGAGCAGGCAGCAAAGACAATTTTTGTACAACGTCTTTACAGACTTTTTTATGCATGTGTATTGGATGCTTTTCCTACTGCTCATAGGGCACACCCTTCAATAGTAGGCTTTTCTTATCTCTTACCTACATGTGGAGGAAGACTTGTAGTGAAAGAGCTGAAAGCATTAAACAGGATAGTTACTGCTGCAAAAGGACCTTATACAACTGTTCTTGGTGGCTCAAAAGTTACTGATAGATTGGAAGCCATAGAAGCTTTGATTAGTAACAATCGTGCTGATAAAGTATTGCTATCTGGGCTGATAGCAAACGTATTTTTCAAAGCTGCAAACAAGATTAACTATAGACTTGGAATAAGTAATGAAGATAAAATTGTTGAGTATGCAAAATCTCTTTTGGCAAAGTATCCTCAAGTTTTCGAACTTCCTCAAGATGTTGCTATAGAGCATAATGGAGAGAGAAAGGAGATAAGCATCGATGAATTAGATAAAAATGATGCTATCTTAGATATAGGGTCAAAAACCATAGATGCTTATTCAAGAATTATTCGTAGTTCTGGTACAATATTCATGAGCGGACCCGCAGGAGTCTTCGAGAAGAAAGGTTTTGAAAATGGGACTGAAGGGCTTTTAAGAGCAATGGCATCATCCTTTGGCACTACTATAGTTAGCGGCGGGCATTTGACAGTAGCTTTACAAAGGTTTGGCATAAAAGAATGGATAGATCATGTTAGCACGTCTGGAGGAGCTTTAGTGCTCTATCTTGCTGGTAAGCGTTTACCTCTTATAGAAGCTCTTGAGAGATCTGCCATGAGGTTTGAGAAATGATAAGAGTAGGAGTAAATGGGTATGGTGTGATAGGAAGAAGAGTTGCAGATGCTATAGCGCTACAGCCAGATATGGTTTTGGCTGGTATTGTCAAAGTTAGGGCAGATTATAAAGCACTTATAGCTGTAGAAAAGAAATACAATCTTTATGCAACTGATGAGAAATCATTAAAGAACTTCTCTGAATCTGGCTTGAATCCAAAGGGTATGCTAAGGGATTTGCTAAAAGAAGTGGATGTAATTGTAGATGCTAGCCCTGAAGGCATAGGTGCTCAGAACAATAGAATTTACAAAGAATTCGATAAGAAGGCAGTATTTGAGGGAGGGGAAGAGCATGAGCTTACAGGATTATCTTTCGTTGCACAATGCAATTTTGATGATGCAAAGGGCAAAAAGTCTTTAAGAGTTGTCTCATGTAATACTACTGCTTTATGCCGTGTACTTCACTCATT
Source organism: Nitrososphaerales archaeon (assembly GCA_049699795.1). Taxonomy (GTDB): domain Archaea; phylum Thermoproteota; class Nitrososphaeria; order Nitrososphaerales; family JACAEJ01; genus JAVZMU01. The sequence goes on along the minus strand of JBNAWJ010000024.1, from coordinate 18,575 downwards.
AGATAAGGCATTTGAAATTAAAAGAGCAAGGGCTGTCATAGCAAGAAGGGCTGCAGACCCTGATGAAACCAGCAAGGGGCCAATAGATGCTGTTGTTCTAGACCCTGTAAATTTGCCATCACATCATGGACCAGATGTGCAAACAGTTCTACCTCACATAGATATTTTTACCATGGCATTAAAGATACCGACTACCCACATGCATTTGCACTCCCTTATAGTGTCTGTAAAGGAGAAAGTGAGTGAGAATATGGTAATAGATGTATTGAGAGAAACCACTAGAGTTCTTCTAATAAATAGCAAAGATGGAATTAAGTCTACTGCTCATATCACAGATTTTGCTAGAGAACTTGGAAGACCACGTAGCGACTTATACGAAGCGGCTGTATGGGCTGATTCTATTAAAGTCATAGAAGATGAGATTTACTTCTACATGGGCGTGCATCAGGAAGCCATAGTCATACCTGAGAATATAGATGCCATAAGGGCTTTAACGGGCAGATATTCAAAGGAAGAGTCCATCAAACTAACCAATAAGATGCTCGGAATAACGCAATGATTTCTATAAGATTTCATCCATGCTTCCAGAGCGGTAGCCTTGTAAATCCAAAGTGACATAATTAAAGCCTAGAGACTTCAACTTTTCAGCTATTTTATCCATCAAATCTTCATCGTAAAGAAGCCTTCTCTCATCCTTTCCTACCTCGATTCGAGCAATACCATTATGATCCCTAACACGAACCTGTTTTGCGCCTAAAAGATCAATTATGTATCTTTCAGCTTCAGCAACTCTTAAAATGCCTTTGTAAGTTATTTTTTGCCAGTATGGAAACCTTGATGCAAGACAAGCCATAGAGGGCTTATCAGAATTTGGAAGATTTAAGTGCCTTGCCATCTCTCTCACCTCTCTCTTCGATACACCAATTAAAGCTAGAGGGCTGTAAACGCCTTCTTCCTTCAAAGCTAAAGCTCCTGGTCTATGTCCCTTAAGATCATCAGCATTCGTGCCATCCACAATTACGCTTATCCCTTCATCCTTTGCTACCTTTTTAAATATGGTAATGAGCTCTTTCTTACAATAATAGCATCTATTTGGTGGATTTTCGGAGATACGAGAGTTTTCCAGCTCATCAACGTTAACTATCATATGCCTTACACCTATGGATTCAGCTATTCTTTTTGAGTTTTGAAGTTCCCAAGGAGGCAAGGTTATAGAGTTTGCTGTTACTGCTAATACATTATCCCCCAAGACGATTTTAGCCATCGCTGTAACTAGAGAGCTATCTACACCACCTGAAAAGGCTACTAGAACTCTTTCCTTATCCTTGAAGAAATCCAAAAGCTCTTCAAACTTTTTCTGTGTTGTTGAACTTAATGCCATTTATGTAATAATCAATTCATTAGAAGATTAACTTTTCGTCCCTTCAAAAATAATCTTTCTTGCCCTTTCTTCTGCGAGAGCAAGGATTTCTCTTAATGGTAAGCCAAGTTCTTCAGCTATCTTTTTTGCATCCTCATACTCAGGTTTTATTCTGACAATTTTTCCCTTGTTATCCTTAGCAACCTTTATTCTGACACTCTTTTCTGTTCCATTGAACCTTATTTTAACATTGAAGGATTCCCTCAATAAAATATGCCTTGTACAGGGTATTATTCTCGCCCCTAAAGTGCCCGTTTCTTCCATAAGAATTCTTGATAGATGTTCAACATTATCATGATCTGATATGATTTGGATTATCTGCCCAGGCCTATTCCCTTTTGTATAGATAGGGATTATTGAAACGCTTCTGGCGCCTTCTCTCATCAACTTATCCAAAGTATAACCAATAACTTCCCCTGTCACATCATCGACATTAGTCTCTATCAAAGATACTTCATCAGAAAAAAATTCTGAAACATTTTTACCTAAAGTCATGCGTAAAATATTTGGAAACTCATCAAAATCCTTGCTTCCTGCACCATATCCTACAACGGATGGCTTGATTAAAGGGAAATGGTCGATTGGTTCTGCCACGTTGACCAGTATAGATGCTCCTGTCGGCGTGCAAAGTTCAGCGTTTATGGGTCCACCTATTATAGCGAAATTTTTTGACCTAAGTATTTCAACGACTGCTGGTGAAGGAATGGATAGAGTTCCTTCTCGCGTTTTGAAAGTTCCACCTCCAACTGCTATTGGAGTTGAATAGATTCTTGTGTTCTTAAATAATCCTAAACTCTCTAAGCAAAAGGCTGTGCCGATAATATCCACTACTGTATCAACAGATCCCAATTCATGTAGGTGAACATCTTGAGTATTTTCTCCATGTATTTTTGCTTCAGCATTTATCAAGGTATCAAAAACGTTCAGTGCAAAGTTTTTTGCTTCATCTTGTAAATTTAGATCATCTATGCATCTTATGATAGCTTCTTTAACATCTCTTCCTTTTCTATACTCATAATTTTCTTCGGCTTTAACTTCGACTCTTTTCGCTCTAAATCCTTTTCTTTTAACATCTCTTATTTCAATCTGTAAGCTCTTGACATTTTTTAGATATTTTTTTGATACGCTCACAACGTCTCTGAATTTATCACTGTCTATGCCAAGATCGATTAATGCTCCTAATATCATATCTCCAGAGATTCCAGCAGCTTGGCAATCTATTACTAATATGCGCTCTTGAACCATATACACTAAGAAGAATATCAATTAGTTTAAGCTTTGCTCGATTTAGGAAAAAGAGATAAAGATAATTATGGCGAAATATTGGGAAGGGATAGATGAGGAAGATTTTAGAAAGGCTTGCGAAAGGAGAAATGTCCA
>JBNAWJ010000024.1:0-15765 GCA_049699795.1 Nitrososphaerales archaeon | reverse complement strand
AAGTAAGCAATATAGCAAAAGTCGATACTGGAAGAGAGTTTAGAAAAGGAATTCCAGAGATAATTTTAGCTACTGGAAAAGCACCTAAAGAAGTTGCAAAGATTGCTCTTCATATGATGAAAAAAAGAGGGAGAGCCATAATAAGCAAGGCTGATGATAAATGCATAAAAGTCATAAAAAAGATGATTCTTGATGCAAATATATTAGTGAGTAAACGTTCAGGAATAGTTGTCATAAAAAGAAAAGATTTCAAGTTAGAAAAGACAGGAGGAAAAATTGGGATAATTACTGCAGGAACAGCAGATATAAAAATAGCAGAAGAGGCAAAGATAATCGCTGAGGAGATGGGCTGTGATGTATTCACAGCTTACGATGTTGGTGTTGCTGGAATTCATAGACTCTTTCGCCCTTTGAAGAATATGCTAAGGGAAGATGTTGATGTCATCATAGTGGTTGCAGGCATGGAAGGAGCATTACCATCATTAATAGCTGGTCTTGTCGATGTTCCTGTTATAGGAGTACCATCATCTTTGAGCTTTGGGTTTGGAGAAAAAGGGATAAGTGCACTGATGGCCATGCTACAAGCATGCCCCCTTGGGCTATCTGTTGTAAATATAGATAATGGAGTTGCTGCAGGTGCCTTTGCTTCTTTAATAGCTAATAGAGTAGCCAGTAAGAAGCCTAGGAGTTGATCTTTAAACCCAGCGTAAAGTTGGCTTGCTATCTCTTAAGACTTTAAGTTTTGATAGAACTGATTCTCTTATTTCATCTAGGCTCTTGAATTTACGGACTATCTTTCCGTCTCTTATAAGATCACTCAATAGTGGATAGTATCCTTCAGGCTTTGGATTCTTGTAAAAGGTTACTATATCATCGAACCTATCATAAGCTCTATAGACTTCTTTCTTACCAGCTATGTCCCCTCTTTTAGCTCTAAATATGTCTCTACCATCAATCTTTAACTCTATTATCTTTGCACTAAAATCAAAAGTAGGCGCGTTGCTAACACCTGTGCCAACGCCAAAGCCATCAACAAGGTCTCTTAGCTCAAGTATGGCGTCCTCATCTAAACCTCCTGATATGAATATCTTGACCTTTTCTGCTCCTCTTATCTTAAGCTCCCACTTTACCTCCTCAATTATCTTCCTCCAATTGCCCCTCCTTGAGCGAGGAGTGTCTAGCCTTATACCATACAATTTCTCTCCCAAGGTTTCTAATGCCATTATCGCTTCAGTCTTCTCATCAGAAAAAGTGTCCACTAATGCTATTCGAGGAATTTCCTTTGGCATGATTTCATCAAAAGATTTCCACGCTATCTTTTGATCTCCAAAGCATTGAATCAAAGCATGAGGCATAGTGCCGACAGGCTTCTTTCCCATCATCTTTGCTCCTAGAACGTTAGAAACATTGTCAAAGCCTCCTATGTAAGTTGCCCTCTCAATCATTGGTGCCAAAGCGGGATGAGACCTTCTAGTTCCAAAGCTGAAGACTACCTTATCTCCTGCGCACATCTTTACTCTAGCGGCCTTTGACGATATTCCCGACGACATACAAATCAGTCCAAGCATAGGGTTTTCATACTTCGCAAAGTCCCTATACTTACCCTCAATCTGAATCACAGGCTCATAAATGATCGAGTTTGGAGAAACCAAGAATATCTCACCTTCTTCCATAGCTCTTACGTTCAGAGGCAAACCTTCTAAGAGTTTGGCTACCTCATAAATTCCACTAACTACTCCCCAACTATCAGGATATGGCAGATTTCTCAAATAAACCTCCATGATTACCTTTGGATCTAATCCTTTTTTCTCTAGGATTTGGAGAGTATATACGAAATAGACATCCGTAGTCTCTGCATTTCTTATTTCATCCTCGCTAGCAAGCCAAAAGGTTCTATCTGGAAGGTCTCTCATTCCCTTGTCTGAACTCATACAATCCATCAGAAACAAACTAGATTTAAGCTTGGTGTTACAATCAATATTTTGCAACCATTTATTTAATAAATGAAAAATTTGCCTTCTAATCTGTAGTCAAGAGACGAAGCAAGGGTCTTTATTATTCTTGCTTACGAGCTTTTAGAACTATGGTTGAAACATTCTTATCGTTCACAAAAGGCGGGATTTTGCCTTTCATGAACATCTCATAAATTTCATTCGAATTTTCATTCATAAGCCTTAAGAAGGCTGACCATGTTACTACGCTCTTTGCCATATAATGTGAATTTGATTTTATCACCATAAGAATTCTTCCTTTCTTTGAGAATCTGGCAGCTTCAGGCACTACGATAATCCTTTTCAAATGTGTAGCCTTCGCTTGAAAACCGTCTGCTTTAGGGATCCTCGCTCTTGTTAGAGCCACTACGTATACAGCGTCTTTATAGTCGGGGCAAACGAGCCAGTATTTATCCCCTTTTATTGCTGAGATCAAATCTTCTACTTCTTTTCTTGAGCAGTCTGGATACATTTTCTTGAAGTGGGCAAAAAGATCTGATCTGCTCAATTCATTCACATCTAGAAAGATGACTCTCTCTAATTAGTTATCGGTATTTCTTTCAGGCTAGCTTTTAGATCTTAAATACCAGTTTAAGAGTTAGGATCCAAGCCGCTGAAAAGATCGAAAAGGGAAGTAGACTGATTATGGCTGCATCATATTCGTTAGTTCCTAGTCCAATCATAATGCTGAATGTTGTAAGAGCCAAAAAGAAAGCTGCCAACAATCCTATTCCATAAGCCAAAGCCCTTGATGCTTTACTCAAACCCTTGCCCCCTCTCTGATCACAGTCAGTCTATTTATCCTTTATGAAAGACTTCTAATCTTTCATTGGTTTAAGTCTACCTATGTGAATAGCACAAGATTTGCACAACCCATGATGAAAGTAGCAATCTTTGCATATAGAACGACCACACCTTCTACAAACTGCTATTGAAACTCTTCTACCACAACTTGAGCAAAGGGTCAAAGATTTCCTCTTGATTTTATCTTCTCTATGACAAGCTCAGCTACCTTTTTCCCTGATAGCAGCATCCCACCAAAGATAGGGCCCATCCTTGGCGTCTGGTGAAGAGCGGCTACTGCCATACCTGCAACGTAAAGACCAGGGCAAACCTCTCCAGTATTTTCAACTATCAACTTCTCAGCCAGATCTACCCACATAGACTTCTCGCCAGGAACCATTATGTTAAGCTCTGGTATCTTACGTGACGCTACAGCTAAAACTTCAGCGTCATGACCAGTGCAGTCTATGACTGCCTTTGATTTGATAGGAAGGGGATCAACGTGAAGCCCAGACATAGAAACAGATGTCCATTGAACAACTGCACCCACTATCTTTAGTGGTGAACTTCTGAAAATCAAATCGTCGACAACTACCCCAAGAATTATCTTTGCTCCAGCATCTATTGCTCCTGCTGCCAATTTTGCCATCATGGCTGCTGTATCTGTAACGTATACATTATCATCGACAGGTTCCAATCTACAACCAAATTCCCTCAGTATGTCATCAGCAGGGCTTTCTATCACCAATTTATGCAAACTCATGCCACCCCCTCCTATGCCTCCTCCGAAGGATAACCTTCTTTCTAGAACTAGGGTTTTAAGACCACTTTTTGCGAGATAGATCGATGCTGTCAATCCAGCAGGACCAGCGCCCACAACTATTACATCACACTCTGAGAATTCTATCCAGTCATCAGCAGCCTTCTTTATGATAGCTCTTGTGATAAAGGTTTCATCCACAGGTTTGATTTCCTCTTTCAATTTTGTACCTCGAAATTCATATAAGCAACTTATTAACTTTAAGATTTACAAAGTTGAGATGTCAGGTTTGTGGTCGAATAATATCTGGGAAGCCCATCACTAGGCATACCTGTTGTGTCAACAAGCTCTACATATTCTGTTCAGAAGAATGTATGAGGAGATGGGCTCAGGATTGGTTAAAGCGTCAGGAGCAGATCAAAGTTAGAAAAATGCAAGCCGCTCTAAAAGTTTAACATCTGCAAAAACTATAAAATTTGAACTCATTAATTGTATACAAACTAAGAGTAGAATTAATATCTAACTTATGATAAATGATAATAGATGGCAGACTTCCATCGAATAATGGAAAAAATACCAAAAGTAAAGTATGTTGACTTTAAGACGATAGAGTATAAAGAAACTCAGTTAGCTTTTAGACCAGAGTCTTCGGATGTCTTTGAGAACCGATCAGAAAAAATTGTCTGTCGCATTATCGATGAAGGTTACGGTGTGGCTAGCGCAAGTAAGATCGACACTCAGAGTGCAAAAATGGTATCTGATTTGGCTTTGAAACAGGCTAGATTAGCAGAAAGAGAAGTGAATCTATTGCCAGTAAAACCTGAAGTAGGGGAGGTTGAATATAAAGAAAAGAAGGAGTTTGATGTAGAGGAAGCTAACGAAATTCTTGCAAGCCTTAGGAATGAACTTAAGGCGAGGCTAGGAGCTTTGTATGTGAGGTCAGAATTAGTGTTGTCACATTATCATATCGATTCTACTCTAGTCACTTCAGAGGGTACCGACATTAGAGAGAGTTCTTCCCTCACCGATCTTACCATTTACCTTATTATTAGAGACATCCTTCAGGGCTTTGCAAGCCGCATATTAGGAGGTAAAGGAGGTTTAGAAGTTTTGGAGGGACGAGATTGGGATTACATTCTTAATGAATTAGTCTCTAGAGCGAAAGATATGTTGAAGGCGAAACTTCTGTCACCTCTTGAGAGAGGAAAAAGTTTCAAAGTAATACTTGATAGCGAGACTGCTGGTGCTTTTGCCCATGAAGTGGCTCATATGCTTGAGGCAGATACATTTCAGGGAAAATTCTTCCATGGTCTAGACGTTTATGAAGACTTTGTTTTAGAGGATAATCCTACCATCCCTGGAGCCTATGGATCTTTCACATGGGATGATGAAGGCGTTAGAGGAACAAGAAAGACTCTCATTAAGAAGGGCGAGATAGGGTTATTGCATACGAGGCTGACTGCAAAGGATGATGAGAAGCCTGGAAATGCCCATGGTATCACTCATATACCACGCCCTACTGTAAGCAATGTGTATATAAGACCTTCTGACTGGAGTCTAAAAGAGATGTTTGAGGATACGAAGAACGGGATATACGTGAAAGGTTTGGTCAAGGCTGAAGTTGATACTTTGGATGGAAAATTTGAGCTTGTTCCTGAAATAGCGTACCTTATTCGTGACAAGAAATTGGATGAGCCTATTAAGCAATTAAAATTAGTAGATAATATCAGAAGCGCCATTCAAAGAGTGGATGCCATAGGCAAGTTAGCTACTTTGCGCCCAAACGTAGAGAAAGGTTTCTGCATCTCTGAAGGTGCCCCTCACATAAGAATCAGCGGCATACGTTGCTTCTGACTAAAATTTGGCTTTTCTGTAGTCATTTTAGGATTTAACGCTTTTTGGCAACTTTGACATATTTTCATTCAAGCGTGAAAACATCATGCAAATATGAAAACTTGATTTTGTCCATGCATGGAGTTGAGGAAAGATAAGTAATTTAGAGGATTCATTATGTCAATCCTTATATTTTAAAGTCTTGAATAGTGCTATGGGTAAATTAGGTGGGCAAAGTCGAGTTCATAATGCCAAGCTTGAACGATATAGATAAGATGCTATCCAAGCTTACTATAATGATAAAAAAAAGTGGATTTGAACCAGACATTCTCATAGGTGTCTCAAGAGGAGGTCTTATACCAGTAGCCATTTTATCTGACAGGCTTGGTGTGGAAAGCGAAATAGTAGGAGTAAAATATTATCGTGGCGTTAAAGAGACAAAAGACAAACCAGAAATTACCCAACCAATTTTATCTAACCTAGGCGGGAAAAAAGTACTAATTGTCGATGATGTTGCAGACTTAGGTCATAGTTTACAATTGGTGAAAAATTATGTCCAAGAAAAGGGTGCGAAAGAAGTGAGAATCTGTACACTTCATTACAAGCCATGGTCTGTTGTTAAGCCTGAATATTTTGTTGAAAAGACAGAAGCATGGATAATTTATCCATGGGAGGTAAAAGAAACTTTAACAGATCTTTTTAAAAAGTTAAAAGAAAAGGGTTTGACGAACTCTGAGGCTAGAGATGAGATGGAGAAAAAAAGGATTCCAAAGCAACTTATTGAAGAATTCTTAATAAACCATAATGCTTAAGAAACTTACATGAACCCTAGTTTCCATCAAAATTCGCTTCATCTTTTATTAGGTTGGCATAGGTCAGCTTTGTCACCAATCATCTCATCAATGAGCTACAAAATTTGATGGGAAGTATGGTTTATATGAATAAAAACTTAAAAGAAAGAAGGGCGATTTTTAAAAGGCGAGTAGATTTGAATAATTCATACAAGCAAAATCCATCTTGTCTCACTTTAATTGTAGTAATCCTTCTGATCGGTTTGCTTTCTGGGGGATTTTTCACTTACATAATACTTGCACCTAGTATAAGCAATTTGCAGAATGAAGTCAGAACTCTCCAAAAGCAGTTTTTTGATCATCAGCCTGTCCAGGATGTAAATGTCTATCAAAACCTCACATCTCTTTCAGAACTCTACCAGAGGGTTAAAGACTCAGTTGTAGCTATTAGAGGGATTGTTTCGACTTTTTCTGGCTACAGTCAAATTGAAGGCTCTGGCTTCGTTTACAACTATAGTGGACAGATGTTTGTAATAACAAATTTTCATGTTGTTCGTGATGTTTTGAACATAACAGTGACTTTTAATAACGGGAATGCGTATCGCGCTATAGTAAGAGGCTTTGATGCTTATGCAGATTTAGCAGTACTTGAAACTCAGAATACACCTCAAGCAGAATTTAAGCCTTTGAGCATTGTGAGTTCTTCAACACTTAGAGTTGGCGATCCAATAATAGCTATTGGAAATCCGTTTGGCTTGACATGCTCTATGACAACTGGTATAGTGAGCCAACTTGGGCGAAGTATCCCAGCGACTGGTGGCTTTAGAATAGCAAATGTCATACAAATCAGCACCCCAATCAATCCTGGCAACTCTGGAGGACCACTGCTCAACTATGCAGGTAGTGTAGTGGGAATAACCACTGCAATAGTAGCTGGTTCACAAGGTGTGGGCTTCGCCATTCCATCAGACACAATTCTTAGAGTAATTCCTTGGCTGATCGAAACAGGTTCTTACACTCAGCATCCATGGATAGGTGTAAGTGGCATTGATATGAGGTATGAGATTGCTGAAGTTATGGGAGTAAACGTTACTTATGGCTGGCTAATAACTCAAGTCGTATCAGGTGGGCCAGCATGGAGTGCGGGTTTGAGAGGTGGTACGCATCAAGTAGAAATTGCTGGACAAGTCTATACTGTAGGTGGCGATATCGTCATAGCCGTTAATGGGACACGCATAATAGATGGGGATAACTTGTCAAGCTACTTGGAAGCAAAAACTCTACCTGGAGATGTTATAATTCTAACTGTAGTTAGAAACAATCAATTTATGAACATAACTTTAACGCTAGGAATAAGACCTCCCCCTTCAACTTAAAGCCATAATAATTTTGGCAGGCAAGTGTCTTATGCTACTGACAATGTTATTTATTGTTAAGTACTTTTAATATGATTAAGTTCTACTGCAAACAATTCCATCTTTTTATTGCAAATAATAAAATTCATTATAATGATTCCTTAATACTTTAATACTATCGAGAATTTTATTTTGTTCTAATCATGAAAATATCAAAACTAAAACCTGTTCGCGATATAGAGCTTAGAAGGCCTTTTTCTGCAAGGGCAATAATAGACGAGATGAGGAATTCTGGAGGCTTTGTAGGAAGACATCTTGCAGAAGGAGTGGATATTCTAGTGGATATGGTGAATAATAAATCATGCACGAAGTTCTTGAGCTTTCCTGCTGCTCCTGTTGCTACAGGATTGAGAGGTATATTGAGAGAACTTGTAAAGCTCAGATTGTTCAACGTGATAGTAACCACTTGTGGAACTTTAGATCATGATTTGGCCCGTTCATGGGGAGATTATTACGAAGGAAGCTTTTGGTTGGATGATAAAAGGCTCTTCAGAGAAAGTCTTCACAGACTTGGCAATGTAATCATACCATGTGAAGTCTATGGACCTGTGCTAGAAAAGAAGCTTCAACCTTTCTTCATGAAGTTATATGATGAAGGTATAAGGGAGCTATCATCTATGGAGCTATGTAAAAGACTTGGAGAGTTTGTTGATAACGAGCATTCTATTCTTTACTGGGCCTATAGGAATAACATACCTATGATCATACCAGGATTAACAGATGGTGCTATTGGGAGTCAGATATGGCTATTCTCACAAACTCATAGAGACTTTAAGCTAGACTTGCTCAAAGATGAACAGTTACTCTCTGATATAGTATTTGAAGCTAAATCAACAGGAGCTTTGATGATAGGAGGAGGTATATCAAAGCATCATGTTTTGTGGTGGAATCAGTTTAGAGGCGGACTGGATTATGCAGTTTACATTACCACTGCTGTCGAGTATGATGGTAGCCTTAGTGGAGCATTGATCAAAGAAGCAATTTCATGGGGAAAGGTCAAAACCAAAGCTAAACAAGTTACGATTCACGGTGAAGCAACGGCTTTACTTCCTTTTATGATAGCAGCCCTTATGGATAAAATTGGAATCTAAATTGCTACGAGAGTTATGGTCCTGGTCACGCCTTCTGTTCGGCGAATTCTAGAAATCAGGGCATTAAGCTTCTCTTGGCTTGGAACTTCTACTATGAATACCCCGTCATATTCTCCATAGACCATAAAACCGTCTTTTATGCCCTCATACTTCTTTATTTCCCTTATTACCCTGTCTTCTATGCCCATTACCAATCCTGTAAGTATCACGGCTTTTATCTGACCCAAAGTCATCACCTATAAGCTCTAATCATCATGTATTTTAATGTTATATAGCGATTGATGGCAGTATGGATGAATTCTCCGAAGCCAACATTATTGTGAGAGAAACGAAACGCGGGGTTATGAGAACATCAAGTATCTTGCTAGACTTTAAACAGACCTAACATAGGCTCTAATTGTTTTTGGCAAGTAGAAGTTTCTACCTGATTGATCATGCATAGGTTTATAAACATAGTTAAATTTAAATGAAGAAGCATTAAAAGTAAAACCCTAATAATAGCTGATGATAAAGGAAGGGACACAATTGATCAATGAATTAGTGGGGCAATTATTAGCACCTGTAGCAGGCATTACTGCTCTTGTATTCGCTTTATATTTAGCTTGGTACATTAATCGCTTTGAAGTCGGTAATATAAAGATGAAGGAGATACATGATGCCATAAGAGAAGGTTCAAAAGCCTACCTTAAAAGGCAATACAAAACCATCTCAATCATATCTATAATCCTTATGCTCCTTCTTTACATAACCTTCGACCTTTTTGGACATAAAGGCATCCCTTTCATCTCATTTGCCTTCATAATTGGAGCAACCTTCTCTTTACTTGCAGGTTATGTTGGAATGGATGTGGCTACTCGTGCTAACGTAAGGACTGCCTATGCAGCCCATTACGATCTTGATAGACCATTGAACATTGCTTACTATGGTGGCTTAGTCATGGGCTTATTCAATGTGGGGCTGAGTCTTTTAGCAGTAACCGGGCTCTTCTATCTTTATGGTAAACCAGAGCTGATAGTCAGCTTAGGGTTTGGAGCGAGTCTCTCAGCTCTATTTGCTCAACTTGGAGGGGGCATTTATACAAAGGCTGCAGATGTTGGGGCCGATATAGTGGGCAAGATTGAGGCAGGAATTCCTGAAGACGATCCTAGGAACCCTGCAGTGATAGCCGATAATGTTGGCGATAATGTTGGTGATGTTGCAGGTAGAGGGGCAGATCTTTTTGAGTCCATGACTGCTGAAAACATAGGCGCCATGATAATAGGCGTATCCTTATTTATTTTTACAGGCAATTTCTTCTTCGTTATATTCCCCCTATTAGTCAGGGCTGTGGGCATCTTCGGAACTATTCTTGGTTTACCTTTCATCAGGGCTCACAATTTTAAAGACCCTATGATCCCTATGAGAAATGGTATGATAGCTACTACCCTTATCGTCATCTTCAGTCTCTACTTTCTTGTAACTAATACAATATTAAGCGTTAATCTTTACTTTGCTGCTCTTACAGGAGTTTTGACGAGCGTCTTTATCTTTCTGATAACAGAATACTACACTTCGAGAAAATACAGGCCTGTAAAGGAGATTGCTAAATCTTCCACTTCAGGACCTGCAGTTAATGTCATAAGTGGCTATTCGCTAGCTTTGGAGAGTACAGCCTTGCCAATAATAGTGATAGTAATAGCTCTTTTAATAGGATATTACTTTGGCACGCTATTCGGCGCTGAGAGTGGCGTACCTTTACATATAGGCGGAGTATATGGTACTGCCGTAGCTACTATGGGGATGCTTTCAGTTGCTGGTACGATCCTCGGCATGGATGGATTCGGGCCCATAGTGGATAATGCTGCAGGAATAGCAGAGATGTCTGGTGCTGAGAAAGAACTTAGGGAGAAGATCGATGTTTTTGATGCTGCTGGCAATACTACGAAAGCTCTTACTAAAGGCTATGCCCTAGGCTCGGCAGGGCTAGCCGCGCTCCTCCTCTTTCAAGCTTATCTGACTGACTACGCCCGCTTCTCAGGCATAGACGTGGCAAATGTAATTGTTGATATCGTTAAACTGGAAATTATATCGGCCCTTTTCATAGGCGGGCTCCTTCCTTTTGTATTTAGTGCTTTCGCTATAAGGGCTGTTGGCAGGGCTGCCTTCAAAGTCGTGGAAGAGGTAAGGAGGCAGTTCAGAGAGATACCTGGATTGATGGAAGGGAATGCAAAGCCTGATTACTCTAAATGTGTAGATATAAGCACTTTATGGGCTCAGAGGGAGATGATCATTCCTAGCTTATTAGTCGTAATAACACCATTGGCAGTAGGCTTCCTTTTCGGACCAATAGCTGTAGGAGCTTTTCTCATAAGTGCAACTATAAGTGGTACATTGCTAGCATTTTTGATGAATACAGGAGGGGCTGCTTGGGACAATGCAAAGAAGCTCATAGAGGCAGGCGCCTTCGGAGGAAAAGGCTCGGAAGCTCATAAAGCTGCTGTTGTTGGAGACACTTTTGGAGACCCTTTGAAGGATTGTGCAGGGCCTTCATTACACGTGCTCGTAAAGCTGATAAATACAATATCCTTAACCTTCGTACTACTCTTCATCTTATACTCTATATTATAAAAAAGTGATGATGTTAAGATAAGCTTGAAATAGTTTTGTTTCATTTTTAAGCCATGTATTGTTATCTTGACATCATCAAAAAGTTTTCATAAGATTTATAGCTTTTAGCTCTATTACATGTATGATCAGCTTATGAAGGCTGTAATTCTTGCTGGAGGTTATGGTAAAAGATTAAGACCATTAACTACAGAAAAACCAAAGCCCCTTATAGAGATAAATAAAAAACCAATATTGGCTATACAGTTCGAATGGCTCAAGAATTATGGTATAAATGAAGTAATTTTATGTGTTGGTTTTCTTAAAGAAAAGATCATAGAATACGTTGGCAATGGCAAAAGGTTCGGTCTAAAGGTAGGCTATGCAGTAGAAGAAGATCCACTTGGTACGGGTGGAGCTTTGCTAAATAGCGAGCTTCTTCTAAAAGGGGAGGATAGATTCGTAGTCCTTAATGGTGATGTGATAACAGATTTGGATCTATCAAAATTGATATACAATTGTAACAAAATAGGTGCTATAGCTTTAGTGCCCCTCAGATCTCCTTATGGGGTTATTATGATGAATGATAAAGATGAGATAACAGAGTTCAAAGAAAAGCCCATTCTAAAAGACTTTTGGATAAATGCAGGTGTCTATTGCCTTAACCATACTATCTTCAAATACCTTCCTGAAAAAGGTGATATAGAGGCAACAACCTTTCCTAAATTGGCTGAGGAGAAGAAGCTCAGAGCTGTGAAGTATACCACTTGCTTCTGGAGAGCCATAGATGTCCAAAAAGATATAGAAGAAGCTGAGAAAGATTTATCGATACGTAAATCAAAGACCTAAGACATGGCAGATTTATAAGTAAGTGTATTACCTTTTTTTATTTGTGGCGAGCATGTCTAAAGATGATACCTCGTCTTCAACTCAAGCCCTTGAACATAGGTTGAAAGAACTAGAAGAAAAACTTAGGGAATCTGTTCCTAAGAAAGAGGCTGAGGAATTGAAGAAGAAAATTTCAGAGCTAGAATCTCATCTAAAAAAGTATGAAGAAGAACTTGAGGCTGCCAAGCGTACTATAAAAGACTTGCAATCACCTTTACGTGATATTGTTAGTAGACTCAAAGACATAGTGGGCGAATATGGGAAAGTAAGCTTACAATATGGTGGGTATGAGATAGCCGTAACAGACCCTTCTCATTTCCCCTGGAATTTGACGCTAAATGCACTTTTAGATGCTTCCTTTGAAGTATGGATAACCAGAAAGGATGGGCAGAACGTAATAAAGTGTAAGCCTCCATCGGTTTAAGCTTTAATACTATATTATCATCCGGGCATCAAAGGTAACTGCAGGTAGAGAAGTAGTATAGCGAGTAGTAAGGTCGGTATTGAGACTAGAATGCCAGGTTTAATCCAATAACCCATAGTGATGTGACCAAGTTTTCTACGTTCAATCATTCCAATAGCAACTATGTTTGCTGTACTGCCTATCATAGTAAGGTTACCGAAGAAAGTTGAAGAAAAAAGCCCAGCCCACCAGAATGGAAAGACATGCACGCCCAGAGCACCAAGTTCATGAATTATTGGTACAGATATTGCTACAGCCAATACATTATCCATTAGAGCACTCAAAATACCAATTATCCATGTAAAATTCATTAAAATACCAAACTCTCCGCCAATAGCACCCAAAGAGAGAGCCCCACTGGCTATTCGTTCGGTCAAACCAACGTAGCTTAATGTTCCTACTTTAGCAAAAAGCATCATGAAGAAGGCAAGAGTCCACCAATCGACACGTCTTTCCACAAGTTCTTTAGCTTTCTCATGTTCTATAAGAAGGGCTATCGACGCCGCACCCAAAGCCGTGCCAAGCAACATAGTATTCTTTTCAAGGTGCAGAACTTCTTCCACGAAGCTATGAAGGACAAGGGAGGTTATAGTGCCCAAAAACAATACAGCGGATGTAACGAGTCCTTTTCCTGATGCGACCTCTCTTCCTTCCGTTATTCTTTTTTCTTCTTTTACTTCTAGCTTAAGGCGTTCGTCCAGTCTTCTAATATCTCCTGAAAAATAGTATATTGATAGGGGTATCAGAATAGCTAAAGCAAGAATGGAAATAGGTGTCGCCCATCTTAAGAAATCTATAAAGGTAAGCCCACCTCTTAGAGCAACCATAACTCCAACAGGATTTCCTACTACAGTCGCACTACTGCCTATATTGGTCGCGAAGATGAGCATGATGACAAAAGGTACAGGATTGATCTTGAGTCTTACTGTGAGGTGTATCATAGTGGCCGCCATAAAAAGGATAGAGGTTACTTCATCCACTAATGCAGCAAACAAGGCTGACAAGATCATCATCACTGTCACAAGCATGTAACCCCTAGGCCCGACCATTTCTACAATTTTTTCTATTATGTAATCAAAGAAATGCCTCTCTTCTAAGAAGCCTATCACAATCATCATGCCCATTAAAAAGAGAATTATGTCAACTCCTGCGAATTCTATCAAGGTAGGAATGTCGATCAAGCCTGCAGCTAAAAGTACGGTTATGCCCAATAGCCCGAAGGCTAAGCGAAATCTCCAGAATAGAAGAGTCCCATATACTATGGCTAAGAAGACTGTTAGAGCTATGACTTCTTTTGTGCTCAGTCCAAGAAGAACACTAATAATGGATGTAGCCAAGACCATGAATACAAAGGCAAGACCCTTTCTCATCAAATGTCGGCATATCTTGCGTAATCGAATTAATTAAATGTAACTTTCATCTATTTTCTTAAAAAATTAAAAAAATTTGACCAATCGTGTTCTTCATCATTGGCAGTTAAAATGCCAATTCTAAAAGCAACAGGAACAACAAGGTAACTATGCCAGCCAAGACCATCAAAATACCTTGTTTAAATTTGCTTGATTTTGACACTCTCCCTAAGAAGAGACCCAAAGTAAAAAGAACAGTTAGGTTCAAGATGACAGATGCTAACATAGCATCTCCTAAAGGCAGAATGCCATAGAAAGCTGGAAGGAAGGGTGATAGCGTGATCAAAGAAGTTATGATAGGAGATAGGGCATCGACTAAGGCTACCCAAAGAACAGCCACAATAGATGCTCGATCAATTATTGAGTTCTTCAAATCTGTAAACATAGCCTGTTCAAGTTCCTTAATGTTCTTAACTCTCTGAGCCCTCTCTGCCATAAAAGCTCCCCAAGCTCCAGAAATCCCCATGGCAAAGCTTACCCCAAGGCCTGCACTCAATATAATCTTTGCATCACTCACTCCCACAACATAGGAGCCTATCACCACTCCTAGTATTGCCAGTGCACCATCGAATCCATTCATTATAAGATATCTTTCCGCAATTTCGTTCGCTCTTGCTATCCTAAGGTACTTTCTTAACTTTGATAAGGTCCGGTTTTGAATAATATCATTACCTCCTAATCGGATTAGAACTCTATGCCTCCAATTTGTTTATAGGTGAAGCTCCAATTTATACGTAACTAATTTTTCATTTCTTTTGACTTATTCCAGTGAGTTTTTCAGCCATTGCCTTTTCCCGCTGGCTAAATTTCTAGTCAACTTCAGGTGGCGTTTAACTAGTTTCGTAAGAGAACTTGAAGGCTAGTCTAAAAAGCGAGTTCCCACATTATACCGAATATGAACCTTATGGTCTTATATCCTCGTGAACAATTCTAGATAGTTCATAATTGTGAGTGTTTGGAGGCTACGCTGTCCAGTTCATCTGAGCTTTGAACCTAAAAGCATAAGAAGATCGCCAACGGATAGACTGAAGTGAACTTAATGGGTAGTAAGACTGAAAAGATAGTTTATTTCGACGCTCCGGGTCCACAGAACACTGATGAAGTAATAAGGCTAGCCAAAGAGCGGGCTGATGCTCTAGGCATAAAGGACATAGTAGTAGCTTCCACAACCGGTGAAACAGGCATTAAGGCCCTTGAAGTCTTCAAGGGCTTCAATTTAGTCGTTGTTTCCCACGCCATTGGTCACGTTTCTCCAGGTTCTCAAGAAATGCCGGAAAAGAACAAGGCAAGAATCTTGGCTAGTGGTGCCAAGTTGTTGACGTGTATCATGGCTTTTACAGGAATTGAGCGAGCTGTGAAGAAGACATTTGGCACTACTCTACCTGTTGAATTAATTTCAAGTGCACTAAAATTGTTTGGAAACGGCATAGAGGCATGTGTTGAGATAACTGTCATGGCGGCTGATGCTGGACTAATACCCATCGATAAAGAAGTGATAGCTATAGCTGGAACCAATACAGGTGCTGACACCGCTTTAGTCGTTAAACCAGCGAACTCAACTTACTTCTTCGATTTTTACGTGACAGAGATCATTGCGAAGCCTAGAGCCAGGAAAGAGAAGTAATTTAAAGACATAGTAAACCATATTGTTTCCATCCCCATTCGTTAGTTCTATCACGATAAGCATGAGAGAATGTATGAGGTGGTTTCAAAATATTTAAGTCTTCATTAAGTTGTTTTTCTTATGGAGTTTCGTGA
>JBNAWJ010000023.1:0-40935 GCA_049699795.1 Nitrososphaerales archaeon | reverse complement strand
GGATGAGACACCGATAGCATTGTTCGTCAACGCTGCAGCAACTCCTGCAACCTTTGTTCCATGACCATAAACATCGGTAGTATTGTAGTTGTTATCGTAGAAGTTGTATCCTTGAAGTAATTTCGATGACAAATCGGGATGGTTAGGATCAACTCCACTATCAAGAACAGCTATTATAACATTATCTCCTTTTGAAATGTCCCATGCTTGTGGAGCCGAAATCTTTTCCAAATGCCACTCAGATGGATAATATTGATCGTTAGGAATTATGGAGGGAGGTATTTTAAAGTCTTCTTCTACAAAATCTATCAAAGGATTGCTCAATAATTCTGATTTAATGCATTGTAAAGACCCTTGTGAAGCAGAGACTTTAAGGACCTGAATCTGAGGAATTTCGTCTTCTATTCCAAGCCCCAATGAAGCTAGGAGGCTTTCCTTATACTCTTCACTAACTCCAGGCTTGAATTTAATCAACAATCCATCTGATAAATTACCTAAATTGACGGTTAATCCAAGCATAGGGGTTATGAAGAGCCCCGTAAGGATTACGAAAGTCAATACGATGCTAGATGCTCTTGGAGGTTTTTCCCTATTATGTTTCTTGAACAAATTGTTAACAACCTCCTTAGGTTCTAACATATTCATAACGTATACATATTACAAGTATTTAAATACGAAAGAATACGCTTATCACTTATGGACAAGGTTAATAATTTAAGCAAATAATTACACATATGTTATAAGTAACGTAAAAATATGGGGGATCTTTGTGGAAAGGAAAAGATTAAACTTTATGCAATAAAATCTTTCTTATGGCGATTTTCTCGGATTTGGCTGGAGTAAAGATCGGTGATGAGCATCCTGTTCGAATAATGGGAGTAATAAACGTAAGTCCTGAATCTTTCTACAAAGGATCGGTAAGAAAGTCTCCTAATGAGATAGCAAATTTAGCAAAAAAGATGGAGGAAGAAGGGGCAGATATAATAGACATCGGAGCCATGTCGACAGCGCCATACTTGAAGACAGAAATATCCATAGAAGAAGAGATCGAGAGATTATCCATGGCTATTAAAGTAGTAAAGGAGACTGTTTCATTACCAATATCTGTTGATACAACAAGAAGCAAGTCTGCAGAAGCAGCCATAAAGGCTGGAGCAAATATCGTCAACGATGTTTATGGTTTAAAGGGAGACGAGAATATGGCAAGAATAGTTTCTGATTATGATGCTAGCCTTGTAATTGCTGCTCATGCAATAAAACATGATCAAGGAAACCCTATGGAAAAAATCAACATGGCTTTGAAAGAAAGTTTGAATATTGCTAGAAAGGCTGGGATAGACAATGAGAAGATAGTAATAGATCCTGCAATAGGCTTTATTCGCGATGCAAATATTCCATGGCAAGTTTGGGACTGCTATGTAATAAAAAATCTGGAAAAACTTCGTGAACTCAATAAGCCTATTTGCATAGCAGTATCGAGAAAATCCTTCATAGGGAAGATATTGAACCAAAAAGAGCCTGAAGATAGGCTTTTTGGCTCTCTATCAGCAACAGCTATAGCCGTTTACAATAGTGCTCATCTGATACGCACCCACGATGTAATTTCCACACTGCAGGTTGTAAGACTTGCAGAGTTCATAAGAAAGATTTAATAGAACTGATCAAGATAGAATTAATCTGATTTCTAATGGTATATTTTTATACTAAAAGCTTTAGACGAGTGTTGATATAGCTAAATGTCCATTAATGCTGAGAGCAGGTTAAGGCTAGGGATTGTTCTTATCCTCACTTCTTCATATATGGTGATTGAGATCATAGGAAGCATTTTGACCAATAGCCTAGCTTTGATGTCTGACGCTGTTCACATGCTATCCGATGTCGGAGGATTATCTATGTGCTTTTTTGCTAGCCTCTACGCTATGAAGCCACCTACCCCTGAAAAGTCCTTTGGTTATTATCGCATCGAGATACTTGTAGCTCTATTAAATGGTGTCATACTAATGGCATTGGTAGCATACATATTCTTCGAGGCGTACAAGCGTTTCCTTTATCCACCACAAGTTCTAGGTCTAGAGATGCTGATAATAGCTACTGTAGGCTTAGCCGTGAACTTGATAGGGGCTAGGATACTATGGAATTCATCGAGGGAGAACCTTAACCTTAGATCAGCCTTTCTTCACGTGATCATGGATGCCTTAGGTTCTATAGGAGCCATTACTTCTGGAGCAGTAATCTTTCTGACAGGATTAAGAGTTGCCGATCCTATAGCAAGTGTAGCCATAGGACTTATCATGATACCTACCATCTACAGACTATTGAAGGGGAGCGTGAACATACTTATGGAGAGTGCGCCAGAGCAAATATCTCCCAAAGAAGTTGAAAAGGCTTTGTTGAGCATAGAAGGCGTTAAAGGGGTTCATCATTTACATTTATGGACGATAACTTCTGGGATATATTCAATAAGTGTCCATCTAACTATAAATAGACCTGAAGAATGGTGTTGTATCTTAGAAGAGGCAAGGAAAATTCTTAAAGAAAGGTTTAAAGTAGTTCATAGCACTATACAGATAGAAGATGAAGAGAAGCACAAATTGCATATAAGTAAAAAGAATAAAGGTTACTGAAAGCAATGGATAAATTATTGCTTTATGGCTTAATTGAAGAATTCATGTTAATTTCTTGCGCCATATCCATGATTGAGCCGAAAAATCTTAACATAATTACAGCAAGATTCAAGGATTAAGCCATAAAGCAATAATTATCATAATTACTCAAAAATAAATTTTGTAATACAATTGTAGTGCAATAATTAACACTTATATGGTCAAATTATCGTCCATAATAAAGATGCGAAATGATAACAATTATAGATTGGGCGATAGTCTTTGCATACATAGCATTAATGTTCATCGTAGGAATAACTATGTATAAACGCTCTGGAGCTTATGATGATTATCTAATTGCTGGAAGAAAGTTCAACGCTCTATACATTGCTTTGACCCTTGCTGCCATGATCTCCAGCGCTACTCTAGGTGTGAGCGGTCTTGGATACTTGTTTGGTCTTTCTGGAGCTTGGTTCTTCATAATGCTGGGCATTGGAGCATGGATACTATTCTTTACAATAGCTGGAAGATTAAGAGTCTTGGCGCAGTATGCCATAACAGACATTTATGAGCTAAGGTATGATTCTCGTTGTCGTGTTCTGATTACAATATTAGGCGTTTTTGCATACATAACTCTTCTTAGCATAGGCTTTGTGGGAGGTGGACTCGTTTTGAATGCCTTCTTTAACATTCCTCTTGTCATAGCCATGCTAATAATAGCCATACCCTTCATCACATATACAGCCTTGGGAGGAATATGGGCATCTGCAATAACCAATATAGTCAAGTTCCTTGTTCTTGTAGCTGGGTTAGCAATTCTTATACCCACTGCCTTGTCTGGAGCAGGTGGATGGGAGAAAGTTGTCACAACGCTCTCGCCAGATAAATTGAATCTATTTTCAGACGTGGGTCTTTTGTCCATATGGTCCTTCTTCTGGCTCATGACTCTGAGCTTCTGGGTAGCAGCTGATATCTATCAGATGCTATTCGCAGCCAAGAGTGTTCGCACTGCAAGGATAGGATTGGTCTTCGCGGGTATTTTGATAATAATTGTAGGAATGGCAGCAGCCATTATAGGCATGTTCGCCTCAGTACAATTCCCAGGTATACCGCCAGAAGCAGCAGCCCCATTCGTTGCTTTAACCAATCTAGATACCGGACTTTCTGGACTTGTAGCAGTAGCTTTGCTCAGTGGAAGCGCGATAGCTGTAGTGATCTTTCAGATCGTAGCTGCGACTCTACTCATAAGGGGCATCTGGCCAAAATTGAAGATGAGTATGAACAGGATAAGAGCGATAAGCGCCATAATGGGAAGTGCAGGGTTTGTTTTAGCAGCCATCTTTCAAAACATAATCTTGTTGGTAGAGCTTACCTTTCGCATAATGATACCAGCAACATTTGTTACAGTCCTAGCAGCCTTCTATTGGAAGCGAGCAACAGCAGCAGGAGCCTTTGCCTCTTCTCTCATAGGGTCCAGTGTAGCAGTCTTGTGGGCTTTCCTAGCTCTTCCTTTGTTAGGAGTAGATCCATTGTTGCTACAACCGACTTTACTAGAACCAACGTTCATAGGAGTTCTTGCATCTTTTATAGCTCTAGTAGTAGTTTCTTACTTGACTGATCCGCCTTCTATGGAAAAGTTACAGCTTTTTATGCCAACGAGAGACCCAAAGCCTTATGAAAAAGAAAAGAGTTGATGAAGATGAGTATTATTCTTAATAAAGTCAGCATAATAGGGGATAAAGCAAAAGCGTCTCAATTCATAGAGAAATTAAAGGGAAAAAATCCTGTCTTCATTTGCACTATAGCCAACACTAAAACGGCTATGGTGCCAGGGATAACAGTTGCTGGTGCAGTCCCTGAAATTATAAAGTGTACCCCTCCAGCAGATGCTGAGTTGATCTACTATGGCGAGTGTAAGTGCATTCCTGGAATACCAGCAACTCCTGATGGGAAACCAACGCCAGCGATAATAACCTTAAGCGCTTTGAGATTGGCAAATATACCTTTATTCATCGTAGAGGCTGGCTGTGAAGTAAAGCCCAATGCACCCTATATCTCCATCAATATTCCAAGCCCTGGGGATAATATACAGAATGGTAGAGCATTGGATAGAGATGTTGTCGAAAAGGCTATGAACTATTCAGAGATCATAGGAAGGAATTTTGCCGAGATAGCTGATTATTTGGTTCTAGGAGAAAGCATACCAGCAGGGACTACTACAGCTTTAGGAGTATTGATGAGCCTTGGTATAGATGCTAGAGGCAAAGTAAGCAGTAGCATGCCTGAAAATCCTCACGAAATAAAGAACAAAGTTGTTGAGGAAGGGATGAAGGCAGCAGGCATTAAGATAGGCAGCTTTAAAGACGATCCTATTGGGGCAATATCCACTCTCGGCGATCCTATGATGGTAAGCGTTACAGGCATGACTCTAGGAGCTGCACAGAAAGTCCCAGTTATTTTGGCAGGGGGTACACAAATGACAGCAATAGTAGCATTGATCAGCAGAATTAGACCCGATGTTCTTAGAAATGTTGCTGTAGGCACAACCAATTATATAGTTGAGGATAAAACATCCAGCATTAGTTGGCTTATCAACAAATCTGCAGACATTCCTATCTTTGGTGCAGATCCAGGACTTGGCGAATCAAAGAAGGAGGGTCTCAGAGCCTATGCTCATGGCTTTGTTAGAGAAGGAGTAGGAGCTGGTGGTGTAACTCTGGCAGCCATGCTCAAATCTAAAGGTAAGATAACCACAGATATAATAAGAGCTGAAATTGAGAGAAATTACGAAAGGATAGTAGAACCTAGGTTAAAGAATCTTACTAGACCATAATGTTCATTCTTTTCTTTAAGGCTCCATCACAAGCATGGCAATCCTCAGAATCAACATCAGGCTCAAGGCGCTTATGAATTTCGCATAATAATTTGGATCCTCTTATGAAATCACAGGCTTCTGTAATTCTTAGTCTAAACTCCCTTCGGCTTATCTTTCCTTCGAAAAGAAGATCGGCAATCTCGTTTGTCATGCTTTTAATCTCATCTACATCATCTAATTTCAAAATCATGGCCCGCTTGCCTTTCATGTAATAACTTACAGCGGCCTGAGTTATTTCTAACTTCTTAGCAACTTCCTCTTGCATTAGACCATAATCCTCGACGAGCCTTCTTGCTATCATGGCCCTCAAAGTTGGAATAGCAGTCTTGTAGACCATCTCGTAGGGTAGTATCATGGTTTTCCATAGAATTAATACCATAGGTATCTATTAAATATAACCTAGGTTTTGAAAAAATTCTTTTGAAGACTAAATCATTTGCCATTCTTACTTCTATGACTCTACCTTTTTCTTAATACAGTTATGGCTCTAGTCAAACTTCGATGGACATAAACCTCATGCCTCTCTTTTACTTCAAATGTATCTAAATTGTTCAGTTTGACAGTGTTAGGATGAACGATGACGCAATACCTTCCTTTAGGCATAATTGCATCTACTTGTATGATGAAATCTTGTAACAAATTCATAGTCTTTATCCCTCTTGATGATGCACATCTCCCATAAGGCACATCTGTTACTATGGCATCAACATTCTTTATTGGTAGCATCAAGGCATCTGAATTTATTACGCCAAGGCTTTCTAGCATGTAATGCTTTAGATTATCCATGGATCCTCTACACATCTTCATAGATACGTCTATCCCAATCGTATTGATTCCAATGATGGATGCTTCTATCAACACGCTTCCTGTGCCACAAAATGGATCTAGTAGCAAATCTCCTTCTTTGACATGTGATAAATTGACAAGTCCTCTCGCAAACTTAGGATAAAGAGCCGAGGGATGAAAGAAAGGTCTCACCCTAGGCCTCCTTAACTTCCAAATCCTTTTAGCCATATAATCTGTGAAGCCTAAAAGAAGATGATCATCAAAGATTATACCGATTACGATCTTTTGAGGATTTTTCAATGAAACTTTGGCGTTAGGTAATCTTTTCTTAACAGCAGAGCCTATAATCGATTCCATTTTCTCTGATAAGTGTTGATCAGATAGATTGAAGATATATGCCGCAAAACTCACAGAATCTTCCATAAATTCATCGAAGGCTATAGCCTCGATAGATTTCTCTGCATCCTCTATCTTACAATGAGTTAAAAGATTACCACCAGCATTAACATATGCGCTTCTCTTTAAAATTGTATTTAAATCAAATCTTCCATCTACGATCATCACTCTCTCATTAATTATTTCAAACTTTGCTTTATCATCATAGGTTTCTACTATAGCCCTCAATTCTGCTTGAGGTAAAGTACTTCTCTCTCCTGAAAGTAAGAAGAATTTCTTGTTTGCCAATCTGAATAACTCATAGAGTAGAAAGGTAAGACGCTAAAATTGGAGCAACATCGATCTTGCTTACAGGGCTTGGTATGGTATTGGTTCCTATGACTTCTTCAATCCCTGCCTTTTTAATTCTATCCAAAGCGTCTTCAACCAGTAATGGATGGGTGCAAGTCGCAAAAATTCTTTTAGCCCCCCATTCCTTCAACTTCATTGCAGCTAGCTCCATAGTCTTACCGCTGCTTATTATATCATCTACAAGTATTACATCTTTGTTCTGAACTTGCTTAGCCACATCCTTAAATATGATTTCACCAGTAGTCCTATCTCTTACCTTTTCAAGGACGGTATGATTTATCTTAAGAATTCTTGCAAAGGCTTCTACCCTGACAGACCCTCCAAAGTCTGGAGATATAGCTACTGCTTCACTCAAAACATGATTTTTGCTGAAGTATTCAGCCAATAAAGGAATCGCTGATACGCTATAAGCAGGTATGGAGAAGAGCCCCAAACCTTCTACATTGTGTATATCAACCGTAACTACTCTTTTGACTCCTACAGACCTTAGCAGATGGGCAAAAACTCCCAAGCTGACTACCTCTCCTTGTAAGAATGCTCTATGCTGCCTAGCATAGGCAAGATACGGAATTATTGCATGAACCTCTGCCCCATCTTCACTGAGCTTATGAGCCAGAAACAATAGCTGTGAGATATGTCTATCAATAGGTGGATAAGTCGATTGAACTATTGCAACTCTTTTATTCCTAACATCATTAATTATCCTAAAGTAGCTTTCACCGTCTGGGAAGAGCTTTGAATCGATATGCAAAATATCAGCCCCAAAATTCCTAGCTATGTTTATCGCCAATTCCTTCGACGCTGGTCCTGAAGCTATCAGCCATTCTCTTTGTGAGGATTTAGCCATGTCAATGGAGATTGATTTACACTACTTTTTTTCCTTATCGTTCTTTCGAAAGTTCTATAAGGACCTAACACCATAATATTCTTGTTAAAGAGTAAGAAGGAGTAGCGCTAATGGAAAAGGAAGCCATGGCTTATACAAAGATTGACAATAACTATGTAAAATGTAATCTATGCCCTAGATCATGTGTAATAAGGAGTGGTAAGAGAGGAGTTTGTAGAGTTAGAGAGAATAGAGACGGTACTCTCTTCACTTTGATATATGGTCTAACTACGGCAGAGGCTATCGATCCGATAGAAAAGAAGCCATTATTCCACTTTTGGCCTGGTAGTGATACATACTCTATATCAACTCTGTCCTGCACCTTTGCATGTCCATGGTGCCAAAATTGGGAGATAAGCCAAGCGTCTCCTGGAGAAGTTTATGCTCATGAACTCACTCCTGATAAAGTTGTTGAAAAGACAATTAAATCAAACTCTTCATCCATATCTTACACTTATAATGAACCTTTGCTCTGGTATGAGTTCATATACGATACATCAAAGCTGGCAAAAGAAAATAAAATTCATAACATACTTGTTACCAATGGCTATATAACAGAAGGGGCTCTTTCACAATTAGTTGATTTCATAGATGCTGCCAACGTTGACATAAAGGGCTTCACTGAGAACTTCTACCGAACCTATTGTAAAGGAGATTTAGAATCTGTATTATTAGCAACAAAGCTGATGAAGAAAAAAGGGGTTCATATTGAAGTCACAAATTTGATAATCCCTGGCATAAACGATTCTACTGATGAAATAAGACAGCTTTCCATATGGATAAGAGATAATATTGGGAAGGGTACTCCTTTACACTTCTCAAGATTCTTCCCTCACTACAAGATGGTCGATAGACCTCCAACTTCCTTTGAGACTTTGTTAAAAGCTAAGAAAATAGCTGAGGAAGAAGGATTACAATATGTTTACATGGGAAATGTCCCAGGAGAGGGAGAGAATACCTTTTGCCCTAATTGCAAGCATATTTTGATAAGAAGAATGGGTTTTGATGTGCTTAAAGTTGACCTAGCAAAAGGAAATACATGCCCTAAATGTGGATTTAAGATCAATATAGTAGGAAATGCCAATCCTAGAACCTTTGGAAGATGGTTTTACTAGTAAGCAATAATGGTGAAGAACTTATAAGCAATTTTAAGAATAGAATAGTCAAGGACAAATTAATTATGTAGTGTGACTTAAATGTGGAGAGCGCTTCGCCCAGATTCCATAAATGTGTTTTACGATGAAAAATGCAGAAAATCTCTATCAAGATACTTCGACATAATCTTCGATAAGAAGCTTGCAAAGTTTAAGCTCTTGAAGACCTTTCCTGCAGAGTTTCAAGATATGGATAATTCTGAGATGTGGAAGATGCATAATAATTTGATAAAAGAATTCAAGACTTATGTAAAAGAAGTTGACTCAGGCAATAGAAAGCCCAATGAATCTGCCAAAAGCAGTCTATTAGACCTTAAGATAGAACTGGCTAAAAGAATTCTTGAGAGATGCACGTTTTGCATGAGGGCTTGCGCTGTAAATAGACTTAAGGGTGAGACGAAGTATTGTGGTTGTGATTCAAACTTTCCTGTTTCCACTATGTTCGATCATTATGGAGAAGAGCCTGAACTAATACCATCCTTTACCGTCTTCACGATAGGTTGCACCATGAGATGTCTTCACTGCCAGAATTGGAGCATAAGCCAATGGTATGAACCAGGAACATTATATGAATTAGAAAAGGTGGCTAAGCAAGCAGACATAGCAAGAGCAAGAGGCTGTAGAAATCTGAACATGGTAGGAGGAGACCCTACACCTTATCTTTACCATTGGTTGAAAGTATCAAAAATGATTAATGAGAATATATCAATGGTTTGGAACTCGAATAGCTACTATAGTTATCCTTCATCACAACTATTGGCCGAGTGGACTGATGTTTACTTATTGGATTTTAAGTATGGTAATGATGATTGTGCAGTAAGAATTTCAGATGCGCCAAATTACTGGGAGGCTTGCACACGAAACCATCTTATTGCTAAAGAGCATGGAGAGTTGATAATTCGAATACTGGTTTTACCAAAGCATATCGAATGTTGCTTTAGACCTATAGTAGAATGGATAGTTAAAAATCTAGGTAAAGGCGTTAGAGTTAATGTAATGTTTCAGTACACACCTCATTGGAGAGCTGATGAAGTGCCAGAGTTAAGAAGGCGCTTAAACAGTGATGAAATGGAACAAACCATAAGAATTGCAAAAGAAGTTGGCTTAGAGAATTTCATCACTTAGGATAATCTCATGGATTTAGTATTTAGGATAATTTGTGAAAAGTGCAATATTTTTAGGCCTTAAAATGATTTAGTGTTCAGAATTAGACCCCGCAAACGAAACTTCGTTGAACTTATTACAAAGTATTTTCTATATGTTTGATGTAACGATAATCCTTAATTATCCCAAAAGGCTAAAAAAGATTTAATCATGAGATAATGCTGAAAGTTTAAGACTATTCTTCAAAAGCTAATACATCTATAACTTCATCAACTTCCTCTCCCTTACTTCGAGAAGCTTTCTTGCTATCTTTTCAAAATCCAATCCGTTGACTTGCTCAACCTTCTTAACTAAATCCTTTGGAAAAGCCCCAATTCCCTTAAATGCCCCTGCCATACCTCCTACTATCGATGCTATAGTGTCAGAGTCTCCTCCAATATTTGTAGCCATTATTATAGCATCCATAGGATCGCCGTTAGTAGCGAAAAAGATGCCAAAGGCAGTAGGTATAGCTTCATTAGATTCTATACCAGCTCCAACATAATTGTAGAGCGAATCTGTCATTTCTTCAATATTCTTTGCTTTTAAGACTATCTTTATAGCCAGTTCGATTCTCTTATCGACTGGGGCTGCTGGATAAAGAATCCCAAATTTGGCGCCACGCTTTGCGCCTTCTATTCCAGCCTCGATCACATCAACCCCACATTTTCCTGTTATAGCCTTTGATATAGCGCACGCCACAGACGAAGCAGCAGAGATAGCTACGCTAGTATTATGAGTTAGCGCACATGCCTTCACAACATCTTCTACAACCCTTTCTAAATCGAAGCCTGCATTCAAAATCCCTATAGGAGATATTCTCATAGATGCACCATCCGTGGTTCCTGTTCCAATGATGTCCTGGGGTTTAACTCCTTTAGCCATCCTCTTCAAGACTCTTTTTGTGCTAGGTCCAAGCAATCTATCTAAAGAGGTGCCCAATCCCTTGCTCCATTCCAATAAGCGTTGGGCAAAGCCTTCCTTTGATACAAACCCGTCTTCAATTATAGCATCTGCTAAGATTAGCGTTATCCAAGTGTCGTCTGTAACTTGACCCGCCTTCAACCCATCGTGAATAATATGCCCAGCAGGTGCATCGATGAAATTCGTAACTCTGCCAAACTTTTCACGTATTTGATCTGGAGAAAAGCTAGAGGTAGGCATGCCCATAGCATCACCAATGGCTACGCCTGCCAGGCACCCAATGGATCTTGATAGTATAGAATCAGAATCTACTGCCATCTGTCACCAACTCCATAACCCATTATGCTAGGATATAAGCTAAAAGTTCCATCATAAACCAAGAAGATAATAAGGGGATTTAACTTTCTATGCTAATCAGTTGATATAGAATTTGAGTAGCCCTATAAACGTAAGGCTTCCAAAGAAGTTAATCCATGATATAGATGGATTTGCAAAAGAGTACGAGCTGAATAGGTCAGAAGTCATTCGCCAAGCCTTGACCTTTTACTTGACTATGCTTAAGAACATAGGAAGTATAGTTCGTCCAACTGTCTTCAAATTAGTTCCTTCACAAGTCACATTGATGAAGAGAGGAGACGTAACCCTCATGAAGCTACCAACAGGCTTGATTTTGAGTTTAAGCTACACATCATCTGGCGGTATAGGTCCAAAACCCATGGATAAAATCAAGGTAGATGGTTTTACACTCGGTAGATTCATGACTAGAGTTGCTCTAATGGATACCATTTCTATAAACTCATGGCCAAAGCTAATGGTAGCTACATTAAGCGTAGAGATGAATCCTACTGGCATAGAAATACTAAGAGGTATGAGGAGTGAGGCGAAGAAGGTAGGAATGGACCCAGATCAATCTATAAGCATGAATACAGAGGAGAATATAAGCACAGACCAGACAGGCTTAGGAGTTACTGCTGTAGGATTGGTCCATGAGGACGAATTGAGAATGGGAAGAACTCAGCCGAACGATGCCCTAGTGCTAATTGGAGAACCAAAGGTTGGAGATGAAGTTATTCAAGCTGAAAAAGAGGGAAAGATAGCAGCCCTTCACGATCTGGTTAGATTGACACAGTTGGATTTCATTCATGATTTAATTCCAGTAGATACCCAAGGAATAGCTTATGAAGCAAGGATGATAGCCCATATGGTTGGGCGCCAAGTCGAGTTTTACAACAATCTAAAAATTGACTTGGAGAAGCCCGCTGGTCCAGCCACTGCTGTTTTGACAACTATGGATGAAGCACAAATAGAAAAACTGACATGGATAACTAGAAAGCCTATAACCATTGTGGGCAGAGTCTTGTAAACTAAAACTCTACACCAATCCTTGCCTTAAGACCCTTCGAATAGGGATGCTTTATCTTTTTGATCTCTGAAATGTAGTCAGCATAATCATAAGCTTCCTTTGGGGCATACCTTCCTGTCAATACCAATTCTACGTGCTCAGGTTTTTTCTTTATCAAGCCGATAACTTCTGACAAGTCTATCAAATTATGATGCACTGCTACCCATATCTCATCCAATATAACCATATCATACTTGTTACTATCAACGATCTCTTTTGCGTGCTCAAAACCTTTCCTAGCTAATTCAAAATCTTTTTCACTAGGAGTGTAATGGGAAACTAACTCTCCACTACCGAATTGAGCTACCTTAAAATTTCGAAATTTCTTGATAGATTTTATCTCGCCATACTTTTTCCCTTCAAATTCTCCCTTCATGAACTGTATCATGTAGACCTTTAATCCATGTCCTACTGCTCTTAGACCTTGCCCTATAGCTGATGTGGTCTTGCCCTTACCTTTCCCAGTTATTATGTGAACAAGCCCTTTCTCTATCTTTGGAGCCAATATCCATTAACCTCTTGATTGGGAATTATCCATCAACCTCTTCCCCCCCACGAAAAATGTTTGCTAACGTTGCTGAAAGCTCAACCATCCCCTCATGAGTAACAGACGATATAGGTATTAGTTCATGAGCAAAACCAAGCTCCACCAACTTATGTAGAATCCCACTACTCAATAAGTATTGAGAATCATCCTCTCCTTCTCTTATAGATTCCTCAAGAGCAACAGAACTCGCTGACCATTTCATTATCTTCCCTACTTGCTTTCCTATCATATCTCTTTTTGTAAGAACGGATATTTGTGCTGATCTTAGTCTTAGCTGAACAGAGGTTGCCAAGAGCGCTATAGAAACGAAGTTCATGGGAGTCGAAACAAGTAAAGCATCGAATAAAAAGAGGATCGCTCTACCATCACATTTTAAATTATTAACTATGAAAGGACCGCTATTTCTATAGGCAAAGAGCTCCACTTGACCTGGCGTATCAACGATTACATAATCTGGCCTAAATTCATCTATCTCATCCTGAAGGTCGTTGAGCTTTGTAGCTATGAGATCAGAAGCAAGGATTAACGCTCCATTAGGCCCTAATTCATAAGACTCCATTATTGTCTGAAGGTCGATATAATTTCTCACGTCAACATCAGGCGTATAAGGAAGTTCCAAAGCCCCTGGATCAAGGTTAACAGCAATAGCATTAGAGCCCTTTTCAGTATACCATGAGACTAGAGTTGATGTTAGAAGAGATTTGCCTGAACCAGCAGTTCCCACTATAAAGATCACAAACATGATAACATCAAATTAATTAAGAATCGTTTAAGAATTTTTGTTTGCTACTCTGCTCTTTTTTCTAATTTTGATAGGTCGACGGTAAGGTTTAACATTCTACTGAGTATTTCCAAAACTGCTTTTGCTGCTTTCGGATCTGGATATTCTGGGTCTTCAAGGCTTGGCTGGGTTTTACCAAATAGGCATATGCCTTTAATTTCTCTTAGCATTCCTAGACCAAAAACAAGTCCTGAAAAACCATAGAAAGGACCTTCGTATCCAATATCAATATCGTATTTCTTCAGCTCTTTTATCAGCTCCAAATCGGTAGCAGCACAGCAAACATCTTTTCCTTCTCTTCCATAGCCTGCAGTTACTATCATTCTCTTAACTCCAAACTTTTGGTAAAAATCTAAAATTTTATGGGCTACTTCATACTGTCCATTGAAATTGGCATGATAGCCTTTTGTTATCAGCAATTCTGGGTAAGTTGATAAGTGGAATTCAACTTTCGGAAGCTCTACTTTCCCCCCTTTTAAAAGAGTGCCAGCTTGACCAGGGTAATCTGGATGTGATACATAAGAGGGCCTTGTCTGGTAAAGAATGGGGAAATGTTTTGAATACAATTCAGCAACCAATCTTGGTTTAAGTTCTTCAATCAAATAGTCTACTACTATCTTCCCAACCGATCTTAAGCCAGGAGAACCTACAATAGCAATGGGTTCTTTTACTACTGGCTTCTCGATGTATTTTATCCAACTCATTATTTCGCCCTAAAGGTAGATGTCTTTTGGTGGTGGACTAACAGATTTGCGCATTTCCTCAACCCAGCGGCGCTCTAACTCTTCCATTTTTTGAACAAAATCTTCAGCCATCTTAGCCTCTTGCTCTAAAGGCTTCATATCGATCTTAATGTCTAGCATTTTGCTCAAAACTTCTAAAAGCGCCTGTGCAGCTTTTACATCAGCGAGAACATGGCCTGATGGAGTCATGTAGCCCGGAGTTTCACTCAGCAGGCAAATGCTTTGAATCCCTCTAAGTTTAGCAAGCCCGAATAGTAATCCATTAGTGCCGCTAATACTTCCAGCATCCATAGGCAAGACATCATACTTTTTGAGTTCTTCCACCAGTTCTGGCTCAGTGGCAGCTCCATAGACCCTCGGTTTTTCGAGATATCTACCAGTTACGTAGGCTGCAGTTGCGAAGAGTTTTCTAACTTTGAACTTCTCAGCCCTGTTTAAAACTTCATTAGAAATCTCGTATTGTCCCTCTGGAGAAATTGCTTGAGTATTTCCAGCAAAAATTATCAGATCGTTCTTTGATCTAATATCCTTCCAATAGTAGAATTCATTCTTCAACAATTCAACTGTACCATCCTTTTTGATTAGAACGTAAGGTGGGAATGAAGATGAATAAAGCTCTTCGAATAGCTCTGCTTTCAATTCTTTGATAAGGTAGTCTACTGATAGCTTGGCAACATATCCTATACCAGGGAGCCCTGTGACCATGTAAGGATCTCTAAGCTCTGGCTCTTTGTAGATTTTGAATTGCATAGTCATGGATTATAACTTTAAACTTAAAGATAACTTTTTGCATTGATAAATTTGGGGGTTTATTGTTTAGTGGTTTTTTCTCAAGCTTAGATTTAGAAAGGAGTTTAAACTCCTTCCTTCTCAGTTTTTGTAATTTCTAAGTAGACCTTGTCACCTACTTTCAACCCTGATTCTTCATATTCTCTCATGTCAAGCTTTATCACAGTTACTGCTCCACCCATCATCTGCCTTGATAAACCTGAAAGGGCTCTCTGCAAATCCTTCATCAAATCCTCCATGGATGTGAAGCCCATAACGACACTAGGGCGGGGTTGAGACGCACCCTTCAAATCTCTAGGATCGACTAGAGCAACGAGAACATAAGGTCCTCCATCAGGTGCAGCAGAAATTTCTGTAACTACGTATTCTTTCTTCACCATATCCCCTCCAAATAACATTGATTTATGATACCTATCAACTTTACTGTTATGATAATAATCAGCTTGATACGTTTATTAATAAGATTTTAACCCGCTTCAAAAAATTCGAAACTAATTTAACCTAATCTTATTTAATCACAACTGACAAAAACAGTATGGAGGTTAAAACCTTTGGAATTAGGTGTCTTTGAGATAATTTCAGTGGGTAATGAACTCCTTGTTGGAAAGATTTTGAATACGAATGCCCATTGGCTTGCAAAGGTGATAACTGAATTAGGAGGGTTTGTAAAGCGCTGTACAGTTGTTAGAGATGACATAGACGATATATCATTTGTTATAAAAGAATCCATGAAGAGAGGTACAAATTGGTTAATAATATCTGGAGGGTTAGGACCTACTTATGATGATAAGACTCTCCAAGGTGTAGCTAAAGCGTTGAGTAGAGAACTGGTTGTAGATAACGATGCCTTGAAGATGTTAGAAAAGAAGTATGAGTTCATGGCTCATCATGGTATGATAAAGAAGGTTGATTTAACACCAGCAAGATTGAAGATGGCTAAATTGCCAAAAGGTTCCAAAGCCCTTCCAAACCCTATAGGCACAGCTCCTGGAGTTATGATAGATGAGGGAGATATAAAGATCATCTGCCTTCCTGGAGTTCCTAGAGAGATGGAAGGGATATTCAAAGAGAGTATCGTACCTATGATAAAAAATGTCATAAAGAATTTCTACTATGAAGAGAGCATTCATACTACAGGGATTGTTGAGTCAGATTTAGCGCCTTTGATAGATAAAGCATTGACAAATAATCCTTTTGTGTATATAAAATCGCATCCAAAAGGTCATGAAGAAGGCATATCCAAGATTGAGATTCAAGTGACAGCAATGGCTGAAGAATCATCCATTGTAAAGAAAAGGGTTAAGGATGCCCTTGAACAATTAAAATCTATGATAATAGAGTATGGCGGGATTATAGATAAAGAGGATATGAAGTAATTATGATGAAGAGAAAATATCCAAGGCATCCTATGGTTGGAGTTGGAGCTCTTATAGAAAAAAATGGTTCTGTTCTTTTAGTAAAGAGGGAGCATGAACCAGGCAAGGGTAGATGGTCTCTACCAGGAGGGCTTGTGAATCTTGGTGAAAAAATAAATGATGCGATAAAGCGTGAGGTTGAAGAAGAGGTGGGATTAAAGGTAGATGTAATCAAGATTGTGGATGTTTTTGACAGTATTGAGTATGATGATAAAGGTAGAGTTCGCTTTCACTATGTGATAGTAGGCTTTATGGTCAAAGTCATAAAAGGGAAGGTTAGAGGTAGCAAGGAAGCCTCACAAGTTAAGTGGTTTAAGGCTGATGAGTTGAAGGATTTAGAAATGACAAATACTACAAGAAAGCTACTAAAAGGGGTAAATTTCTTAAAAAATTGCTTTGTGGCTTAATTACTAATTTCGAATTTATTGTTCCATTGTAGTCCTTTAGAGTAAGAGTTTCGAAAAGATAGTTCGCGCATGAGGGCGAAAATCGGAACATAGCGTACGAAAAGTCGGAATTAAGCCACAAAGCATAAAAAATATTTAATTTAACGAGTCTTCTTTGATAGCCACCATTCTAAATACTCACTTACTTCTCTTCTCTTCTTCTTACGCTCCTCTCCTTCCTTCCTAATCTTATCCTTTAAATCCATAAGCTGCTCTTTTGTTATGTATAAGCCACAATTCTTGCAAGAGTAATGCTTGGAAGAAATATCATATATCATCAGTCCTCCACACTCTACACAATACTGTTGCATTCCTATCACAGTTTACTTAAAATCGCTTACTTAAAAATGTATTATGGAAAAATATCAGGATTAGTATTCAAGTGACTATCTTATCTAATTTTCTTAAATTCAATGCCCTTTTTATCTCTAAGGCTATTCTATCCCCAGTGCTCATTCTCTTATTGTGTTTTGCATTCGCATACTGAGAGCCTATCCCCATGTGAACATTAGTCCCCCCGCCATGCCTTGTTGCAACATCCTGAGTTACTGGGATATGGGCATAAACATCCTCTCCAGGAGGAACATCGTACAAACCATACTCTATGGCTTTTCCTGGAACTTTTCCCCAAGTTATCAGTGTTTGAAGGCACCAAGCTCCAATTATCCCCGGAGGCTCATACTCTTTTGTTGCTAGTAGGAAAGCATTGGCAACTTTATGAACGTCTTTTAATAGTGATTCTCTTAAACTCATGGCGATATGGCATGTGACTTCAAAGGATGGTACCTTCTTTATCTTCTGTTGAACATCTATAGGCAATCTCTTCAAACCATCCAAAATTGTTTCTCTTCTCTCATCTATAGAAAGGAATTCATTCGCTAAGCAAAATCTTGCTTTATCCAAATTCATATCGTAAAGCTCAGAGTAGAAATCATCAACATCTCCCCACTCCTCCTCTGCATCTATTGGCGATAAGAAGAAGTTGAAGTTGGCATGAGGACCTAATACTATCTGCTCAACTCTTGCCCTTCTTAATCCCTCCTCATTTACATTCCCAAGTTCCATCTCTGCTTTTACTTTTTCTTCAAGATCATTGCTGTCAGAAGCGAATATGAATTCTCTTTCAAGCTCTCTCTTTGCATGCTCACATTTCAATACCATAGGCTCATCAATGAATTCCTTGAACCTTATTCCCCTCCTATGAACGTCAAAATCATAGGATTTGGGGTAAGGTATGCCTGCTTTTTCTGCGAACCAATAATAATCTCTCTCAATTTCTCCTCTGTTCTCTATCTTCAACAGCTTTCTTGATCCTACTATTGGTATTGAAAATTCTTTTTCTATCTTGCTACAACGCTCATCCCCTCCTAAGTATACAGAGAAGGCTCTGTTTGGTACTTGAAGGCACTCCAAATCTAGAAATTCATCCAAATACTTGTAAATATCAGGGTACTCATCGAATATTACCAAAGCTGTCTTCCAATCCCCTTTTTTCTTCAATTCTTTTGGATCGTATACACAAATCATTTCTTCTCTAGCATGTTTGGGCAAATCCTCTACCACTTCTCCAGCTTTACCCAATATTGGATTCTGCAAGTATATGA
Organism: Nitrososphaerales archaeon; assembly: GCA_049699795.1. Lineage (GTDB taxonomy): Archaea > Thermoproteota > Nitrososphaeria > Nitrososphaerales > JACAEJ01 > JAVZMU01. The sequence continues at coordinate 22,090 of JBNAWJ010000023.1, read as the reverse complement.
TGGCTCTCCCTTTTGTTGTGTAGATTATTCTTCTAAATCCATAGTTCCTAGCCCCTGATGCAGCATCTAAAGCAGAGTGGGAACCCAATATGAGCTCTACAGGCTCTCTGTACCTTTTAGCCAATTCTTGCATCTCTTCTCTTTTTATCATAAACTAATACCCCTCACAATTACTCCAGGCTTTTCGACAATACTACCTATGGTTCTTGCCACCATGCCATATTTCGCTAGTATTTTAACTATTCTATCCTCTTCACTCTTTGGTGAACAAACACAGAAGCCTATGCCCATGTTAAAAGTTCTATACATTTCTTTATCAGTAATGCTGCCTTCTTTTTGGATCAGTCGGAATATTGGCAAAGGTTCAGGCATATTATCGAGCAAGAAGCCTACCTTTGGCTTTAGCAATAATCTTCTGAGCTTTGAAAAAGCTCCACCAGTTATATGGGCTAATCCATGAACCTCACATTCTTTCAATATTTCAAGAACAGGTTTGACATAGATTCTTGTTGGGGCTAATAACTCCTCTCCAACACTCTTCCCAAGCTCTGGTATGAATTCATCAATTCTATATTTTTGAAGTAATGCTTTTCTTGCAAGAGATAAGCCATTAGAATGAATCCCTGTGCTATTAATGCCTATTACTACATCGCCATGCTTTAGATTTTTTCCATCTATCACTTTATCTTTATCTACAACACCGATTGATAAGCCAACGAGATCAAAGCCTTTGCCATTAACTCCTTTTATCACATCTGGCATTATTGCGGTCTCACCAGCAACTATTGAAATCTGAGCTTCCTTTGCTCCTTTAGCAAGACCTTTCATTATATCCTTCACAATCTTTCTATTAGGCTTCTCAAGAGCTAGATAATCAATAAGAACTATTGGTTCTGATCCTAAGCATATTAGGTCATTGACATTCATAGCTATGCAATCAATTCCTATTGTATCGTACTTATCCATCATCTGAGCTATGAGAACTTTTGTGCCTACACCATCAGCATGAACTGTTAACGCTTTATCACCAATATCTATCATTCCAGCATAATGTCCTATCTCTATCAATGGTCTTCCAAACTTGCCTTTTCTTAGCTTTAGAGTACTATGAAGTTGCCTAACAATGTCCTTGCGTATTTTGCTTACTTCATCTAGATCGACGCCAGCCTTGGCGTATGTTAGTCTTTTCATATTTATCAATTAAATTTCAAACCAGTTATTCTTTCAAAAGCTGTGATGTATCTCTTTTTAGTTTCAGATATTAGTTCATCTGGCAATTTTGGAGGTTTAGGCAATGGATTACCTTTCTTAATAGCATTATCTAAATCCTTCTTAAAGCCAACGTTTATCAACCAATCTCTTACCAATTGCTTGTCATAGCTTTCCTGAGTCTTTCCTACAGAATACTTTTCCTTTGGCCAGAGCCTGAACTCATCAGGACCTAAAGAATCTGCCAATAGAATTTTATCACCGTCTTTACCAAACTCAAACTTGACATCTGCCATTATGAATCCAGCATCCTCACATCTTTTAGCCATTTTGTTATAAAGCTCTATACTCGTCTTTTCTATCCACGATAACTCTTCTTTCTTAAGCAAGTTCTTTGATAAGATTTCACTTTTAGAAATTGGTAAATCCTTGTCCATAGATTTTGTAGTAGGATCGAAAAGAGGATTTGGGAGTTTACAAGCCAGTTCTGGTCTGATGTTTAATCGAACTTCTCCTCTCATCAATCTATCGTATAAACTGCCATACAAGTATCCTCTGACAACACATTCTATAGGAATCATGGAAAGCTTCTTCACTATCATTTTATTCTTGTCTATGACTTTGATCATATGATTTGGAATGTTTAGCTTATTGAACCAAAACTCTGAGAACTTGCAAAGTATCTCTCCTTTACTTGGTATGAGAGAGGGAAGAATGATGTCAAAGGCTGATATCCTATCGCTAAATACAAAAAGTAATCTATCATTACCAATATCGTATATGTCTTTGACCTTGCCTTTTCTCAATAGCTTTCCTTCTTCACTCATAAATTACCACGCCTATAATTAGACAATTTCTCTTTTAGTTCAGGATTCTTTATGCTAAGGATTTCTATTGCCAATAATGCAGCGTTCTTACCATTATCAATTCCAACGCAGGCAACTGGAACTTTCGATGGCATTTGCACTATCGATAATAATGCATCAAGCCCCCCAAGCTTTGCCGAGACTGGGACTCCGATGACTGGCTTTGTAGTTATAGATGCTATGAAGCCTGGTAGATGAGCAGATAATCCTGCTATGGCTATGAATACATTGGCTTTTGAATTCATTATGTAATCTTCTAACTCTTTACGATTTCTATGGGCTGACAAAATTTTGGCATCATATTTAACTTGAAAATCTTTTAGAATTTCACATACCTCATCTAAAACCTTTTGATCGGATTTGCTGCCTGCTATTACTGCAACTTCCATTTCAATCATCTCTTTTACTTTTCGACAATTCACTTTTGTTACGGGATGGTATTTTGGGGAAATTGATAAAGTTTTGGTAAAAGCACATCAAGTTTATCTTTAGGAATGGGTTCTCTTCTGTAACGCTTTGTTGAAAATTGAATAGACTCTGCTGCCTCATCAACTTTTCTTTTAGCTTCTTCAAAATTTGGTGAAGTATAAACTAAAGTTAAAACTCTTCCTCCGGTTGATAAAAGTTTTCCATTTATAATCTCTGTGCCATTATGATAAATCTTCACATCTTTTATTTTTTCTAAACCATCGATAGGTTGATTAGTTAAATGAACGTATGGATAACCGATATTCCAGTCTTTTTTCGCCTCATAACCTTCCATTGCTATATCTTCAGCTAACTCAGCTTTTGATTTAATCTCTTTTCCCAAATCCTTATCTTGACTACTGCCACTAACCAAAGCAATTCCATAACTCCACTCCTGCTTCCAGCTTAGTTTTTCCATCTCAGCTAAATTTCCATCAACACAGGCTTTAAGATAAGGAAAGAGTTCAGATTCTAGTCTCTCCAAAATTACTTGAGCTTCTATATCACCATGTCTTACATTGATCTCTAAAACTTTTGCTTCATATGTGCGAATATTGAACATCAACTGTAAATAGAGAACTCCTTGGAACCTTGGAATATCGTAATCTTCACAATTCCTCAAAACAGGTTCAACAAATTCTTCCATTATCTTTTCATTCAATTTCTCATCAAGTAAAGGATGAGGAGCAATACAAATCATTCCACCAGTATTAGGATTGATGGTTAACTCTCTAAGAACGGAAAGTATTCTGTAATAATTTGGAGGCTTTTGTTTATCCCATCTTCGGTATAGAGTGTAGAGTAAATTCCAATCCTTCAGACAATCTTCGTTCCCATCAAAAGCTCTCTTGTCTTCATAAGCTGTACCAAAAGGTAAGGCATACCCTTTTTCATCGACTAGAGCAAAGTAAGCAATCTCTATCCAATCTTTTCCAACTAATCCTTCTTCAACTACAATTTTCTTTCCAGCATCGCCAAACCTTGGTTGATAAGTTTTTGTTAAAGGGTCCCCAATCATCAAGGTTTCTATCCAACATCTTGCTTGTTCATAGTTCCAACAGACTCTTGTCCCCTTTCCCTCAGCAAGTCCGCTTGCCTTAATTGCTAATGGTTTTGAAGTTTCTTTGTACCATTTACTAACCCAATCGATGGCTTCATCAGCTTGCTCAAAGATCATAAATTCTGGCACATCAACACCAATTCTCTTAAGATATTGCTTAGTCCATGCTTTGTCTGCTTCTAGTATTGTTGATTTCTGCTTCGGGCCAACAGTTTTCACTCCTACTTCTTCAAGTTTATCTCTTAAACCATATCTCAAATACTTTTCCTGCCCGATTACTGCAAGCTCAATTCCTTCTCTAGCTGCAATCTCACAAATCTCGTCTAGCGGGTCTTTCTTTTCTGAAAAATTTACTCTTCGTATTTTCCCAGTTTGATCATAAAACACACCTGCATTACCAGGAACCCAGATAACTTCCTTCACTTCTTGACTTCTAGATAGATGAGAGCATAAAGCATGTCCCCTCCCACCAGCATCGACAACTAAAGTCTTGCTCATTTTGATCGAATAAGCCTACTGATAATTATAGTCAACAGTCCTTTGGGTCTAGACTTTACTTTAGATGGAAAATGGATAGCATCCAATTTCTTTGTAGAATTCTCCTTACCTTCACTAAAGGCATAAAAGCCAAAGATTCCAGTCAACTATCCCTTCATCTCCTCCCTACTCCTAAACTTAGGGATGCATTTGAGGCAAGAGTAATCTCCTGTCACACATGAAAAGCAAAATTCATCGGTAGGTAAGCCAATGGCTTTGCTCAATTCCTCTATGTCATTGTAACCAACAAAGTCTACGTTCAAGGCAAAGGCAACCATATCATTGATGTGATTTAAATCAGTTTTATCTTTACAAAATCTATAAGCAATAAGCTCTTCTTGAGTAGGAAAGTCTATGCCAGCATAGCAAGGATACCTTATTGGTGGAAATGTTATCACGAAACTTATCTTCCTTGCCCCTGCCTTTTTCAGTATATCTGCAATTATCAATGAGCTAGTGCCCCTCACTATGCTATCATCAACGACTATTACATTCTTATCCTTCACAATAGCCTTCACAGAGCTGATCTTCTTTACTATCTCTTCTCTTCTCTTCTGAAAGGGCTCTATGAAGCTTCTCAAGCTACCTCTTTTTCTATACCTATCTTTCATCAAACCCTCTTCAAAAGGAATCTTTGATTCTGCTGAAAATCCTTGGGCAGCAGGCCTCGCTGAGTCTGGGACTGGTATTACTACATCTCCTTCCAATCGATACTTCTTGGCTAACTCAGCCCCAATCCTTTTCCTAGCAAGATATACGTTGATTCCCTCTAGGTATGAACCAGGGTGAGAGAAATATGTATATTCAAAGGGGCAGTGGGCATGCCTTTCTTCATTACAAAACATGTAAGTTGAGAGATCGTTCTTATCTATCTTAATTAATTCGCCAGGCTTTACATCTGTTATCAAATCTGCTCCAAGAGAATCAAGAGCACAGCTCTCTGAGGTTATTAGATAAGTTTTTGTTTCTTTATGGTAGCCTAAACAAAGAGGTCTAAAGCCTCTCTCATCTCTTGCTGCCAAAAGCTCTCCATTTTCGGTCAGTATCGTCATTGAGTAAGAGCCACTTAACTCTTTGCTCAAAATTTCAAAGGAAGTTGACCAATCCTTATGCTGATGGTATATTTGTTTGAGCCTGATGCCAACCAATTCTGTATCTGTAACTGAGCTTGAAATGCTATTTTCCTTCGACACTTTATTCATTAATTCATCAGTATTTGCTATTGTACCATTATGAGATATGAAAAAAGACTTTCCTATCTCTATTGGATGAGCATTCTCTATAGAAGTTCTACCTTTCGTTGAATATCTGACATGACCGATTCCAACATTTCCTTTCATCTTCTCGATATTATAAGCATCTTCAGGGTCTTCCAAGACCAAGCCAAGTTTCTTAAAGACATTATGCCCAGATACAGCCACTCCCCATGATTCTTGACCCCTATGCTGAAGGCTTTCAAGGCCTCTAACCAAGAATTGTGATACATCAAAATCGTCAAAGGAATAAGCGCCAATTACTCCACATTTCTCTCTCATTCACTCTCACCCATACATTTAGGAATAGAATTTAGCCAACTATCCTTTAAGTCTGATAAGGGTATTGATATCAATTCTTCCTTATTTTTGTTAAATTTCAAAGTATCTCCTCCAACCTTGCCAATAATATTGTGTGCAACGCCAACTTTTTTCATAATGCTCAAAAATTCGTCGATACTAGTATCATCGATTTCTATTATGAACCTAGAATGAGTCTCTGAGAAGAGAATTTCATCTATTCTTAGATCATGAGCAGGGATTTTTGAGTAATCGATGGATGCACCAATGCTTCCAGATATACACATCTCTGCCAAGGCTACCGCTATTCCTCCTTTCGATACATCGTGAACAGCTTTGACAAGCCCTTTTCTTATAGTATCTAAAATAGTGTGCATAGTTGCCTTTTCTTTATCAAAATCAATTCTTGGTGCTATTCCTCCAATTAAGCCATGAATATACTCATAGTACTCTGAACCACCCATCTCTGGCTTAGTTTCGCCTAAAATTACAATATGATCACCATAATGCTTGAAGTTCATAGTTGTGATCCATTCTTGCTTTTCTATCCTTCCTATGGCTGCTATGACTGGGGATGGCTTTATGGCCGTATTCTTCACCTTATCTTCATTGTAAAAGCTAACCTTACCCCCTATGCAAGGCAAACCTATGGCTTTAGAGTAATCTGCCAATCCTCTAACAGACTCTCTGAAAGTCCAAAATACTTCAGGATTGCCTGGATTGCCAAATTGAAGATGATCGACGAAGGCTAAAGGCTCTGCTCCTACTGATACTAGATTTCTGCATGCCTCGGATAAGCATCCTGCTGAGCCATTGTAAGGATCAATATAACAATGCTTGCTATTCCCATCAGCCTTTATAGCCAAGAAGGTTCCATTGGGTAGCCTTAGCACTGAAGCGTCTCCTTGACCTGGCTTCACTACAGTTCTTATTCCTACCTCATGATCATACTGCTCATAAACCCAACTCTTACTTGCTATGCTTGGGCAACTTAGCATCTTTAATAAAACTGATGGAAGATTCGATGGTAACGATGGTTTTTCCACGATTCTTAACTTCTTTATGTAATCTGGCTCAACTGCCTTTCTATATATTATAGGTGCATTTGCCACTACCTTGGCAGGAAGGCTGGCTAACTCTGATCCATCCATCTTTACGATCAATTTACCACTATCAGTAACCTTTCCTATGATGCTGTAAGGCAATTCATATTTATCAAAGATTTCACATATTTCTTTTTCATGACCTTGTTCGATTATAAAGACCATCCTTTCTTGAGACTCTGATATCATTATCTCTATTGGACTAAGATCCTTCTCACGAAGATGAACTTTTGATAACTCTAAGTCTATCCCACATCCGCCTTTGTCTGCCATCTCCGACAATCCACAAGTTAGCCCTCCTCCTCCTAAATCCTTAAGCCCTCTTACATGACCTGTAGCAATAGCCTCTAGAGTTGCTTCTATAATCAACTTCTTCATGAATGGGTCAGGGATTTGAACCGCTGATCTCTCCTCATCAGACTTTTCAGTTAAAACTCTTGATGCAAAGGTTACACCGTGAATCCCGTCTCTTCCTGTGCTCCCACCGACTAGGATTACGCTATCATTAGGATGCTTTGCCTCTGCTAATACAAGATTATCGATCTTTCCCAACCCTAAGCAAACCACATCAACAAGACAGTTTCTTTCAAAACAATTGTCAAACTCAACTTCTCCTGCAACTGTTGGAACTCCAACACAATTACCATAATCGCTTATCCCTCTCACAACATGCTTGAAGAGCCATCTAGAATGGGCACTCTCTTCTATGCTACCAAACCTAAGAGAATCCAGTAAAGCAATAGGTCTTGTACCCATGCAAAGAATATCCCTTAAAACTCCTCCTATCCCCGTTGCTGCCCCTCCATAAGGGTCTATGGCAGATGGATGATTATGGCTCTCTATATGCAAAGTTACTACATAACCATCATCAACATCTACGACTCCAGCATCATAGCCAGGCCCTATTATCACTCTAGGTCCTTTCGTTGGCAACTGCTTTAGAACAGGCTTTGATGACTTATAGCTACAATGCTCTGACCACTCTGCATCTATCATAGCCAGCTCAAGATGGTTAGGCTCTCTGCCCAGCATTCTTTTTGCTTCTTTTATCTCATCTTCAGTTAATTCTACTAAGATCGAGTTTAGTGCAACCAACGAATTCAACTCTCCTTTACATATTCAATCATGGATGAGAAGATAATTTTTCCATCATCGCTATCAAAAGGGCTTAACAACTTTTCAGATGCTCTTTCAGGATGTGGCATCAGACCAAAAACGTTACCTTCATCATTACATATACCTGCTATTCCATCTATCGAGCCATTCGGGTTTGATCTTTCACTAATCTTGCCATATTCATCAGCATACTTGAGTACTATCTGATCCCTTTTGTATAGTTCTTTAAGGTCATCTTCTTCGATGAAGTATCTTCCTTCGTTATGGGCTATAGGCATTTTTAGTAAATGATTCTTCTTAATTTTATGAGTGAAGATGGCTTTATTGCTTACAACAGAAAGGTTCACCCATTTGCAGATGAATTTTAGAGACGAATTTCTTAGCAATGCTCCTGGAAGTAAGCCAGATTCTATCAGTATCTGAAAACCATTACATATTCCGAGTATAGGATAACCATCCTTCGCCATCCTTCTCACTTCTCTCATGACAGGACTATAGGCTGCTATAATCCCTGCTCTTAGTCTATCACCATAAGAGAATCCTCCTGGTAGTATAACTGCATCGTAATCTTTAAGATCATCACTCTTATGCCATACAAGATTTGCTTTGACATTCATAACATTATTTAAAACATGAAGTGTATCAAAGTCACAGTTGCTACCAGGAAACTGTATTATTGCTACTTTCATTTTTATTCTCCTTCTGCATTTATGGAGCATGTATGGGCTACAGGATTATAGATTCTCAATTCATCACATAGCTTTGACACTGTCTCTTTCGCTTCTTTATCATTCTCAGCCTCGACCCACATCTTCAATAGCTTCGCTGTTCTTACCGCCTTGACTTTTTTATAGCCGCCTTTTATCAAAAGGTCCTTTAGGATAGTTTCTCCCTCAGGGTCTCTGGCACTTGCCTTATTCTCTATAACTACTTTAACAAGATAAGTCTTCATACCCTTCACCATAAAATATTTCAAAAAGATAGGCCTTGATCATGTAAGATAAGATCATAGCATCCTCTATAGAAGGGTTGTAGTGTTTGTTTATATAAATATTCTCTTATGATATATAAGATTTTTAACATGATCATGTTAAAAATTCAAATGCTCACCAAGACCTTCACTGGATAATTTAGCCTCTGCCTTAATCTGTTCAAAGTATCCTCAAAGCAGATTATAGCGAAGATTCCTATGGGCTCTGCTCCACATTTTTTACAAATCTCCAAAAGAGTTTCTAAGGTAAATCCTGTTCTAACAGCATCATCGACTATCAATACATGCTCACCTTGCTCTATAGAGCGTTTAGGTACGAATAGGTAAGAGTAAGCCCCTGAGCTGAAGACTCTCTTTACTTCTACGAAATTTCTTATGCCCATCTCCTTTCTATTCTTTGCAACAACAAAATTCACACCGAATTCTCTGCTAACTTGAACAGCCAATGGTATGCCATCAGTCTCAACGGTAAGCACTTTATCCACTTTCATAGAACTAAATTCGTGAAAGGCCAACTTGCCTATCTTGTCGAGAAGGTTAGGATTGTAGAGCACTTCTGAGTGATCAAAGATTCTCCCATCCTCAAATTTTATCCTACCCTTTATAAGATTGGTTAGTTGTTCTTTGAAGGCTTCTGTGATCCTACTCGATCTTTCCAAGCTTGGAAGGACATGACCATTAATATACCTGCTCAGTATTGGCGCTGAAAGTCCTAACAGAGATGATAATTCTTCATAAGAATGCTCCTCTTTCATAAGCCTAAGAATTTCTATCGATGATAATCTAGTCTTTATCTCCAGATATTTGTTCACGAATTTTCACATCTTATCGTATAATATAGTTTAACCAAAAATACTTTTTGAATGATTTGCATATAATCATCTTATTAATTTCGTAATGTTCAATAAGAAGACAATTAAACTAATTATCGATCTTGACTTTAAGCAAAATCTCAGTAAGAAAAAAGGCTTTAGTGTTAGATTCAACAGCCTTTTATGCTGGAATACCCTTCACAAGCGTATCTAGGTACTATACAACTCCATTAGTTATCGATGAAGTCTCACATACTAAGACGCTGAGCATGGCCATCTCAGCCCTTACAGAGAGCAATAGACTTTTGATAATTGAACCATTGCATAATTCGATAGAAGAAGTAAGGAAAATGGCCAGCAAAAGTGGCGACCTTCAAAAGCTTTCAGATACAGACATTTCGATCATAGCCCTTGGTATGCAGTTGAAGAAAAATGGTTACTATGTCACAATAGTATCTGATGATTACTCTATTCAGAACTTGGTCAAGTTTTCTGGGTTAAGGTTTTCTCCTGTAATGACGAAAGGCATTTCAAGGACCATAAGTTGGTTATTGTACTGTAGTGGTTGTGGTAAGGTCTTTTATGATGGTAATGCTGTAATTTGTGATGTCTGTGGCACGAGATTGAAGAGGAAAATGAGAAGAAATGATCGAATCAGGGATTTATGATAAAGGAAAGATTGAGATAGCATCTGTAATAAGTGATTTACTATCTAATTTACCCAAAGATGCTGGCGCTGTTATGTTATTCATTGGAGTTGTAAGAGAAGTTGGAAAAGGTGATAAAAAAGTCAGAAGGCTAGAGATAGAGTCTTATGATGAGCATGCAAATTCAGCCATAAAAAAGATTAGTGATGAGATTAGAAATAAATATGAATTATCCTTAGCAAGGATTTACCATTTTAAGGGTTCGTTTAATGTTGGAGAACCGTTAGTCTTAGTTATTGTAGTTGGTAAGAGTAGAAAGCAAGCTTATCCTGCTTTACAAGAGGCTATTGAAAGATACAAAAAAGAACCTGCTATGTGGAAGAAGGAAGTTTACATCGATGGAAGTTGGGCATGGATAAGCGATTGATTTTGTCGTTATAAAGTTGTCGAAAATGTCTAGGCATTCTATTATTGGTGGTGAAACCAAGTGAGATATTGGTTTTGTATCACTAATCCGTACAACTGGCTTATTGTAAAACAAAATAAAATCTGGGGAGTAGATTATCGTTATAAAACGACAATAAAAGATAGGGTTAGTGAGAGGGGTATGCTTTGCTTTTATGTACTCCAAACATGAGGAGCGGGCTTAAAAGATATATTAAAAATAGCGGGCTGACAGATCAGAAATTAAGAGAGTTAAAGTTGGTACGAGGATGTTTTGTTGGTATCTGGAAAATTTCTGGTCAGTATTTTGAAGATAATACACACATTGGATGGGTAAATAGAGATGGAAGCCCAGAAGTATATCCTCATCGGAGAAGAATATCGCTATATATGGAGCCTCAAAGACCCATCCCATTGAACCCCTATGCCGAAATTTTTAAGGAGCTTATTTTTCATAACGGATAAAACACGAAGTTGGTATAATATACTGTACTCTTCAATGACTTTGATCTCTTACAAAGATCTACAAATCTTCCAAAGGTTTTGTAAATGAGGCGTACGGCGTATAATAGAGAGTATAAGTTAGAAATAGGGTCGATGCATGGTCAACCCTGATCGTTATCTTTTTAGATCATACTCTTTATTCTATAGATGATAGCAATGCTAATTGGTGTTCATGTATCTATAGCAGGCTCAATAGATAAGGCTGTGGATAGAGCAAAAGAACTGAATTGCACAACCTTTCAGATATTCACTAGGAATCCTAGAGGATGGAAGTTCTCTCCATTGAAGCAAGAAGACGTTGATGCTTTTGTCAAAAAGTTGAAAGCTTATGAATTCAAACTAACAGCGGCTCATATGCCTTATTTGCCAAATATATCATCCCCTTCGAAAGAAACTTATGAAAAATCTTTGGAAATATTAAAGGCAGAGCTTTCAAGGTGTGGCCAATTGAAAATAAACTATCTTGTTACTCATCTAGGGAGTCATCTTGGCAAAGGTCTGGATGTAGGTCTAAAAAGGGTCATAGACGCTTGTAATGAGGCTCTTTCTAGCGTTGATAATGATGTTATGCTATTGCTCGAGATCACTTCTGGAACAAAAAACAGCGTTGGTTATGAATTTGAGCAGATAGTTTCCATAATCGATAAGGCAGAGCAAAGGGATAGAGTTGGAGTTTGCTTTGATACATGCCATGCCTTTGCGGCAGGCTACGATTTGAGAAATGAAAAGGCTGTAAATGAAACCTTAAATTTCTTCGATAAAATTATAGGTCTTTCTAAGCTGAAAGTTATTCACTTAAACGATTCTAAGGCCGGACTGGGTTCTCATTTAGACAGGCATGAGCATATAGGAATGGGCTTTATTGGAGAAGAGGGATTCAGAGCAATACTCCACCACAAAGCGATTAGAGAATTACCCTTAATACTAGAAACTCCGGTAGATAGCAAAAGAGACTGGTTAGGGAACCTTAAGAAAGTAAAGGAATTGGCAAGAATACAATAACGAATTATCCATAAGCCATATCCAAAATCTGCATAGGATGAAAGACCTTAGCTTTCGTAGATTATTACTCTAATCGATTTTTCCCTTGATCAAAAGTCTTGGGAAGAATTTTGGCACTCTCTTTTTGTAATCTATATATTCTTGCCTGAATCTTTGAATCAATTCCTTCTCTTCCAAGGGTATTATCATAAAATAGGTGATGAGAAAGTCTAAAAGTGTTAAAATCATTAAGCTTAGAAAGCCCGTCAACAAGAAGAAGCCGAGCCAAAGTGATGTATGAGCCAAATATGTGGGATGCCTAACTATAGAAAAGAGGCTTGAAGTGATCAAACCGCTTTTTTCATTATCTGGGCGAACAACATTATATCCTATCAACGCTTTTATTCCAAGCAGTTTGGCCGTCCATACATGAATCATCAATCCAATCATTATGAGAATAAAACCTAAGAAAACTACGATTATGTGGAAATCCATCTTAATTTGTAAGAGAAGGTTTTGGCTTAAAAGAATCAAATAAGCTATAGGCAACCAAAAGGCAAGAAAAACAAGGTATGTGAGAATACCTATCTTTTTCCATAAATTAGGGAATAGAGGAAGTAAAACAAGTGCAATGGTTACTATAGACCACATCATCCAAACCATAAGGGCTAACTCCTTGAACATAATTACACATCTGCTTTAAAATTATATATAATTATTGCATCAGCGGTTATATCGGTGTTTTTATCATGGAAAAGGAACACTTGCTTCACAGTAAGATTTTTTGCTATAGGTTTAATGATTTTTGTTTTGGTAGGATTGATCGGATGGATAGCCAGTTATTAATTGTTAATCGGAAATAATCGTTCCAAAGTATTCTCTTTCTATTTCGATAATATCTTCATGGCTTTTGGAAAGCCTATAATCCTCCAGAGGATTCCTGTTTAATTCTAAGAAGTTTTGTCCCCACTTTAATATGGACATCAACTTTTTACTTTCCTCAATATAGTCAGAAATATATAGCGCAGCAGCAAGGGCTTCTATAGAACTTAGCATTGAAATCTTGCCATAGTTTATAGGATTGGCAGCCATCAACAGAGGAAGCCTTCTGTTTAAGCCTTTGAACCTTTTTGAGAAGGTCTCATCAATTCTTTTCCATGAGCAGTCTATAGCAACAAGACCATAGATTAGATAAGGCTTATCTAAAGGTGAAAAAATGCTCGATGCTTTTGGATTTAGAACTATGCTTTTCTTAGGGATTTCACTCTTTCTTAAAATAGGTTGGGCTAAGCCAAAACGACAGAGCTTTGCTGCAGTACACTTTTTTTGATCATCTTGCTTCATCGAATAGACGTAAAGCCTTGGTTTAAGGGTTAAAGGAGTTTTTTCTGATTTACTCTGCTTCACTTTTTGACCTCTAAGATTCTTGAATTTTTTTCAAGCGTTCTAGCAGTATCTTTTGTTCAACGCTTGCAACAAGCTTCCTTGTCTGAGCAACGACATCAGGGTTAACGCTTACGCTATCAATACCAAATCTTACTATAGCCTCTGTAAAGTCTTCGTAGACTGAAGGAGCCTGTCCACAAATGGAGACAGTCACCTTGGAATTATGAGCGACTTTTATTAAATGCTCTATGGCTCTCAACACTGCCGGATCACGCTCATCAAAGTATCTACTGTCTATGGCAGGCAGTATTTGGCTATCACGATCAGTCCCTAGAATTAGCTGAGTTAGATCGTTGCTACCGATGCTAAAACCGTCACAAAGCCTACTAAACTCATCAGCCATGAACACTATCGATGGAACTTCAGCCATAAGCCAGACTTTAAAGTCTCTTCCCCTCTCTAACCCTTCTTCTTTCATTATGGCAAGGCATTTCTCGACTTCCCAAGTTGTGCGCACAAAAGGTAGCATGACCCAAACGTTTCTCAAGCCCCATTCATCACGGCACTTCTTTATAGCTCTACATTCAAGCCTGAAAGCCTTCTCATATTGAGGGCTAACGTATCTGCTGACTCCTCTCCATCCTAGCATAGGATTGTCCTCTCTTGACTCATACTTTTCTCCTCCTTTTAACTGCGCATATTCGTTTGTCTTAAAGTCTGAAAATCGAACCACGACTGGTCTTGGCTGTATCGCTCTTGCTACTTTCGCTACTCCCTCTGCCATCCTCCCAATGAACTTTGATTCTTGGTGACTTTCAATCAAGTAGAGGGGATGCTCGCCTATTTCTGTCGCCATGATAAATTCAACTCTCATAAGACCTATCCCATCGAAGGGAAGGTGAACATAGTCTTCTATCTTCTCAGGAATTCCTAAATTCATGTAAATCTTGGTGGCTGTAACCAAAAATGGCTCAGCAAAACCTTGCATTGCTACAGCTGGCTTTCCAACAGGCTTTCTAAACTCCTCTATAGTTCCCTCATAAACAACACCGGCCCTAGCATCTACTGTATAAGAATTACCAGTGACCAGAACTTTTGTAGCATTCCCGCTCCCCACTATGCAAGGGATACCAAGCTCTCTGCTCACTATTGCTGCATGACAGGTCATTCCGCCTTCATCAGTTACTATGGCGCCAGCAACCCTCATGTAGGGCGCCCAGTCTGGGTTCGTCATTCTTGTTACCAGTATGTCTCCTTGCTTCATGAGTTTAGCAGCTTCTTCTGGTGTGATTGCTACCTTTGCTCGACCTATGTGAAAGCCAGGACTTGCTGGCAATCCTTTGAGAGCGATTACACGCTCTATAGTCTTGGCTTGAATCGCTGATTCTCCCGAAACCAAAGGCGCTTCTGCCTTAATACCCCAAACAGTCTCAGGTCTAGATTGGACTATGAAAATATTTTTTGGAAAAGGTAAGTCTTTATCTATGGCAAACTCTATGTCTTGAGGCTTTTGATAATGCTCCTCTATCCTTTTGCCAAGCTCTGCTAACTTAAGAACTTCCTCATCTGTGAGAGAAGGTGCGTCTTGCTTATCAGAAGGCACTGTAAGATGAACAGTCTTGCCTGTTTCATCTCTTGTGTAAAATACAGTTTTATGGGCGATTTCACGCTCTACAATCTTCATTGTATCTTTATCTATAACGAAGCGGTCAGGAATTACTGAACCAGATACCAAACTCTCTCCCAAGCCCCACGTAGATTCAATAACAATCTTTGATCTATCCCCTGTGACAGGATGGAGGGTGAACATGACTCCTGCTGCTTTTGCGTTGACCATTTTTTGAACACCAACGCTTATCAAAACCTTCTCATGAGGAAAACCCTTCTCATCTCTGTAAAATATCGCCCTTGGTGTGAACAGACTTGACCAGCATCTTCTAACATTGTAGACTAAATCATCGGAACCCTTAACATTTAGGTAAGTCTCCTGTTGACCTGCAAAAGAAGCATCGAGCAAATCCTCGGCTGTAGCAGATGAGCGCACAGCTACGTAAGCGTCTAAAATGCCTAAATTGTCACATAACTTTTTATAAGCTTCCTTTATGGCTTTGACTATATCCTTAGGGATTTGTTCTGACTCTATGGCAGCCCTTATCTTCTTTGAGGCTTCTTCATACTGCTTAGGATCATTCTTTTCCTTAACGCTTTCTCTAATCATTTCATAAATCTTTTCAGATAAACCTGTCTCTTCCAAAAATCTTTTGTAAGCATAAGAAGTTATGGCAAATCCAGGGGGTACTGGGATTCTTGCCTTTAACATCTCTCCTAGATTGGCATTTTTACCTCCCACTAGAGGGACATCTTCCTTGCCTAACTTTTCAAATTCAACTACTAATCTGTTTGCTACTGCCATGATTTACAGCCCAAAATATAAATTTCCCTGCTGATATAAATCTATGCGTTATCGCATCATTGTTTATCTCATCTTATTCACTTTATTGTATCACATAACTTTTTACATTAAATCGCCTTTTTCTACAATTATAACATCATAATTATGTAAGGCAGTCTACATGTCTGACAAGACCAAACAAAAAGTTAAGGTCAAGATCAGGAAATTGTTAGAGAAATCTTCAGAAAACGATTGTTCAAATTCCTTTTGTAACGACCTAACAAATTCAGATAGAAAATCAAAAGCTATTGACAATGATGCAGAATTATGATTAGAAAAAGTATTTCTTATTTGAAGAACAATCTAACAAAGGAGGTAGATATGATTGAAGGTCTTTTTTGATGAAATCGATGTCTCAACAAAAAGCAGAACAGAGTTGGTAGACATAAGCAGTTATGTTGAAGACCATGTGAGAAAAAGCAACATAAAAAATGGCTTCTGCCTAGCCTATGCTTTACACTCAACCGTTGCTATAATAGTAAATGAACATGAAACGGGTTTGATACAAGATATAATAAACAGAATAGAGAAGGATTTTCCAAAGGGTAAAGGATGGCTTCATGATAGAATCGATGATAACGCTGATGCCCATTTAGCATCTACATTTATTGGCCCATCAAGATTATTTCCAGTCAAGGGTGGAAGATTGGTTAGAGGAACATGGCAGAACATCTTCTTATTAGAGCTTGATGGACCTAGAACAAGAAAGATAGTATTGGAAGTATTGGGCGAATAAAGCATCTGAACCAGTTCAATGCGACATAGACTTGCTCTTATAGCGCCACAGAACGAAAAGTTAATATTCCATTTTTATGATGTTAACTTTAGGTTAACATCTCATTGATATATCTGATGGGGAGGCTTTACAGATGATGGGTGAATCTATGGCAGAGGGTGAATCGGTAAGAGAAGCCAAGCCTGCTGAAAAATCGTTAGAGAACGAGTTAGAGGAATTAAGGAAGGCTTTAAAGGAGGAGCACGATAGAGCAGAAGATTATTTGAATAAATTAAAGTATCTGCAAGCAGATTTTGAAAATTTTCAGAAGAGGGTGAATAGAGAGATGCTCGATTTGGTAAAGTATGGCAATGAGAGGTTAATAGTAAAATTGTTGAACATTATCGATGATCTTGAGAGGGCTATCAAATCCAGTAAAGAGACAGACAGCAAAGAATCTCTTGTAGAAGGAATCGAGATGGTCTTAAAAGAGTTGAAAGAAATTCTTAAGAAAGAAGGGTTAGAGGAGATAGAGTCCGTTGGAAAGAACTTTGACCCAAATTTACATGAGGCTGTTGCTCATGTTCAGACAAAAGATTATTCTACCAATATAATAATAGAAGAGATAAGAAAGGGTTATCTTTTAAATGGAAGGTTGATAAGACCGAGCATGGTTAAGGTCGCTTTAGGCTTAAGTGAAAAAGGTGAGAATCATGAGTAGTTCTAAAGAAGAATCTAAGGAAAAGATATTGGGGATAGATTTAGGAACCACGAATTCAGCAGCAGCCATAATGGAAGCAGGAAGGCCTTTAGTCATACCAAGCGCTGAAGGCCCTACAGCAGCAGGAAAGATGTTCCCTTCAGTAGTCGCGTTCACAAAGGATGGTCAACTTTTGGTTGGCGAGCCTGCCAAAAGACAAGCTTTGATGAATCCTGAAGGTACTATATTAGAAATAAAAAGGAAGATGGGGACAGACTACAAAGTTCGTGTGTATGGTAAAGAATTCACTCCTCAGCAAATCTCAGCCTTTATACTACAGAAGATCAAAAAGGACGCAGAGACTTTTCTTGGGAGAACTGTCAGCAAAGCAGTCATAACTGTTCCTGCTCATTTCAACGACAATCAGAGGCAAGCTACGAAAGATGCTGGCACCATAGCTGGACTGGATGTTGTGAGGATAATAAATGAGCCCACTGCGGCTTGTTTGGCGTATGGTCTAGATAAGCTAGAAAAAGAAATGAAAATAATGGTTTTCAGCTTCGGCGGAGGCACTCACGACGTAACTGTCATGGACTTTGGTGGAGGAGTCTTCCAAGTAATAGCCACTAGTGGGGATACTCAGACTGGAGGAGCTGATATCGATTACGCTATAGTCAATCATCTTGTCGAAGAATTCAGAAGGCAAACAGGCATAGATTTGAGAAACGATAAGACTGCCATGGCTAGATTAAAAGAGGCTAGTGAGAAGGCTAAGATAGAACTTTCAACTCTTCTCACAACAGATATAGACTTACCTTTCATTGCCATGGATAAAGACGGCCCAAAGCATCTTCACTACACTCTGACTAGAGCGAAGTTAGAAGAATTATCTTTACCTATAGTGAAAAGGACAGAGGATACTATAATAAGAGTATTAGAAGATGCAAAGCTCACTCCAAAAGATATCGATAAGGTAATACTGATAGGAGGACAGACAAGGATGCCTCTAGTGAGAAAGTTCATTGAAGAAGTTCTTGGTAAACCCCCTGAAGTAGGAGTAGACCCTATGGAGTGTGTAGCAATAGGAGCAGCTATTCAAGGTGCTATTATAGCTGGTGAGGTTAAGGATATCCTCCTACTCGATGTCACACCTTTATCTTTGGGCGTAGAAACTCTTGGAGGCATATTCACAAAGATAATTGAGCGTAACACTACAATACCCACAAGAAGAAGCCAGATCTTCACAACTGCTGCAGATTTTCAGACTACAGTTACTATTCATGTTCTACAAGGAGAAAGGCCTATGGCTAGTGATAACGTATCCTTAGGGATGTTCAACTTGACAGGGATCCCACCAGCACCAAGAGGAGTCCCCCAAATAGAAGTTACTTTTGATATAGATGTGAATGGGATATTGAACGTCACAGCAAAGGACATGGCTACAGGGAAGGAGCAGAAGATAACCATAACAGCATCTAAGAAACTGTCACAAGATGAAATAAAACGTATGGTGGACGAGGCTGAAAAGTTTGCTGAGCAAGATAGGAAGAAGAGAGAGGAGGCTGAAATTCGCAACTTTGCTGATAACTTGATTTATACAGCAGATAAGACAAAGTCTGAACTTAAAGAAAAGCTCAGTCAAGATCAAATCGAAAGGATAGACAAAGCCATCAACGAATTGAAAGATGCCCTCAGTGGAAAAGATGTAGATAAGATAAAGGCGAAGAATGAACAATTATCAAAAATTTTGCAAGAGATAGGGGCTGCAGTATATCAGCAAACAGCCCAGCAAGCTCAAAAGCAAGGGCAAGGAACTGAGCAAAAAAAGGAGGAAAAGAAGGATAAAGTAATAGATGCTGACTATGAAGTAGTGGATGATAAGAAGTAAATTCGATTTGCCTTAAAGTTGATTTCTTATGTATAGCAATAAAAAGGACTACTATGAAGTCTTAGGGGTACCAAGAAATGCTACACAAGAAGAGATAAAAAATGCCTATCGCAAACTAGCTTTACAGTATCATCCAGACAGGAATAAATCTCCTGATGCTGAAGAAAAGTTCAAGGAAATTTCAGAGGCTTACGCTGTTCTGTCAGACGAGGAGAAGAGAAGGCAATATGATATGTTCGGTCATGAGGGTATAGGCGGCAGGTACACAAGGGAGGACATATTCAGAGGCGTTGATTTCGATGAAATTTTTAGAGATTTAGGCTTTGGTTTTGGCGGCTTCGGCAGTATATTCGATATGTTCTTTGGAAGGCGTGAACATGCTTCTGAGAGAGGATACGATTTAAGATACGATCTTGAAATAAGTTTAGAAGACGCATTTAAAGGTGTAAAGACTGAGATAGAAGTTCCCCGCAATGAAAGATGTGATGTATGTAAAGGAACAGGGGCAAGACCAGGGACAGAGCCTAAAACTTGCCCTAAGTGCCATGGCACAGGTCAAATACAATATGCCCGCACATCAGGCTTTACAAGGTTCGTTCAGATAACGACTTGTGATAAATGTAATGGTAGAAAAGCAGTAATAGAGAATCCATGCAAAGAATGCCATGGTAGTGGAATAGTCAAGCGTTACAGAAAGATAAGAATAGATGTTCCTGCTGGTGTTGATACAGGCTATAGTCTAAGGCTAAGAGGAGAGGGTGAAGCAAGCGTTGAAGGAGCAAAGCCTGGAGATTTATACGTAGTCGTAACTGTCAAACCTCACAAGGCCCTTAAAAGAGATGGCGATGATTTATTCTACGATGCTCAGATAGGTTTCACTCAAGCAGCACTAGGCTCAGAGATAGAAGTACCATCCATAGATGGGAGAGCTAAACTCAGAATACCTCCAGGTACTCAGAGTGGAACTATATTCAGGCTTAAAGGTAAAGGGATGCCAAAAATAAGAGGCTTTGGTAGAGGGGATGAATTGGTCAGAGTGACAGTAAAAACTCCAACGAACTTGACAGAAAAGCAAAGAAAGCTTCTTTTGGAATTGGCTAAGGAGCTTGGAGAGGAGATTAAATGAAAACTTATATCATGATACCTTTAACGAAAAGTTTACATCTTCCAAAATTAAATGGGTTATGATCTGCCATGTTGGCCTGCCCTGTTTGCAAAAATGAGAAGATAACCATAAACCAAGACTTGAACACTAAAGGCTCCTCTCCTCATATCATTTACCTTCAAGCAAGATGCAATAAATGTGGTCAAGCATTGGTCATAGAGTTCACGCCGATGAAAGTTCAAGCTCAGTACCCTGAATGATTTATAGATGAAAGATTCCCAAGATGTAATAGGCATAGCAGGCAACCCTGGAACAGGAAAGAAGACTGTTGGTAGACTAATAGCTAAACTACTGGATTGGGATTTTTTGGACTTGAATCAAATCGCTATAGAGAAGAATGCTATAATAGGTGAGGATGAGCACGGATTCATCGCAGACTTAAATTTATTGAGAAAATATGCAAGAAAAGCTATGGAAGGGAAAAAGGTAGTTGTGGCAGGACACCTGTTGCCATCCATCTTTTCTAAAAGAGAAATAAGGTTTGTCGCTATATTAAGGTGTTCACCCTTTGAGCTTGAGAGGAGGTTTAAATTAAGGAACTACAGTGTTGAGAAGATCAAGAACAACGTTGCATCAGAGATATTAGGAGTATGTGCCTATGAAGCTTTGAAGAAATTTGGTAAGGATAAAGTGGCTGAGTTCGATACCACTGGTAGGGATGCGAAAGATGTTGCTGAAGAAATCATCAAAGTGATGAAGGGAGAGTATCCAAAGAGAGTAGGATTTGTGGATTGGCTCAGCCTTTTTGAAAAGGCTGGGGAATTAGGTCGATTCTTCGAATAGTCCCGATCGATTTAATTCTATGTTTTCGACTATTTTAGCAAGATAAGTATGCTTTTTGATTCGAGTCATCTTTGTTATAACAAATCCTGTTTTTGTAATACTACTAACTTCTTCCATATAGTTTTTATTTACATAAATTATAACAAAAAGGGGGAGCAAACTGTCATCCATAGCATACAAGAGGTTCAATGAAGAGCTTGTTGCAATGATAGGAAGAAAGGTCGCTGTAGAGACGTCTGAAGGCAGAATATATGAGGGGGATCTAGTTGGTATAGATGAGAAGCTTAACATCATACTGGACAATGTATTAGGGGCTGGCGATAAAATCTACAAAATGGTCCTTAACAGCGATTTCATAAAAGAGATAAGGTTAGTAGAGAAGCCCTTCGATCTGAAAGCTCTTGCTGATAGACTGAACAAAGTCTTCCCAGGTTTGGTCAAGTTAAGAGAGGATATAAGATCCATAATTGTCATGGACAAGATAAAGGTAACAGAGCAGGGAGTTGAAGGAAGCGGGTTAGCGACTGAAAGAGTAAAATCCGTTTTTGACGAATTTGTTAGAGAAACCAAAGGCTAAAAGTCAAATTACAAGCATAAGGATGAACATGCACTAAATCATAGACCAAAACGCTAATTTTTGCATCTTTTAAGATATTTATTGCTTTGTGGCTTAATTCCGACTTTTCGTACGCTATGTTCCGATTTTCGCC
>JBNAWJ010000022.1:33103-51823 GCA_049699795.1 Nitrososphaerales archaeon | reverse complement strand
CTCATTTTCAAGCAAGATTTAATAATTCTCGTTTAAAAGGGGCTTTGAACTCATATGGTCTCTGTTGTTATAGATTCTAGCAAATGTGAGGGTCATGGGTCTTGTGTTGATGTCTGTCCTGTAGGGGTATTCCAGCTTGACAATGCTAATAGTAAATGTGTAGTAGTGAACCAAAACGATTGTGTTTTATGTGAAGCCTGTATAGCTCAATGCCCAACTCAAGCGATAACTGTCTCAGAGTAAACTCTTAAATGAATTATTTTAAAATCTTTAATGGTTAAGCCATTAGCTTAGAACTTTTTAAACAAGCTCCTCAAGGTAAGGCATGGCGGCTTTTACTGCAGATCCTCTTTTTACATCGACGTTAAAAGATCTTAGAGATATCTCAAGGGCTGAAAGTAGTGCAACTGCCTCCTTTGGAGTTATATTTCCAAAATGTCCTATTCTGAGTATCTTTCCTTTTAGGTCTCCTAATCCTTGAGCCACATGAATCTTATATCTATCCCTCAGCATTGAACAGATATCGAAAGCCTTGCCTTCAGGAGTGTAAAAACCAGTTACAGTGTTTGCTCTGTAGCCCTCTTCGGCAACGATGCTCAGATTTAATGCTCCCAAACCTGCCCTTATGGCATCTGCTATGATCTTGTGCCTCCTCCATCTATTCTCTAATCCTTCTTCTTTTACCATCAACAATGCCTCATGAAGAGCCAGCAAGATTTGTATGGAAGGTGTAGCAAGATATATTCCAGGTTCCTCCATGAACTTTCTCCATTTTGCCAAGTTCATATAGTATGATCGAATGGGAGTCTTTCTGTTCTCAAAGGCATCTAGGGCTCTTTTCGATACAGCCAAAAGGGTTGCACCAGGAGGAGCAGCAATGACCTTCTGAGAGCATGTTATCACTATATCTGCTCCAAGTTGATCAAAGTTTAGCTCACAACCTCCTACAGCAGCGACGGAGTCGATGATGGTGTAAACATCATGTTTTCTTGCTATTTTCACCAAATCTTTTATCGGATTTGATAAACCATTTGATGTCTCAACATGTGTAATAGTAATGGCTTTGTAACTATCTTTTGAAAGTTTCTCATCAACAACACTAGGATCAGCATGCTTTCCTGTCTCAAAATTTAATACGTCAACCTTTGCACCATGTATTGTAGCAAGATCTACGAACCTTTTTCCAAAATAACCAGTATCAAGGCATAAAACTTTGTCTCCAGGCTCTATAAGGCTAACTATTGATGCTTCCATGCCTACAGTGCCAGAGCCGGATATTACGAAGGGAATTCCCGAATAGTTTACAAACAAATATCGAGTAAGATTTAGAGTTTCCTTAAAGTTCTCTAAGAATCTAGGGTCTAAGTGCCCTAGCTGAGGTTTGCTCATAGCTTCTGCTACACGATGGGCCAGATTAGTAGGCCCAGGTATCATTAAAAGCTCGTCTGTCATAAGGTGAATTCACGATAATCATAACCATGATTATCATTTGCTTAAAAGGCTTTTCGGATAAAAGTCTTAATACAGATTCATAGAATGTATTTTCCAGCATCAATTGCTTTACATTTCTAATTATGTAAAAATAAGGTAGGGAAGGCTAGAAAATTACTACGATCAGTCTTTTGAATTCGTCTTAATAGAGAATTGTTAATTTAGGTAGGTGGTGGGAGAGGTGCGGGTGTTGGAGGAGCAGGTGCAATCCGTTTCCAGACGATAGAGATTATGCATATGATGGCGCCTATCCATGCTAAGTAGTATCCTATACCAAGATAAGCAGCTATTGCAAAGGTTTCTCCACCAACGAATACTAGTATAGTAAAAATAAGCACTCCAATAAGACCTATTATACCGCCTATTAGTCCTTTGAAAAGAGCTATAATACCACCTAATACTAATAAGATTAGAACGATTAGGATAATGTAGTAAGCTACGTCAGCAGTTATTGTGCCGAATGTAAGAATATCGAGCAGACTAAAATTGAAGAATAAGACACTGACCCATGGAAGGAAGGGAGAGATTATCAGAATGATGCCGCCTATAATTCCTATAGGATTCAGCTTCATAAATGCAATAATTTTCTACTTACTTTTAAACCTTTATGTTAAATGAAAAAATACGTAAAAGGCTTTCCAGGAATTTAAAAGTAATTTAAAATCTCTCTTAAGCTCTTTATAGTTTTTATATCTAATTTTGAAGTTATATCATCATTACCAAAATAAAGCCCAAGGCCTGCTATTTGTAGAAATTTTATATCGTTAATGGAATCATCAACAGCTATACATTCTCTTAAACTTAAACCCAAGGATTCTGCCAATTCTATTAAGGTTAAATGCTTGAACATAAGATCGACTCTCATAATACCATCTCCAGTCAAGAATCCATTCTCATCTACACATAGCTCGTTGGCATAGATATGCTTGATGTTTAATTTCTTAGCAACTGAATCTGCAAGTAAGCTTATCCCTGCAGATATTATCGCAGTTTCTATCCCTTTTCTATGAATAGCATCTACAACTTCTTTTGCTTCTTCTCTGAGATTAAGGTTTGACAGTATTTCTGAGATTTTTGATATGTGTAATGGCTTTGGCCATGTTGCAATGTCTCTCCTCATGAACTCTTTGTAATCTATTATACCTTTACAATATAGGTCATAGGTCTGCCTTGCTATCGATTTAGTGCCAAAGTATTCATGAATGGCATTCCAACTGCTTTTTTCAACTAATAGTGTACCATCTAGGTCAAAGGCTATGAGCTTATACTTAGTCAATGATCACACCTTTTAGTAAAGTATTATTAAGGTTAATAAAGAACTTTAAGCCAGCGAAACATAAGCGGGTGGTTCTCCCTTCGTTCCGCTGTAAAAATCCCAAAAGGGAAAAGTATGAATAGAAAGAACAAGAACATTTGGGATGGGAAAGAGTTAATCTGGGCAGGTGATGGTAAAACCTACCTAAGAGGGGTTGGAGAAGATTTTCTAACCCATCCTTTCTTTGAAGATGCTTACAGCAAGATTCTATTATCATATAAGCCAAAGATTCACTACAAATTGTGCCTCTTTTTACCTTGCTCTTATGGCAAACCTTACTCACAGTCATACATTCACTATATGATAATAAAATCCTTAAGAAATTTAAGAAATCATTATGATAAGATTCACCAGATAATATTGACCAATGCAGGAATAGTCCCAAGAGAGTTGGAAGAGTATTACCCATTTTGCTGCTATGACTGGAATCCTAAGTTTGAGAATCCTGAAATCAAGAATAGATACACTGAGGTGCTTTTCAAAAGGCTCAAGGGTTACATATCAAGATTCAATGATTACTATGATAGATTCGCTTGCTATCTAAGGTGGAACTCTGATACATATAGAGCAATAAAAAAGGTTGAACGAAATCTTGAATTGAAGATTCCTAACTTTTCTTTAAACCCAATAAGTATAAAGAAGTCAGAAATCAAAAAGTTATCTTATGGCGTTTATGATTATGAAGACGATCTAATCCTAATAGCATCAAAGAATCTTCAGAACTTGATCCGAAAGGTTAAGGAGGCTATAGGTTGATAGGCATGCGAAGATTTAGCATTGATCGACTTTTTATTGACACATATACTCATTTTAGATACCTTTATTGGGAGGAGATTCCTAAGACTAGAGACGAGATTTCGGATTCTCGTTTAACCTCGTTACAATTCTTAGTAACTCATTATAATGAGGGATTCTCTTATATCATCTCAGCGACTACAATAGTAAGTTGACAACGTATGGAAGTGTCAGAGTTTATAAAACTTGTAGAAAAGAACGCTAAACCAAAAGGAGTAGGAGACGATGTCGTGGGTTCTAGAGTTATTTACCAGTTTATGAATTACATCTTTGTGATAGACTATGATCCCTACTGTGAAAGAGAAGAAAAGCTTGTTGCCATTACAAACGCCCATAACAATGAATTCATCTACGTAAATAAGGCTCTGGCAAGCGTTTTTCCGGGTCTTAGCCTTCTTCACAACAAAAAAGTATTAGATGACATCGCTTGTAAGCTTGAATTTCGTCAATGGCCATAATCTTTCCTAAGCTTGAATAAATTAGCTGATATAGTGTAAGGGAGGTTGTAATTTGATAGGTGCAATTTATGATGAAGAAGCGAAAAGGATAATAGCCATCTTGAAGGGCTTTGTCTGTTCTTGGAACAAATGCACCTTCTGCTGCTTTTATGAAGAGGCTGCAAAAAGCTTTGATGATTTAATCCTAACAGCAAAAGAGATCATTTCAAGAATAAAGGGTTTGATGAATGAAAAGCTTGTTGATAGAATATCTTTCTTTAACGGTGGGTCTTTCTTTGAATTGCCGTTAGGCATAATTTATGATTTATCAAAGGTAACAAATAAGAAGATAGTAGAGATAGAAAGTAGACCAGAGTTTCTCAGCAAAGATAGTATCAGCCATTTGTACCATGTGTTAAAGCCAAGCAAACTCATCATAAGGATAGGCTTTGAATCTATTCATAATGATATAAGAAACCATCTTCTAAATAAAGGAATAACGGATTCTGAGGTGAAGAGAATAGTGGAGCTTAGGGATTATGTGAAGAATAAGTCTGATGATTCGATAGAATTCATAGCTTATGTGCTATTCGGTCTAAAGGGGATAGATGAGAAGAGCGTTATCATGAGCGTAAAGGAGTTTAACAAGATTTTTGATGGGGTAATAGCTGTAAAGTATAAGAGGTATCATGAGTGGATGCCGAAAGGAGTAGGAATCTCCAAAGAATTGCTGGAATTTCTAAGAATAAATTGCCTTGATGTAGACTTGACAGAATCTGATATATGGAAATTGAATAACCAGCCTTAATTCGATTGAGTGGGTTAGCGATAGTTGTAAGATGAGTGTATATTTTATAGCAAGATTGAGCAAAGTCAATAATTTTCTTCTTACAGAATGTTGAAAGGAATCTTCTCGAATAATTAAAATTATTTAACAATTAAAGTTTAATAACATCAGGTTTTAATCAAATTAAGAAATAAATTGAAAACTAGTTTGCTTTTTGCAAAAAGACATTACTTTACTACTGTATGCTTAACCTTTCTGCTCATCACCTCTTCAATTGCAACACAAAGCTTGATCTCAAGCTCATTAGCTAATTCTTTACAAGCAAGCAATACTCAAGGAGTCGATTTTCCAAATTATCCAAAAGCAGGTAATCCACCTCAGAACTTAACTGGTATTCCAATAGATGTGAACATAGTCTTCGCTGGCTTCCCAGCTAATGCCATAGATACTAGCGTAATTTACGCTGAGTTGCCTACCACTTACACTACTATCAATAGGATGATAAACGGTGAAGTGTATAAGATGATAAAATATGCTAGCTTTAACATAAATTATCATTTTTATGGCTTTGATACTGCTTGGCAGAATTTTGCAAACAAATTCGCAAAATTTATTGAAGACAATCATGAAGTGGATTACGCGCCTTATTGGCTTCAAGAAGGGCTACAATATGACAGTATTACTACATCTCCTGTGGAGAAATGCTGGTATGTTAACGCTAGAGAAGCAGAGTATTGGATAAAGAATAATGCCCCTCCTGGTGCCTTTGACACTGGTTATACAATCCTTTTCATAGATACATGGGATACAGACCCAAGAATTGAAGAGTACTACTTTTACGATGGAAGTGTTCCCTCTATTCCATTGCCAATAGACCCTGAATGTAGAAACTCGCAATTTATGATAGCTTATGGGGGATACTACCGCTTCCTCTTCATAGATTTACTGGCTGGACCTACAAACTATAGAGACTTGATGAACATAAAGCCCTTATGGCTATATAACTTGCCAAGTGAGAAAGGAAAACTAAGTCAAGAGATAGGCAAGATTGTTGCTAAAACTGTAGAATTACGCATCGTTCCTTCTTATCTATATGCTCCAATTTTCAGACCATCGTATTACATTAACGTGACGATCTTTAACAAGGATCCCACTCTTCCCATTCTCTTTGATATGAACAGATTATTGCAAGAATACAGGGATCTTCAGCCATTATCAAGCTTTGATGGACAATTTAACGTCGTGAATATTCAATCGGATGCAAATCTTTACCAAGTAGCCGAAGCTGCTACAGATGTCAATGGAATTACTGATGCTGATCAAGTGGCTGAGTACTTTTTAGCAAATTTAGATAAATACGTTGGCTCACATGGCAGTGATTGTGTTCTACCTGTCTTCATACTCGGAGGTTATGATTTTGGTGGTTTGCTAGGAAGGTCTTGTTCAGATGGAAAAGGGAACCCAGCTTTTGTCATAGAGTGCTTGAACAGAAGGATGGGAGGCTTTGACTTGATTAGTGAGGCTTGGGGATTAGTAAGCGAACCATACTATATTTGGCCAGGCTATTTTGCATGGTTTACAAGTCCTGTCTACCTTGATAGAAACATGGGGCTGGAATTCGATATTTCTCTCTTAAGTGGTTCAGTTTCCATCTATATTGCTGATGTTTACAACTTCAACGAATGGCAAGATAATGGCTATAATTTTGGTGCTGTATCATTTCATCAAATTTGGCCTTTGACTCCTGGTAGTTATCCCCTCTTGTTCATTCCCCCTGATCCAGGTGGAAAGTATTACATAATAATTCGAAATACAGGCTATTCAACAGCCGCTTTCTACGGGATGGTTATAACTCATAGAATAGAAGGCTATACACTAGCTCCTCTTACGATACATGAAGTCGGGCACAGCTTCGGTCTCCCCCATCCCTATGATGGATTTAGCTGGAAATTGTATCAGCAAGGTTTACCAGTGGAATGGCCTGGAGAGTATGTGTATTGGTTGTGGGATTTCTCAGATACCCCTATGACATACGCTGCTTGTAACGTTAGGTTCGACCAATTGGATCGTGACATCCTTTATCGCGGTTATACTTCAGTACTCTTGAATGAGACATTTTCCTTACTGAAAAGCACAGAAGATACTTTGAACGAAAAAGGCTTCAGTAGTGTACCATCAGGTATATCGAATAACGTTACTAATGCTATATCTAAAATAAATGAAGCTATAGCGCTCTTCTCAAGCTCTTCTCCAGATTACATTGGCTCTACAGAAAAGGCGATGGATGCTTACGAATATGCCCTTGGTGCTTATAACGCATCCTTACAGGCTTCTCCTCCAATACCGTTGTCAACAATACTCATAATAGTTGCAGCTGGAGTAGGTGTCGTGGCTGCAATAATTCTAATAAGAAGAAGGAGGGCTCCTCCCATACCTCCACCAGCACCGCCTGTAGTGTAATATGCCTTGTCAACATATATCTTGGTTGAAAGAACCAAAATAGAGCCTGTAGAGAATTCTCTAAAATCAAGACTATTACAATGGACTATACTTTTTTATAATAGATGGACTTTATAACATCAGCCCAAATAAAGTGTGAAGAAGATTTAACTTGAGCAAGTTAGATAAAGAATCATCGATTGTAGGTTTTCTTAAGGATTATGAGATAGGCTTCTTATTGATGCCTGTAAAAGTCATCATAAAGCAAGATCTACCTCGAATAGAAGTAGGCTCAGTTAATCTACCTGAAGTTCATGAAGGAGATGTGATAGAAGCCCCAAGATGGGTGGCTGATATCATGGTTCAGATGGGCTTTGCTGAAATTCAAGAAGAGAGCATTGATCTAGATTTGTTCAAGGCTTTGAGCAGAGAGAAAATGCAAGCCCCTTCACAAATCTCCACTTTAAAGGGCGACTTCTACCCTAGGATGAAGATACAGATAAAATCAATGAAGTCCATGATGGAAAGAGATGAGAGTTTGAAGGAAGCCTATGAAAAGTTTTCATCTTCAGCCTATGACCTTATAGCTTTAAGGATGAGCAAGCTGTTATACTTGGCTGGGTCATCATCTTTATCACCAGATTTGGAGAGGAAGATAGCCCCAGAAGAGAGGGTTCTATTTGAAATTATTCGCTCTACCATCGAAGATTGGAGAAAGGCGATCCTAGAGGTGGAATAATATGAGCTTGATTACTCCAGCGAAGCTTGCCGAGGCTCTTGAATCTTTTCTTAAGACTTTCAAGGATAAGAGTGGCAAACTAAAGTATAGGCTAAGATTATCTCAAATGGTCTCTATAGGTTCTAAATCATTGGTAGTAGATTTTGAGGACCTTCTTATGCACAATTCGGATATAGCGAATAGACTTAGAAATGAACCTGATGATGTATTACCAAGCTTCATCAAAGCGACTTATGAGGCTCTTAGAGTAGAAAATCCCGATTACGCTGAAAGGATTCGTAAAGACATTCAAGTTAGGATAAGAAACCTTACTGATAGACTTTCTTTAAGACTGATAACTGTAGAACATCTTGACAAGTTAGTCTCTGTTAACGGAATGGTGGTTAGAGCATCAGAATTAAAGCCTTTAGCAATGGAAGCAGCCTTCA
This sequence comes from Nitrososphaerales archaeon, assembly GCA_049699795.1. Taxonomy (GTDB): domain Archaea; phylum Thermoproteota; class Nitrososphaeria; order Nitrososphaerales; family JACAEJ01; genus JAVZMU01. The sequence continues at coordinate 43,392 of JBNAWJ010000022.1, read as the reverse complement.
GATGCACAAAAGGGCATACAACAAAGGTACCACAGTCCGGAATTATTCTAAAGAAGCCTTCAAGATGTTCTGAAGCTAGTTGTAAATCCGTCAAGTTTGAGCTCGATATAAAAAATACTGTCTTTGTGGACTATCAGATAATAAGGCTGCAAGAGCTACCTGAAGAGTTGCCTCCTGGACAACTTCCTCAAGCCTTCGATGTGAGCTTACAAGGAGATATTGTAAATTCAGCAAGACCTGGAGACAGGATAATACTCACAGGCATAGTAAGGGCTGAAGCTGAGTACTCTCAAGCAGCTGGAAAGCTTAGACTTTTTAGATCTAAGATGGAAGGAAATTATGTAGAAGTATTGGGTAAAGAGCCTGAGCTCATACAGATAACAAAGGAAGATGAAGAGCTTATTCATAGCATAATTTCTCAGCCAGGAGCTTACGAGAGGCTAATAGAGTCTGTAGCCCCTACCATTCATGGTTATGAGACTCAGAAGGAAGCCATACTCCTTCTTGTTGCAGGCTCTCCTCAAAGGGTTATGCCTGATGGCACAACGATAAGAGGTGATTTAAATGTGCTATTGGTGGGAGACCCTGGTACAGCCAAAAGTGAGCTTCTCAAATATTCAGCTAGAATTGCTCCTAGAGGGCTATACACATCTGGACGTGGTAGTACTGCAGCAGGTTTGACAGCAGCAGTTGTTAGAGAAAGGACTGGAATGATGATGCTCGAGGCTGGAGCAGTAGTCTTGGCAGATCAAGGAATTGCGTGCGTGGCTGGTGAGACAGAACTTTACATAGGTGATTCACTTATAAAGGTCGAAGACCTATGGGAGAAAGCTATACCCTTTGGTGTAACAGAAAGTGGGAGAGAGGTCCGACTCATACTCACTCCTGTTGCTTCGTTTAGGCAGAATAAGAGGGTTGATGTAAAAGCTTATGCAAGAAAGATTATTAGAAGAAAATATAACGGAGAGCTAATCGAGATTACTCTAAGTTCTGGCTTAAGACTTAGACTCACACCCGAGCATCTAGTAAGAAGGGCTACAGCAAAGCCAAAATGGATCAAAGCAGAATCCATTAAATCAGGTGATACTCTTAAAAGCCCTAAAAGACTTTATGGTCCAACTTTAACTTTGCCGATAAATGAATCTACAGGTTATCTTTTAGGCTGTATTTATGGAGATGGATATGTAACACCTTATGGAATAACCATATCACAATCAATGAAGTCTAATTCTGATGTAATAGAACAGATAAAGAGGGTCTCATTGGCAACTTTCAGTCTATATAGTAAGAAGGAGAAAGAAAAACGGTTAGGTAATTATATTCTAATTTCTCATGATGCCCATCTTTGGACTAGTAACAAAGAGCTTATAGAACTATATTACAACCTGCTGAAGCCTACTATAGATAGAGTTCTTGAGTTTCCTAATCAGGCACTAGCCGCATTTTTAGCTGGGGTGTTTGATACTGATGGTGACGTAAACCTTAGCCATGGAAAAATAGTTGCTGTGAGATTCTATCCATCAGAAGATGAACATGATTTAGCTGTTCTACTCTATGCTTTAAGGAGATTTGGAATAAAAGGCGCTATACGAAAGAGTAAGAAGGGCTTTCCGTTGATCCAAATAACTGGACAGGATATAATCGAGTTCCTTAGATTGATTAGCAAGCACAGTGCTAAGGCTAAAAGGTATGCATCGCATATAATAAAGCACTACAAGAAGATAATTCCTTCAGATGTAGAACTCGTTAAAGAAGTTAAACGTGTGCATTACGATGGTTATGTCTATGATTTAACAGTTTCAAGGTTTCATAATTTTTGTGCTTCTTTAATTTATATTCATAACTGTATCGATGAATTCGATAAGATGCGCCCAGAAGATAGAAATGCGCTACATGAGATGATGGAACAGCAGACTGTAAGTGTAGCAAAGGGAGGGATTGTTGCAACCTTGAACGCTAGAACATCCATCTTGGCTGCCTCAAACCCTATCCTTGGCAAGTACGATCCTTATAGGAACATTGCCGATAATCTTAACCTTCCAATTCCATTGTTAACTAGATTCGACCTCATATTCGTATTAAGAGATATACCTGATAGAGCCAAGGACGAGCAACTGGCTAGGCATGTGTTAGAGTTGCACAGGAAAGGAGAATATGTTACAGCACCTCCTGTAGATTTTAACCTACTTCGCAAGTATATAGTATATGCCAAAAAATTCCAACCAGTCTTGACGAAGGAGGCAGAGGAGAAGTTACTCGAGTATTATCTTGAAATGAGAAAGATTGGTTCAGAGTTCATGATAACCGTCACGCCAAGGCAACTAGAATCTTTGATAAGGTTGGCTACGGCAAGGGCTAGAATTATGCTACGGGATAAAGTCACAGAAGAGGATGCCATAAGGGCAATATCTCTTATGAGAAGGATGCTTGAGACAGTAGGGGTAGATGTTAAGACAGGTAAGATAGACCTTGGAGTTCTTCACGGAAGACCTTTGAGTGAAAGAACATTATTGGAGACAGCCTTAGACATATTCAAGACTTTAGAAGGCCCACAAAAGAATCCAGTGGAAGGCAAAGCGTTCATAGACGAATTGGTCAAGACTGGAAAGTTCACTCAAGAAGAAGCTCAAAGAATGCTTCAGACTTTGAATCGTAGCGGCCAGATATATGAGGTCAAGCCTGGCTTTTACAGAAAATTATAAAAAATTATTTTTGCATGTCCTTGAAAATATTATAAAGATTTCTCCTATGGTATAAATTTCTATTAACGTAGGCAACTATATCATAATATGGTGCTTACAATGGTATAAGTTTATAAAGCCAATCAGTTATCCTCAAAAGACAGTGATACTATGTCTTCGAAATCGACAGATGCTTTGTCTAAAGGTGTCAGTACTTCAACTAAGAATCTGGGATTGTTCGTTCCAATACTTGCAGCAATCGTTGTTCACTTGATCTTTCTCATTTTAGCCTATGTAGTCTTCCCATATAGATATCAATTTGGCTTCTATCCGTTTATCTACGAAATAGTAGTTCCAAATCCATATCTCATCTGGGGAGGCTATTTCATAGCATCCATCATAGGATTTATCGCTCTCTGTATAATCGTTGATATGACCAACGATATCATCAATGGACGGCCGATGAACATGAGCAAAAGTATGAAAGTCGTGACTGGTAGACTGGGCACATTGTTGGTCGCTGCCATCATTTCAGCGATATTCTTCCTCTTGTTCTTCCTAATTCCTTTCGCTCTGTTCATAGTTGTAATCGCCATTATAGAAGGGACAAATGCTATAGAAAGTACAAAAAGGTCGTTCGATTTCGTCATCAAAAACCTTGGGGAAGTCATTGTTTTTGTAATACTCGTGATAGTCATTTCGCTCATCTTTGGGATTGGTTTCGCATTAATACCAGTTGTCGGCGCTTATATAGGGGCCATAATAAGCTGGATTCTGAACGTTATTTTCATAGTATCGGCTGTTTACTTTTACCTTTCCCTGAGGTTAGCAGCACCTGCACCTCCTCCGCCTCCCCCACCACCTCCATAAATTAGCTACAGCAACCCACTTTCCTTTTTTCAAAAGTCAAATTGCAGACATTAACATCGTGATTTTTAGCTTTCTGACTCATTCTGTAATTCGAATCTTATTTTCGGGTATATTTGCAGGTTATTCATACTCTATAGTTGCAGGTGGTTTAGGGGAAATATCCCAATAGACTTCTCTTGCATTACATTTATCGACTATCTCATCTGCTATCCTTCTAACATCGCTTATAGCGATTTCGTTAACACTTGCTGTCATAGCATCGATGCTATTGATAGACCTTATAGCAATTACATATCTTGATGACCCTTCTTCAGAATTAACCTTATACAAAACCCTTGAGAAGGGTGTCTTCAACGGTATTTCGCTACCAATCTCTCTTAAAGTATCATAACTTAACTCAGCATGGCTTTCTATGCACAAAGGATGACCATAGGTCCTTTTGCCGTCCTTTATCCCTGTAGCGTTTGCGTTTAGAACTCTACACTGAATCTTCTTTCTCGTCTTCTCTCTCAACAATGGCTCTAAATCCTTAGTTTCTCCAGCGAACGCACCGTCGAAAGTTGCAGCAAACGATTGGAAAGGAATTTGTTGGCCGGTTTTTTCATCTATGTAAAGATCGACATTGTATCTTTTTCTTGTGTATTCGTTAATCATCTGTTCAACTATATCATTTGCTCTTTTTTCAACTTCTAGTTTTTCTTGAGTGATACTACCAACAACTCTAACTGAGAGACCGGGACCAGGGAAAGGCTGTCTTCTAGACGCATTCTCCAAGATTCTCATCTTATAGTTAGACCATAAGAATTCTGCAACTTTTCTAACTTCGTCTTTAAAGAGACCTGCGAGAGGTTCTACCACTTTCTGAACGTTGCTAAATCTCAATTGAACATTATGCTGGCTTTTTATCCCTCCTTCAGTCTCGATTATGTCTGGCAGTATAGTCCCTTGAGTCATTACATTACAATTAGATTCTCTCATCTGCTGGTCTGTTACGATTTCATAAGCTCTACGGAATCCAAGCCTTTTCTGCTCTGCATCATGAATACCCATCACTTTACCATAAAATAAGGGTCTAGCATTTACTAGCTTGAAGTTCTTGAACTCAGAAAATCTATCAGCTATTATCTCGGATTCCTCTCTCCCCTTTATAATCCTCATGAACCCAGTGTCTACATGAGTAACATAGAGCCTATCTCCTATCTCCAAATAAAGGAGAGTTGCTGTGACTGAAGAGTCAATTCCTCCCGAGACCATTATCTTGACTTTATCATCTGATTTTACATGCTTTCTGATGAACTCTCTGGCTCCTTTCACAAATCCTTCAGGATCCTTCCTTGGAGAGATTTCTGGTTTTATGTATCTGAATACTGTAGCTATAGGCATTGATTAAGAGTTTGATACTAGGCTTAAATTCATTTCCCCCTTGATAACTGCTTCTTTATGCTCTTGGCTATTGTAGTACCTATCTTTGGCACTGAAGCTATTTTATCAATTGACGCTGAAGCTAGTTTATCAATGTCTGTAAAGCCATGGTTGTACAAAGATCTAGCCCTAATTCTTCCTACGCCTTCCAATTTTGCCAAAGGTATGAGCTCAGATCTTATTCCTTGCTCTATTCTCTGCTCTAACTCTGCAATTTCAGGTAGAAGGTCAGCTCTTCCTAGCAACTTAGAAAGCTCAAACAAGGAATGGACAAGCCATTCAGATGTTTCTACGGCTCTATGCAAGTCTCCTGGTTCTACCCCTAGCTTATCGAGTATTTTATCCTCACTCCACTCATTTATCCAGCCATAAAGAACGAGAAGGCTCCTGAAATCTTCAAGATGATCTTCATAATATTGATCATTCATGGGCAATAAAAATTCATCTCTGTTCTGATCGAAGAGCATTTGAGCTTCATCTACATCTCTATTTCTCAAGGGGAACTTTGGTGCAAAGTCAGGGGATGAGACTATCAGATGAAGATAGCCTAGCAAATGAGGTTTATTCTTTTCTGCAAAGTTTATCGCCCTTCTGAACATTACTCCTGTTAATGGATCTATGTAAAGAGTAGAGACTCTCTTTCCAAACTCGCTGGCGATGTAGCGCTTTCCCCTTCTTTCTATCAAACCTTCATCTGAAAGATAATTCATTACTTTATTGACCTTTGATTGAATAGTAGCATGTCTATACTGAATAGCTAAAAGAGATTTAGAGAGCAGTTTAAGAATCTCAGCATCTGTAATACCAGGAAGGCTGGCTACAGTCGCTAAAAGATGAGTCCTTAAAGCAGATTCATCATGAAGCTTTGAGCGAAGGGGTTCTGGTTCACCTTTTATGTAGTTATATAAGATTTCATCAGCATCGTATTGATGATGCGCTATTATCACTGTCTCTCCAATATCGTCATACTTCGGCCTACCAGCTCTTCCGCACATCTGCTTGTACTCTAACACACTGATAGGCGCCTTTCCTCCATAGTCTGAATCATACCTCATCAAGCTGCTTATTACCACTCTTCTTGCTGGAAGGTTTACCCCTGCAGAGTTATGAACTATGAACGAACCTACATATGAGCTGTCGTCAGCCACTTCTAGGTTATATACGGGGCCTGTGTATTGTTTCCTCTCTATTCTTCTAATAGGTAAGTAAACGAAGTTTTCGTCGATGTTGCCAATATTATAAGTTCTTTTACCCTTATAACTTCTCTTTGCCTTGATTACCTCATGGCAGAATTTGTTTAGCTGCCTTCCTGAAATCGATAAAACGTAACCGCCAGTCGATCCGAAACTTCCTGGCCGTTCTAGCCGTCGTTTTATACTTGGAATATAGCCAAGTTTGACCAATATAAGATAAATTTGATGGGCAAGCTCCTCAGATACGGTGTTGTAACGAGCCGAACAGCTATCTTCGTATTCGCCATAAGTTCCGTCACCAGCCCATAGGCCCTGAAGAAGACATATGAGCTTGTGTCTGGGCAGATGCAGAAAATCATAGAGAATATGTTTTTCTCTAGCACGCCCTCCGCATATAGCTTTGAACAATCTGGCTAAAGCCCTTGAACACACTACTACCCTTCTCTTCGAACCTGAATCTTTGATAAAAGGCGTTATCCCAAAGACTTTTTTAATTCTTTTAATGATTTCGTCCCTAAGTCGATCCTCATGAGAACCAATGTTAAAGATTATGGCTCCCTTATTCGCTACCCCCTCAGCGATATAGCAACCGAAAAGCCATAAGAGGTCGTTACTTAACTGAAGCTTCTTAGGTATGTTATGGTAGGGTCTATTCCTAAACCAGTAGGTGCAGTACTGGTTGGCACCTTTAAATAAACCATCAAAGGTCTCTATACCGTAATCCGAGAGATTCAGGTATTCGATGTCACGCTCTTCCGAGAGTCGTGGAAAGAGTACTAAGTCATTCTGCCTAAGGAATTTAGCCTTAACCCATTTCACTGGCTTATACTCATACCAGTGCACGGTATAGTTCTTGTAACGGCAACCCTTACTCTGCTTATACCGGTGTATGCTTCTCCTTACTCTTCGTGAGCAAAGCACCATATGCTCTGGAGTCATAGTCATAGGTAACTGGTAGTATGGGTATATCGTAATGACCTCACCGCTATATTGGCGCTGTAATGGTTGTATAACCTTCTTGAACTGACCTGTATGAGTAAGGGCTTTATCGTTACTGGATAGTTTTTCTATCTCCTTTAAAGTGCGATTACCGGCTATTGCCAACTTCGTGCCCGGCAAAAGGCAGAGGGTAGGGGTTGCTGTTAAAATCTTGATCAAGCCATTCTTGAATCCATTCTCTATTATCGATCTATGCACTCCAGCAAGACCAGCATGATGAAAAGCAGTCCCTTTCTCAACAGCTTTAGATAAAGTTCTGCTCAACTCTGTCTCTTCTCCTGCTGATATTACACTCCTCGATAATTCCTTAGCCTCTTCAGCTTCAGCCTTTGTCAAATAGTGTTGAGTAACCTCTGAAGCCTTCAAAGCAAGGCTTACCGCCATTCTTCTTGTTTCTGTGAAGATCAAGGACTGCCCTCCTTCTGAAACTGTATCTATCGCTACATCTATAGCATGCCCCCTATTGGTGGGTTTTATCTTTCTTGTAGAACCGTCAGAGAAGCTTATCTCTCCTTGCTGATAAACTCCTTCAACCAACTTTATAGGTCTCCATCTCGTGTCTATGAGCTTTGCACCAAGCCAATTTGCCAATTCTTTTGAATTCTTTACAGTAGCGCTCAAAGCAAGTACTTGAGACTTATCAGCGTAAGAGAGAATTTTAGTTACAGTCATCTCAAGGGTTGGTCCTCTATAATCATCTCCAACAATATGAATCTCATCAGTAACGAAGAGCCTTACAGAATCTATCCAAGATACTCCATGACGAAGAATAGAATCGAACTTCTCATTCGTAAGAATCAGTATGTCCCCTGCTCCTAAAGATTCTCCTGATGAGTCATAATCTCCTGTTGAGATAAGAACCCTCACATGATTACCATCATTTTTGGTCAGCTTTTCAAAAGCCTTGAAATCGTTATACTTCTCATTTGCAAGGGCTCTTAATGGAGTAAGATAAACAACCTTTCCCAATCCTTCTAAAACTATCTTACCAGCTGCTAGCATAGCCACAAGGGTCTTTCCGCTGGCAGTCGGTGTTGTGAGGAGTAAGTTTCGACCTTCCAAAACTCCTGCTTTTACAGCCTCTTCTTGAGGTGGATATAGATCAGAATAACCAAAGGACTCTACAAGCCTTATCAACTCTTCTGGTATAGGCAACTCCCTTATCTTCAATTACACTATTAGAGATTAAAATTCAGATTATTAAACAGTTAATATTACTATCTCTTGATCAAGGAGGAGCTTTAGCTTAGTCAAAAAAAAGGTGTGTGGAGGATTACATTTTACCTATTTTATAGACTGTAGTTCCACATATGGGACATGTGCCTTTAACGGCTGGTCTTCCATTCTTCAACTTTACTTGCTGAGGGTCCTTTATTTCGACTTTCTTTTTGTCCTTTACACAAAATGCTTGAACCATTCTCATTCACCTAGCTCTGCGTGCTCACCCAATCTATTGCATTTGTTCTGTATTTAAGCATGAGCCTTTTGCTCTTTAAGTTTTTGGAGATTTGATAGGGGGTTGTCAAGATAAGGCGAACAAAAATAGACAAAAATCAATAATGAATCCTTGAGATAGAATTTGGTCTATTTTTGTCTAAGCTTAAACTCGTTATTTTGACAATCCCATTTGATAGAATAGAAAGCAAAAAATAAAAGCTGTCACAAATTATGATAATAGTTTGGCTCTATCTGGATGTGTTAAGAAGCTGGTATCTCTTTATGGTGAATCCTTTTCAAGCAGATTGGGAATAAATCTAAAGTCTGGCGCATCGAATGAGGTCTTTAAATGGTTTCTTGCATCTATCCTCTTTGGTGCAAGGATATCTGAAAGCATAGCCATGAATACTTATAGAAATTTTGAGGAGAATAGTGTGGTGATTCCTGAAAAGATTCTTGAGACAGGTTGGGATGGTTTGGTGCAAATACTGGATGAAGGCGGGTATGTGAGATACGACTTTAAGACAGCTACTAAGCTTCTTGAGATCATGAAGAATCTCTTGAAGGATTATGGAGATTTAAACACTTTACATGATAAGGCTTCTAACCCAAGAGACCTTGAGCAAAAGTTGATGAATCTAGGCAAGGGCATAGGTCCTGTAACAGTGAACATATTTCTTAGAGAATTGAGGGGGATATGGTCAAAGGCTGATCCTCTGCCTCAAAAGTTTGAGATGCTTGCTGCCCATAACCTAGGCTTTACAGAAGTTTTTGGTATGAGTGAGGCAGAGCGCTTCATAGCACTCATAGATTTAAAGAACTTATGGGAAAAGATAAAGATACCAGATAAGACCTTTGTAGAATTTGAGGCAGCCCTTGTAAAATGCGGGAAAGATTACTGCCATAAAGAAAGATGTAATAAATGTGAACTTATCGATTTCTGTAGGAAGAGGCCAATAGTTAAGTCACGGATTTCTTAATCTTGATGAATGGTATTATTTGCACACTATGATTATCTTTGCTTTGTGGCTTAATTCCGACTTTTCGTACGCTATGTTCCGATTTTCGCCCTCATGCGTGAACTATCTTTTCGAAACTCTTACTCTAAAGGACTACAATGGAACAATAAATTCGAAATTAGTAATTAAGCCACAAAGCATTATCTTACACATTAAGCCTTTTTTAACAGGTCTTTGGGTCCACCAGAGCGCTAACTCTGCCACGATAGTTACGGGAAGGCTAAAGAAGAATACGTAACTTGAAAGTAAGACAAAGGGCGATACCGTTACAACTTGTCCTGCAAGCCTCTGAGATTCTGCAACAAGGGACATTATGAGCTAGAAAACGCCGCCACCAATGAAGCCAAGTAAACCCCAAACAATGGGCCTCAAGCTATGAATTACTATTCTCGGTCTCTTCGAAGCGAATTTATAAACCTTCCTTCTTTAGGTTCTGTTAACTTAACTATGATGTAAAGGTTTATATTATCATTCGACAAATCTTAAGCTGTGCTAGCGGTCAAGGCCATCAAGCAAAGCATTCAACCTACAGAGGAACTTCTTAGCTTATTAGAGAACTTCAAGTGGATGACCAACGAGGCAATAAGAATAGGTCTTGAGAAGAACATAACTTCACGTTTTGGGCTATGCAAAGAGGTTTATCAACACCTTCACGTGGGACTTCACTC
>JBNAWJ010000022.1:0-33093 GCA_049699795.1 Nitrososphaerales archaeon | reverse complement strand
TATTCTTGGTGCAGTAGAGAAGGCTTGTGCTATACTCAAAAACTACAGAAAGACCAAGAGAAAGGTTAAGGAGGTTAGAAGACCCTACGTGGTCAAACCTTTTGCCTCATTAGGCAATCAAGCTTATACCATCAAAGACGGGCTGTTAAAACTACCTATTCAGCCAAGAAGATACATAGAGACACCTTTAAATGAGTATGTGAAGAAGGTTCTATCCAACCCTGGTCTAAAACTCGGCTCCATCACACTGACCGCTAGCACGCTAACCATCAGCTTCTCGAAAGGGACGGCTGAGGTGGAGCCGAGCGGATACGTAGGGCTGGATAGAAACCTTGATAACGTAACCATAGCTACGAGCGACGGTGAAGTCATCAAATACGACCTATCAGAATGCACCAAGATCAAGTCTGTTTATAGAGTTGTGAAGTCCCGCCTCAGAAGGAATGATGTAAGGATAAGAAGATGGATATTTTCAAAATATGGCAGGCTTGAGAGGGATAGGGTTATTCAAAGACTGCACAAGGTTTCTAAGGATATCGTGATGGAGGCTAAGGAAAAGGGCTACGGCATAGTTATGGAGAAGTTAAAAGGAATAAGAAAGCTGTATCGAAAAGGGAATGGTCAAGGAAGAAATTATAGAGCAAGAATGAACTCTTGGAGTTATTATGAGCTTCAAAGACAGATCGAGTATAAAGCGAAATGGGAAGGATTGAAAGTAATCTATGTGGATGCCAAAGGCACATCGAGCCTATGTGCGATATGTGGGTCAAGGTTAAACCCGAACAGCACGGATAGGCAGCTCTGGTGTCCGAAATGTAAAATCTCAATAGATAGAGATTTAAACGCAGCTAGGAATATCCTAGCTAGAGGGCTGAGGTTCGGCCCTAACGGCCTCGCATTTGAAGGGATGATGGCGGAACGGCTTAGGCCTAATCCGTCGACTCGATGCGGGGAAGTTAACTCATCATAGTTAAGTTAACAGAACCCTTCTTTAGATTGATAGTGCTAAATTAATTCGTTCGGTGAGAGCAATCTACCACAGTATCTGCACTTAAGGGTAGGTGGATCCTTTTTTACAACATCTATTATGTGTGATATAGGCTCGTTAGAATTAGATATACATGTTGGGTTTGGGCATTTAAACACATCAACAAATTTATCTGGAATCTCTACCTTTCTCTTCTCTACAACTTGATAATTTCTTATTAGATTTGCAGTTGCTTTAGGAGCTATTAGGGCTATTCTGTTCGTCTCTTCTGGCTTCAGAAACCTGTTCTCTATCTTTATTATGTCTTTCTTACCAAGTTTTTTGCTGGATACATTCATGGCCACTGTTACTACATTGCCATCTTTACCATCTATATTCAAGGCTTCTAATACCTTTAGAGCCCTCCCTTGCTCAACATGATCTAAAACAGTTCCCTCTTTTATCTTCCTAACAACAAGTTGCTCTTCGCTCATGAAGATGGATAAAGATAAATTGCTTAATTATACTTTTTTAGCTACAATATTATTTGTAGAATTACTCAGAAAAACTCTATCTCTCTCTAATTTAAGTAACTTTTATATAACAATGGTACTGCGAATAAAGCCGAAGGGACAGTTATGAGCATAGTAGTTTTAGGCGATGAGTTCTTCGTTACAAACTTTAGATTGGCAGGAGTCTCAGGTCATGTGGTAAAAAATGAAGAAGAAGCTAGAGACAAGATAGAAGAGCTCATTAAGGAAGAAAAATGTAAAATAGTAGTTATTTCAGAAAGCATGGCGATAAAGTTGAAGAAAGACAGAGAGAAATGGAGGGGAAAAGTTTATCCTATCTTTGCCATCGTGCCGGGTTTAGAAGGACCCAAGGGTGAAAGGTTACATGAACTCTATTTCCTTGTGAGCCAAGCAGTTGGGGTGAGGCTTAAACTCGAGTGATGGTTATGACTCTAGAGTTAACAGAGCTTATTGAAGAAGAGAAGAAGGCTGAGAAGGCTTTGGAAGAAGCAAAGAAGAAAGCCGACGAAATCTTAGAAGATGCAAAAAGAAGAGCGATGGAAATCGTAGAAAAGGCTCAAAAAGAAGCGTCCTTCCAAGATCTTATCGAGGAAAGGATAAGAGAGATAGGCGAGAAGAAGAAGATGATATTGAAGCAGTTTGAGGATGAATGTGAGAAGCTATCTAAAAAGGCTGATAAAAACTTGAGTAAGGTCGCAGACTTTATTTTGGAGAAGGTTTTAGGTGTTAAGCATGAGTAAAGAAGAACTTAAAACTTACATTAGAAGTAAAGCGGATGAGGAAGTGAAGAAGATCATAGGCGAGGCTGAAAACACTGCCAAGAAGATGATCGAAGAGGCTGAGATTAAGGCTGCTCAAATAAAAGATGAGAAACTTAAAAAAATAAAGAAAGAGATGGACGAAAAGGAGAAGGCAGGAATTTCCTTTGCAAAAATGGATGGAAGAAAAAAGGTCATGGATGTCAAGGAAGAGTTCTTAAAGAGAGTGTTGGATGAGGTTGAAAAAAGGTTGAAAAGTTTTTCATCAAGTAAAATGAGTGAAAAGTATCAGGAAATACTTACGGATCTAACAGTAGAAGCAGTGTCTAACATCGATAGTAAAGAAGTGAAGATTTCTGCGAACAAAAGTGATCTTGACGCTTTAAGAAAGAACCTTCAGGCTATAAGAGGCATTATTTCAAAGATGAAGAAGAATGAGGTGGACATAGAATTAGACAATAAACCCATCGATACCATTGGTGGAGTCATAGTATATTCAAAGGATGGTAAACAGATTTACAATAACACCTTTGAGGCTAGGTTAAGTAGAACGTTTGAAGAGTCAAAGGGAAAACTCTTGACCATGCTATTTGAGGAGGGAAGTTAGATGAGAAAAGGAGAAATAGAACGCATAACAGGGTCCGTAATCGTCGCTTCAGGAATCGAGGATGTTTTTATAGGAGAGGTTGTTGAAGTTGGAGAAGAGGGCTTAATAGGAGAAGTCATCAGGATAGACGAATCTGGTAAACTTTTTACAGTTCAAGTTTATGAGATGACCAGTGGTATAAGGCCTGGCGAAAAGGTTGTTGCGACTGGTAAAAAGTTAGTTGCTGAACTAGGTCCAGGGCTCTTAAATAACGTATTCGATGGGATAGAAAGGCCTCTAGAAGAAATAATAAGATTACAAGGTCCTTTGATAGGTAGAGGAGTCAAGGTTAACGCTTTATCACGTAAGGCTAAATGGCTCTTCAAGCCTACAGTGAAAACTGGAACGATGGTTAGTGAAGGGGATATAATAGGTGAAGTTGACGAGACTCAAGCGATCAAACATAAGATCCTAGTCCCAGTCGGAGTGAAAGGCGAAATAGTCAAAATTGAAGAAGGGGAATTTAAGGTCGATGATGATATCGCTGTAATAAAGTCGAATGGAGAAAAGATCGGTCTAAAGATGTACCAAGAATGGCCAGTAAGAATACCAAGGCCTTATCATGAGAGATTACCATTGACTACGCCCTTAATAACGGGTCAGAGGGTCATAGATACATTTTTCCCTGTAAGCAAGGGTGGAGCAGCATGTATACCTGGAGGGTTTGGAACAGGAAAGACTGTAATGCTTCACCAGCTTGCAAAGTGGAGTGAAGCAAAGGTTGTTGTTTACATTGGTTGTGGTGAAAGAGGCAACGAAATGTGTGAAGTTTTAACAGATTTCCCTGAGCTAAAAGACCCTAGAACGGGTAGACCTCTTATGGAAAGGACCATACTCATTGCCAATACTAGCAACATGCCTGTATCGGCTAGAGAAGCCAGCATATACATGGGCGTGACAATGGCAGAATACTATAGAGATATGGGCTATGATACAGCCTTGATGGCAGATTCAACATCAAGATGGGCTGAAGCGCTAAGAGAAATATCTGGTAGATTAGAAGAGATGCCCGTCGAACAAGGCTATCCTGCCTATCTTCCTGATAGAGTAGCAGAATTCTACGAAAGGGCTGGAAGGGTAAAAGTTCTAGGAAAGCCTGAGAGGGAAGGGTCTGTAACTCTTATGGGCGCAGTTTCACCACCAGGTGGAGACTTCAACGAGCCTGTCACGATACACACCCTCAGATTCACTGGAGTATTTTGGGCTCTTGATGCTGAACTTGCTTACAGCAGGCATTTTCCAGCCATAAACTGGCTTAGGAGCTACAGCCTCTACTCTAGCCGTCTCGCAGATAGTATGACTCTGGCACCGAAGCTTGAGAGTATATCTCAATACTCACATAAGGTCATCGAGTGGTGGAAAGAAACCTTTGAGGCTTTTCCTGAATACAGAGGTGAAGCCCTTACCATATTGAGTACAGCAGCAGAGATAGAGTCTATAGCAAGAATCATAGGTGAAAGTGCTTTGCCTGATGATCAGAGGCTCATTCTCCTTACTGCAGAGCTTTTGAAAGAAGGCTTTCTAAGACAGCACGCTTATCATGATATTGATGCTTTCTGTGAACCAGAGAAGCAAGCATTGCTTTTGAGGATGATGATCGATTTTCATAGAAAGGCAAAAAGTCTGATCTTGAGCAGAGTTCCTGTCGAAAGGATAAGGTCGATCCCGCAGATTTCAAAGATGATCAGGGTCAAGGAGGAAGCGAAAGAGTTATCAGTAATAGAGAAATTGATGGACGAGGTCATTGGGGAGTTGAACAAGATAGCATCAGAATATAAGGTATGGTGATGATATGGCTACCTCAATCAAAGATATATATGGTCTTTCGTATAAAGGAGTAAAAGAAGTAAGAGGCTCGCTTCTTTTCGTTGAAGGTGTAAAGAACGTAGCTTATGATGAAATAGTCAAGATAAGGTCTCCAGATGGCATAGATAGAATGGGCAGAGTCTTAGATGTAAGCAAGAACACGGCAGTCATACAGGTCTTTGGTGGAGAGATGGGTCTTCAAGCTGAAAGTGTTATAAAATTCTCGGGCTCAGCCATGAGAATTCCTCTTTCTGATGAAGTATTAGGAAGAATGTTTGATGGAATGTTCCGACCTATAGATGGTATGCCTCCTATCTCTTCAGACGATTTGAGAGATATCAATGGATCGCCAGTAAATCCAAAGGCAAGAGTCTATCCTAACAACTTTATTCAGACAGGAGTTTCTACCATAGACGGTTGTCTATCGCTTGTTAGGGGGCAGAAATTACCCATCTTCTCTGAAAGTGGTCTACCTCATAATAGAATCTTGGCTCAAATAGCTAGACAGGCAACAGTGAGAGGAGAGGCTGAGGAGTTCGCGCTCGTATTTTCAGCCATGGGCTTGAAGCATGAGGAAGCCCAATACTTTATTGACCAATTCAAGAAGTTTGGAGTAATAGAAAGATCGGTCGTAGTAATGAACTTGGCAGATGATCCTGCCATCGAGAGACTTCTTACCCCAAGAATTGCCCTTACTGCTGCAGAATATCTTGCCTTTGACCTTAACATGCACGTTCTTGCCATCCTTAGCGATATGACAAATTATGCAGAGAGCTTGAGAGAGATGAGTGCTGCCAGAGAAGAGGTGCCTGGAAAAGGAGGATACCCAGGTTATCTATACAGTGATCTTGCATCAATATATGAGAGAGCTGGAATAATAACTGGTAGGAAAGGATCATTAACACAGATGCCCATCCTAACAATGCCAGGAGGAGACCTTCGCCATCCCATCCCAGACTTATCTGGCTACATAACAGAAGGTCAAGTGATCCTTGACAAGACCCTTAACGCTCGTGACATATACCCTCCAATAAACATCCTTCCATCCTTAAGTAGATTGATGAGGAAAGGAATAGGCAAGGGAAAGACTAGAGAAGATCATGGAGGCGTTTCAGACCAGCTTTACGATGCTTATTCAAGGGGTATGAGGGCTAGAGACCTTGCAAGAATCGTAGGAGAGATGGGTCTAAGCGACCGTGAAAGGAGATTCCTCCTCTTTGCAGATGAATTTGAGAAGAAGTTTGTGAGTCAAGGAGAGTTTGAGAATAGAAGCATAGAAGAGACCCTTGATATAGCATGGGATGTCCTCTCAATTCTTCCTGAAGAAGAGCTCGTTAGGATAAAGGAAGAGCATATCAAAATATATCATCCAAAATACAGGAAGACAAGCTAAAAGTTAGGAGGAAATGCCATGAGCTTTGCGGTAAGAGCAGCCGCTACAAAAGGAGTGCTCCTAAGGCTTAGAGAGCAACTTGGATTCATTGAAAAGGGGAAAGAAATACTGAAGATGAAAAGGGAGCAACTAGCGGGGGAGATAAATCGTCTTTTGGCTGAAGTGAAGATAAGGGGAGAGTTAGAAAGGGAAATAATGGAAGCCTATGAATATTTAAAAAAAGCCCATTCCATGCTTGGTTATCAAAACCTTCAGTCTATGGCTTTAACAGTTGGTCAAATGGATGTAAGTGGATTAACTTATAGCGTAATGGGAGTGATAGTTCCAGAGTTGAGAATTGAAAAAGAGGCTGATATAAGCAATATTCCTTCAGGAGTGGCTTATGAGGCTGCAGAAAAACTTTCACCTTTAATTGCAAAGATCATAAAGCTTGGTGAGAGCGAAGCGAAGATAGAAAGGCTTGTGGATGAATTCATGTCAACGAATAGAAAGGTAAATGCGTTAGAGCGAATAGTAATACCATCCATAGCAAATACAATAAGATATATTGAAGGAAGGCTTTACGAGGAAATGTTAGAGGAGTTTATAAGAACTAAGCATGTTAGAGAAGCGATAAGAAGGAGAAGAGAATGAGTTTTCTCAAAAAGATTCCAAAGCCAAGATCGCCAGAGGTAATCTATCTAATAACAAGGGTCCATGGACTCAGAACTCATTTGTTTAAGCCTGAGGATATATCAAGTTTAAGCAAGGCATCAGATCTATCTGTTATAGTTGAAGCTCTTTTAAAGGGAGATTATGCTCAAGATGTAAGTGCCATACCTTCTGAAAGGATCAATGCTGTAAGCCTAACAGAAGTATTTTACAAAAAGCTTGCTGACAGATTTTACTTCCTTGTCAAGATAACTAAAGGCTCTTTAAGAAAGTTCTTTGAAGATTATGCCAAGAGGCTTGAAGTTGAGAATATAAAAAGAATATTGAGGACAAAACATGGTAAAGAGATCATCACAGAGGAATTGCTCATACCTATACCAAGAGAATATACTACTGTAAATTTTCCAGCCATGTTGGGAGCGAAAGATCTTGAGGAGAGTGTAGGGATTCTAAAAGAGACCTTATATGCTCCTCTTATTGACAAAATAGAACTCTACAAGAAATACAATACTACACTCATCTTTGAGGGAGTATTGGATAGCATATACTTTGGAGAATTGTGGAGAAGCGTGAAAGAGCTCTTCGAAAATGATGTTAAGAAGAGGGTTGGTAAGGAGATGGATCTTAAAAACTTGATTCTGATTCTAGGTTTAAAGGCAAAAAACATGCCTGCTGAGCTGATTGAAGAGTCTTTGATTAAGGAATATTACAAATTGAATAAAAGAATAGTTTCAAGCCTTGTTAGAGGGAGACCAGAATCTATTTTTGATGCCTTGTCAAGAATATACTATAAGAAGTACTTCCTAGAATTAAGGGATGAAATAGAGAAGGGTACAATAAGCGAGATAGAACACTCTGTATTTAATTCTCTTTACCATGAAGACCTGAAGACTATGCATGAAAAGCCTTTCAGACTAGCCTTTGTAATAGCGTATCTCTCATTATGTGAGTTTGAAGCAAAGAATATAATGAGTATAACTACAGCAAAACAGCTCGGTCTTTCAGAAGATAAATTAAGAAATATTCTCTATCTTTAAATCAATAATAAAAAAGGAAGTTTAAGCTTACTATAGTGTTCCGAGGATCATTATGGCGATGATAAGACCGTAGATAGCAATTCCTTCGCCGAGTCCAGCAAGTATGATGATCCATGTGGCTATACCAGGTCTTTCAGCCATCGCTGCTGCACCGGCTGTAGCTGCACCATATACAGCTATACCTGCTGCTATGCCTGACCCTGCTACTGCAACAGCCGCAGCCATTAATCCCATCCCTATTTCAGGTGTTAAGCCTTCCTGAGCTTTTGCTATAGACGGTTGGAACGCGAGAAGAGAAATCGCAAGTACTGCAACGTTGAAGAAGATAAGAAACGTGAAAAGCCTTTTTGGATTGGAGAAGAATTCAATGATTTTTTTGAAGTTCATTCTCATTACCACTCACAAATCCTATTTAAGATCCCTTTATATCTTTTTCGAAAGTTATAGGCAGTGTCAGAGGTTTGTAAATAATTCCTCCGCCACTATAGAACTTCGTTGAGAATTCATAATACAAAAGCCTCATAGTCTGAATGCCTACAACAAATCCTTCTATAAGTATCCCGATAACGTTCATTGCAAGGTATCCTACTATTGGTCCAGCCATCTGTGATAACATTACTGCTGAGAGTCCTAGGGCTGCATGGGCTATAGCGAAGGCAGCAACACGGAGATATGAGAAGGAGTTAGCCAGAAAACTCAAAAACGTCTCTATGCCTTCACCAAAGCCCTCCATGACCTTCTCTGAAAGATGAACTTTACGTTTCTCTAAGATTGGAGCTATAACCGGAGAGCCAAATATCAACATAAGAGAGGCTAGGCAGATCGCTGTGAGGGGTATGTTCTCTGGAAAGAGGAAGGCATTAAGACTCATCCCGCTTTGTATAACATTAACAATGAGAAATACACCAGTAACATATACTACTAGCCCTAAAAGCCCTCTGCCGTTAAAAATAGCCTCCACTGCACCTTCTTTTAAAAACCTGTTTACAAAGCCCAAGGTTAGGGCTATGGTCAACTGTATCACCCCAAAGATTAGTGCTATTACTATCATCTGCGTGATCTTCTCCATTTCAGAGAGAGGTCCTAATGCTGGTAAACCTAGAGAATGTCTTACTTCCTCAAGAAGATGAGACTCGTATAGGAAGACTTCTCCATAAAGTAGTCCGAAGAATGTTGCAACAATCCCTGAAAAGATCATTATCCAGCCAAGTTTGTTTATGCCTCTACGACCTATGCCTAAGACTGCTTTCTTTCGAGTTGCAAAGAACGCTCCTAACAATGAGATGACTATTCCTTCTCCGAAGTCTCCGAACATCATCCCATACATGAGTATGAAAAGTATCATGAATATTGGTGTTGGATTTATCTCACGATAGTCTGGAATGCCTCTTAAGATAGTGAGTAGCTCAAACTTGGCTAGTATCCCTTTGTCCCTAAGTTTTACTGGGACTGCTTCTTCATGCTTTGGTCCTTCAAACTTTAGATACATAACTTTTCCAGTAAGGAATTCAACTTTATCCTTCAAAATATCGCTCTTTTCAGCAGGAATCCAACCACGAAGCAGGCTAAGACTTTTGGTCCTAAAGAGCGAGGATTTGGCTTCTTTCATGAAGTTCACATAGGGCTTTCTCTCCAAGATTTTTTCATTCAGTTTTATCAGTTTTTTATATTGATCTCGAATTTTTTCAACATTCGAATCCGTTCTTTTCTTTATGTCTTGTAATGCCAATTCAGGATCAGGGTTGACCCATTTTGGAAACTTTAATTCTTCAAAATTCAATAGGGTTAGAGCTTTCTCAACGTTTGATTTATACTCCAAGTTTCCTACAATCATCACAAAGGATTCTTTTGGCCTTCCAGGCTTTGCTTCGAAGACTGTTTCTAGATCTTTAAAATACTCTTCGAGTTTAGTGAGAAATACGTTTTGAAGGAAACCAACCTTCACAAACACATGTTTGAAATCTCCTATCTCATCGAGTCTTATCTTATATGTCTTTAAAAATTCAAGATTGCTTACCATGCTTTTCAGTTCTTCATTCTCCCTTTGAGTATTATCAAATTCTTTGGCTATTTCATCGACCATCTTTCCATACTCTTCGCTAAACTTCTCCATCTCCTCAAGACTCATCTTCAAATTTTTCTCTACTTTACCATAATCTTCTTTAGAGCCAAGGAAACCTTCTATAGATGTTAGAAGGGTTGAAACTCTATCACTAACTCTTAGAAATTTATCATAGGTTGTAAGTTCACTAACTTCTTCACCGATTTCAACTCTTTCTTTGGTAAGCTGAATTATTCCAAGCCTTCCAAGCTCTTCAACAACTTCGTCTTCATAAGGTCTTGGTATGGCAAGATAGAAACTTGTCATAGGAAGGGATTGTAACACTCTAGCCATACAACCCCTTACAAAAATAGTCTTTAAAAACCTTCTGAATGTATTTGATTCAAGCAACGCCAGCTGGTCTTTTCTTATGCTCCTTTTCATGTAATTTTATCTTCTGAACAAAAACAACAGGGTGAGAATCCTCTATTATTAGACCACAAATTCGGCAGACATATCTGTAAATTTTTGGATAAGATGCCATATTCAACCTAGTTTATGGATACTTAAATAAATATCCTATAAATTAGGAATGATCATGAAGAATCCCTTCTACAATCGGGATGTAATCTCAATAAAAGAATTTACTCGCTCTGAACTTGAGTATCTTTTCTCAATAGCCGATAAGATTGAAAAATTAGATTATGAAAAGAAGAAAGAGTTAGCGAAAGGAAGGATTCTCGGACTATTGTTCTTTGAACCTAGCACAAGGACTAGGTTGAGCTTTGAGGCTGCCATGCTATCTATAGGGGGAAGTGTTTTAGGGTTTGCACATCCTAGCATGTCTTCTGTTGAAAAGGGAGAGAACCTTGCAGATACTGTAAGGACTGTCGAGAGTTATGTAGATGCCATAGTTCTAAGGCATCCTATGGAAGGAGCTAACCGTTTCGCGGCAGAGATTGCTTCAAAGCCAGTAATAAACGCCGGTAGTGGCACTGAAGAGCATCCAACTCAAGCCATGCTAGACCTTTACACAATAATGAAGGTAAAGGGAAGGATAAATGGATTGAATATAGCCATAGTTGGAGATTTGAAGTATGGGAGAACTGTTTACTCTCTTATCTATGCATTATCGAATTATAGCCCCAGAATATTTTTGGTATCACCACCACAGCTAAAAGTTAGAGATGAGGCTTTATTCAATATTAGTGATAAAATCAAGTTTTCAGAGCATGAAGATTTAAAAGAAATAATAAAAAATTTAGATGTAATTTATATAACTAGAATTCAAAGAGAGAGATTCCCAGACCCTCATGAGTATGAAAAAGTAAAGGGCTCTTATGTGATAGATGCTGATTTATTAAAAAGCGGTAAAGAAGATTGTATAGTTATGCATCCTCTCCCAAGAGTAGGAGAAATAAAGCCTGAAGTCGATAAAATGCCAAATGCAAAGTATTTCCTTCAGATATATTATGGGAAGGTTATAAGAGGAGCTTTATTAGCATCTATTCTTAATCATGATCCTTATGCTTTATTCTAAATTCATTCACATTGAGAGAAGTTACAAGATATGCATCTTAGGCAGCCTTCAGTGTATATCACTTGACTCCCACAAACTGGGCATGCACCTAAGCTATTAGATTTCTTATCATCTATTTTTTGATCAGTTTTCTGCCCGAACATTTCTTGTATTGATTTGGCTACAGCGTCTATGCATGAGAGGACTCTGTTTTGACCTATACCCTCTTGCTTATGGCAACTTATCCCCATGAGTTCATCCTCCAACTCCTTTAAACTTGCACCATACTTCAAAGCTAGTGAACAAGCTCTCGCTAATCCCTCTGTGAAAGCAGCAGCGCAACCTCCAGCTTTGCCCAAAGTAATGAAGACTTCAACAGGCTCGTTGTGTTCATTGCTGAAGACCTTTGTGTAAATATTGCCACATCCTGTCTTCTTTCTTAAACGCACTCCATAAGCCTTCTCCGGCGTTTCCTTTTTGGTCTTCTGGGATCTCCTCTCCATTTCAGTCTTCTTGGTCTCTAGAACTTGCTCCTCTCTGCTGGCATCTCTATAAACAGTAACGCCTTTGCAACCTAATCTGTAGGCCAGCATGTAGACTTTTCTCACATCATCGATTTTGGCGCTGTTAGGGAAGTTGACGGTCTTAGACACTGCATTATCCGTGTATTTTTGAAAGGCTGCCTGCATCCTTACGTGCCACTCAGGAGTTATATCATGAGCAGTAACGAAGATTCTTTTTATATGCTCAGGTATACCATTAATATCTCTTAAAGACCCTTTCTCAGCTATCTCTCTCATCAACTCTTCACTGTAGAAACCTTCCATCTTAGCTATTTTCTCAAACAATGGGTTTATTTCTATAAGCCTTTGGCCTTCAAGAACATTGCGAGTGTAGCAAATTGCGAAAAGAGGTTCTATGCCACTAGAACAGCCAGCTATTATAGAAATTGAGCCAGTTGGAGCAATAGTTGTTAAAGAAGCATTCCTTAACTTAATTCCTCCTGGAAAATCGTAAATGCTCCCCTTAAAATTCGGGAAGCACCCTCTTGCCTCTGCAAGCTCAGAAGATGCCTTTCTCGCTTCTTCTTTGATGGTCTTCATAACTTTCTCAGCAATATCTATTGCTTCTTCAGAGTCATATGGTATGCCAAGCTTTATGAGCATGTCTGCAAAGCCCATTACTCCTAAGCCTATTTTCCTATTAGCTTTTGTAATGCTTTCTATTTGAGTTAATGGATACTTATTTACATCTATCACATTATCAAGAAAATGAACAGCTATTCTAACAGTTTTTATCAACTTATCATAATCCACTTTGCCATCTTTTACCATCTTTGACAGATTTATAGAACCAAGATTACAAGATTCATATGGTAATAGTGGCTGCTCTCCGCATGGGTTCGTGCTCTCTATCTCTCCAACATGAGGAGTAGGATTAAATTCATTAATTCTATCTATGAATATTATTCCAGGTTCACCATTCTTCCAAGCCATGGTCACGATCAATTCGAAGATATCCTTGGCTGGTAGCTTTTTAACAATCTGTTTTGTGCGTGGGTTTATTAGCTCATAATCTTCTTCTTTCTCCAAAGCTCTCATGAACTTGTCTGTTAAAGCTACTGATATGTTGAAGTTATTGAAGGCGATGCTCTCTTCCTTCGATGTTATGAATTCGATTATGTCTGGATGATCTACTCTTAATATGCCCATATTTGCTCCTCTTCTCCTACCTCCTTGCTTTATTACTTCAGTCGCTACATCAAATACCCTCATAAATGAGACAGGACCTGATGCTATTCCACCTGTAGACTTTACTGCATCGTTCTTTGGCCTTATTTTTGAAAAAGAAAAACCAGTCCCACCGCCAGAATTATGTGACACAAAACCGTTTGCAATATAACAGTTTGATACTGGAACTGTGAGATCGTACATTTTTTGAGGTCCTAAATTTTCTATCTCAGAAACCTGGGTGTAGAATTGATTGCGTGCCATCATATTTGCCAATTCTGGTATGTTGATGTAAGAAAGTATTTCTTTAGCTTGCCTTATGTTAAGTTGTCGCTCTCCTCTAACAATCCTATCATATTTCTTTCTAAGTTTGCCATGTAAATATTTTGAAAGAACCTTATATTGATTAGGTAGGTAATCTTTTCTGAACAGTTTGTTAAAATCAATATTAGCTAATCTCTCAGCTTTTTGTTTGACTGAGAAAGAAATTTTTTTAGCAAAGTTTTCTAACCCTCGTAATGTTGTTATCGTTATCTGCCAACTTTTTACACTTTTGAGCTCACGTTTAATTGTTGGTATGCCTAATAATAAAAGTAATGTCTGAATTTCCTTAATGCCTCTTTCAGATGATGATGTAAGAGAAATGTAACCTTTAGCATTTATACAACCATCTGTATCAAATAAACCTTGCAGAAAAGCTCCGATTCTATCACCACTTGCCTTGAATATAAAAGAAGGTATACGAATCTTTCGAGCACTGGATTTTTTAATACCTAAAAACTCAAACCACTCTCTGATCTGAACGCTTTGAAAACTTATCTCATACGCACCTTTATCTTTTCTTATTTTTGGTGTTATGCTAAAGATTTCTTTTATTATTCTGCTTATTTTCTCTACTAATTCTCTCTTATCTTCGCCGATCGTAAATCTTATTTTTCCATAGTCTTTTTTGTGAAAACTACCATCTCCCAAAAAAGCACCAAAAAGATAAGCCAAATCTGTCGTTAAGATTTGTGGAAGCTCATTTATCCTTGCTTTAAAAGAAGTTCGATTATAAAGCTTTGGATGGTAATCGAACTTAGGTAAGGTATTATCGCCATCCTTTCGATCGAATAATTGTATAGCCAGCCAGTCGCCTATCTTTAAATCGCCTATTTCTTTCCAAACATAATTTCCATTCTCATCTATTACCCTCAATTTATGTTCTCTTGAGCCGGTTATTTCATAGCCATGTAAAGTTTTAACGCGAAGTGCCTCTTTAATACCTACATAGTGAGTATCAAAAACACGCTGGTAGCCACTATCCGTAGCCACTCGATCACCAACTCTAATCTCTACTATAGGTTTAATTCCTGGATTTGTAAACACTAGTGTATCTTTTGTTAGACATTTATGAATTAAGGCAGTAGCCTTGACAGCATCAAAAATGCTATCTATAGAGTCTTCTACTGGTAATACAAAACATGCAGAAAGCTGGCCCAATTCTGTCCCAGCGTTCATCAAAGTTGGAGAATTTGGCAAAAATTCTAATTCGCTCATAACCCTATAGAATTCTTCTTCAGTCTTTTGAACATCTGCGTTTGGATCATAGAGAGCATCCACCTCTGCTATAGCTTTGGCAACTCTACGGAACATCTGATCAGGAGTCTCTATGATCTTTCCGTTTTCGTCTTTTCTTAGGTACCTTTTCTCCAATACCTTCAAAGCGTTAGGTGAAAATTTATGTTCAATAATTTCTTTTTCTGTAGCTAAAACCAATTAATCCCACTGATAACATGTAATATGAATCAGGCTATGATTTTTAATGATAGATTAAGAAATATTGACTAGAATTACGCATCTAACCTTTTTTTCTTCTAAAACACCGTTAATGAGATGATATAGTAAAATTAACTTGACTTGAAATTACTATTCATTATTCGTCTAACTCAATCTACAATATCTATGCTGTAGAGTGGTAAGCCAAGGCTGTAGACTTGCATACTTTGCATCTCTCAACTTCTGTCGAAAATTTTGCTCCACAATTCTTACATATGGTAATCTTCTTGCTAAGCTTGAAGTAATCAAGCTTTCCTATGGCTTCTGAAATCGTTTTTTCGACAGAATCTAAATCAGCCTTTGTGGGAATATTTATGATGGTGGAAAAGCCACTGCTCAAGTTTTTGGATAAGTAATTCAATTCATCTACTATATTCTCATTATGAAGGTCTGTACTTTGAATCCATGGAACTTGTGAATAGGCGTTCCTTCTATCTTTACTGGTTACAACAGACTTGCCGTACTTTTCTAAATCTAGATTGTAAAAGCGTTCTGCACTATCGCTCTGTAAGATGGCTATTCCCGTGCTCTCTTCAGGCTTAACAACTCTTTCACCTACAAATTTTGTAGCAGTCCCTATCACCTTTTCAATTATCGCCCTCCTTTCTTGCTGCTTTGTCTTTTCATCTACTAGATTCATCATGGCTTCATCTAATCCAATAAGGTTGATTGCAGCAGGCATAAAATCAGTAGATATAATATTCTGATTCTGAGCCAGTATGGGCAATAGTCCTTTGTTGATCACTTCCCCTATCATCTTTCTTCTTTTAGCCAGGGCGTTTACAGATAGTTGAATAAGCATGGCCATCTTCGCCCTAAAGTAAGTTTCATCTTTATTCGATTCATAAGAAAGCCTTGGAAGGTTCAGAGATAAAGAGTGAATTAGGCTGAAGTTATCGATTTCATGCTCTGCATCTGAAGAAACTTTCTTCAAACCACTATAAGATCGAATTAGGTTACGTTGAGTTGATATTGAAATGCACCCTCCTGAATTTACGATGGATGCTATACGCTTTGTCAAATCTTTATCTGAAACTTTATCCAAAAGAATGACTAATCCTATCTGTGGCAAAGGAATTCTTTCAGAATAATCTTTGTAAGCATCAAGGGTAGCCAGCATTATTTTATTGTTCAGTTTTTCTTCCAAATTATTAGAGTAAGGGTCAATGTTTATCGCTATCTTGGGCTTGTTGTATGAAATTGCCAGATTTGACGAAATTAATAGAAGGGCATTTAGAATGGCTTCCTTGAGCTCTTTATGGCTCTTCCCTTTAGCATAATCTCCAATATATTTTGGAAAATTTTCATAAGTGATTTCAGATGCCAGTTCTAAGCTCAAAAAAGAAGTTAGGATCGACAATTCGTTCATTGCTTCCTCGAGGCTATCAGGAGGGCCTAGTTTTGGCATCATGGACAATCTTCCTAATTTAATACCATTGTTGTTTAGTGATGATAAGTCCATGAAGAGAGTATCCGGCATCAAGCCCCAAAAACCTACGTCAGATAGATGGATATCCCCAGAAAGATGAGCATCAGATACATCTCTGGGAAGTTGAGTAAGAAGCAAATACTCTGAAAAGACTGATTCGGCTGTTTGTGCCAAGACTGTGCACAACCCTTCTTTTGCTCTGCTGGCTCTATTCACCAATTCTGTTACATCAAATACTGGTAAGCCCAATCTTGTCAATTTGTGCCTATACTCTTCGTAACCATGCTCTATGAGTAAAGCATTGACCATTTCTCTTATCAAAGGAGCTGTCAAGTAAGCTGTTTGAAATTTGGATATCCTTGCTTCTGCCTCATCAGATATTCTTTTTGCAAGTTCTACAGGCATCCCGGCTTCTCTTATAAGAGATTGAAGTATTCTATCTGGGTTGAATTCTTCCATGGTATGCCTTGACGTCCTAACATAGAACTTGCCACTCTCCAGCATGGACCGCTCCTCCACCTGCCTTGTAAGATTTAGCACTAATCTACCTAGGCTTGATATGCTGTACTTCCTCTCACCCCTGTCCAAAGAGACCAATGCCTGCTTCACAAGTTTCCTCAGATGGTAGGCAAACTTTCCTGATTCTTTCTTAGACTTAAAGCCAGCAAGCGTTTTAAGGTCAGAGTAGCTTAAAGGTCCTTTAGCGTTAAGAATTCTAAGAATCTCTAATCTGGTTGGGGAGGCTATGGCATTATATATGCTCCTTACCCTTCTAGATGCACTTTCCATATTTAAGATGCTATATTAAAAAGTATTTTAGCGTTATGAAAGTTTCCATTATAGTTTTTGAGTTTGTCAGTATTCTATACAGGTATCTATGATAAGATTGAACTTCCTGATAAAATAAAACTAAATAGGCTAAAATTGTTCTTGAGTTAAACCTGTTTCTGGTAGTCTTTTAAATGTAGGGTTAGAATTTCTTTACGAGCTTTCTCACATAATGTGTCATCGGCGGTTAGGAGGGGTGCCCCAATCTTTTTCGATGATTTTACATACACGCTATCATAATAGCATGTCTGGTTTTTAACACTCCACCATAGAACATCTTCAAGTTCTTTTCCATCTAATTCGATTGAATTTATTCTAAGCTTTATAAAATGCGAAAAATTTTTTAAAGCCTCATCTAGGTTTATGAAACCTTGTTTAACAGCTTTCCATAAGGTGTTTCCCACCTCATAAACTAATAGTTTTGGCGCTTTTAAATCGAGTTTTCCTTCAAGAAAGTCTTCCAGAACCAATTTTGCTTTGTCAGATAAATCTTCAACCAATATGAATCTAGATGCAACAGAGGCATCCACCACATAAACAGTCAACGGTTTTCCCTCGTCTCCCTTATGGTTTTATTTATAAATCCTTTAGGAGCAACGCATTTCCCTTCTTTTAATCCTTCTAGAAGCTTCTCTGCTGCACTTTTTCTATCTTCCAATTCTACTCTCCGCTGAATACTTTCCCTGATATATTCTGACCAATTGACCTTAACGAGTTTCATCTTCCTTTTTAATTCTTCATCAACTTTTACAGTGATAGTACGCAACAACATCACCAAAAATATTAATATAGGATTTACATTTAAACATTACTTTAATATATATTATTAGTATTAACTTCATCATTATTTTAAAAGTATACGTGCAGAAAGGATGCTTTACAGTGGTTAATGATAGCGGTTTTACGTTGGTTCTGTGCGGGTTAGTATGATCTTAATTCTTACAATGGTCTTTGACAGGATTTTTCAGCAGAGCTCTGCTGAAAAAAATTGTATTGTTGAAATAACACAGAGATGCACTTTCCATATTTAAGATGCTATATTAAAAAGTATTTTAGCGTTATGAAAGTTTCCATTATAGTGATATTTTTGAGTTCTAGTGAGCTAGTGCACATAGCTTGGCAGTGTACTTATAAGTGTAACTTAAAGTGTATTCATTGCTATGCGGCCTATAACCCACGCAAGACGTTGACAAATAAACAGGCAAAGAATTTGATAAAACAAGCTTCTGATCTTGGCACTAAGAGTTTCGTTTTCACTGGAGGTGAGCCTTTGCTTAGGAATGATATTCTAGAGCTAGCAAGATTTGCAAGAGATTTAGGAATGACTCCTGTTATAGCAACTAACGCTACGCTAATGACTCCTGATCATATAGAATCCTTTAAGGAAAGCAAGGCATCCATAGCAATAAATCTCCCCACGTTAGTTGAAGAAACGCATGTGAAGTTTACAAGGATTCCATCCTCTCTCTCTAAGAAAATGATGGCTTTGAATGCTTTACTGAAGGAGGGTTTATCGGTCAGTGTTGGAGCAGTTGTTACTAGCGTAAATATAGACGATGTTGAGGGGGTAATACGCTTTGCTGAAAGTCAAGGATTAACTTGCGATGCTTTAGCGATAATTCCTATGGGCAGAGCCAAATCAGAGATACTACCAAAGCTTCATAGCTACAAAAATTTGATGACCAGGCTTTTTGATGAATGGCATGCATTGCCCATGAATGCTATAGGTTATAAAGGATTTAGCAAGGTATCTGTTTATGAGCCGTCTTACTCTGCTCTAATGTCTAGTAAAGGTTTTGAAGTTCCAGGTAGGCTATGTTCATTATCCCAAACCATGCACGTGATGGAAGATGGCTCTGTAAGACCATGTCCCTACATACCTTACTCACTGGGCAATGTAATGAAAAATGGTCTAAAGGATCTTTGGAGAAGGTTAAAGAAAGATAGATTCTTACAAGGTTTGTGTGATGTCGATCGTGTTAAAGGAAAATGTAGCAAATGCTCTTTCAAGGAAGTTTGTGGAGGCTGTAGAGCCAGAGCCTATTGGATGTTTGGAGACTACTTTGCTGAGGATAAAGTCTGTATTTTAGATCGTGTAAGTGATTCATAAATAAACCAAAAACTTTAATAATTGGCTGGTAGGATTATCCAGCCATGCAAAAAGGAAAAACTGGATTAGCGGTTTTAGTTGTTTTGATCATACTAACAGGTTCTGTGACAGCGTATAACTTCTACGCAATATCTCAACTAAACCAGAAGATAGACAAACTTACTGCTAATCTTAATGTTATTTTCGGTGTCGAAGTCTTCAAGGATGTTTATGGTAGCACAATACTCATTGTTCCACAAGGCATCGAAGTTCCAGAAATATTAAGTTTTGATAGAACTATAGTCAGAGTTCCTCCTCAAAGGATAGCCTCCTTTGCTCCTAGCATAACTGAAACGTTATTCACTATAGGTTTAGGCGATAAAGTTGTTGCAGTTACTAAATGGTGTGAATGGCCTCCAGAGATGGTAGATAGAAAAAATTCAGGCAATCTTACCGTTTTTAATAGCATCGTAGATCCTGAAGTTGAGAAAGTTGTTGCGGCAAATCCTGACTTGATCCTAGTACCAACCTTTATGAGACCTGAGGGTGTGGAAAAGTTAAAAAATTTAGGCTATCCTGTAGTGGGTGTAGATTATGGAAATAGTCTTGATAGCATATATAGTGCTATAACGTTAATTGGCAAATTAACAGGAGCAAAAGATAGTGCAGAAAATCTTGTAAGTGAAATGAAACAAAATATCACCAAAGTATCTAATGCAGTAGCTAACTTACCAAAACCTAAGGTTTTTTGGATGTCTTGGCACGATCCTCTCATGTCAGCTGGAGGACCTAGCTTTATCAACGCACTTATCGAAGCAGCTGGGGGAGTAAATATCTTTGGGAGCGTAAATATTGCTTGGCCTACAGTAAGCCCTGAAGAAGTCTTGGCTCAAAATCCTGATGTTATCGCTTTCAGTGAAGGACATCCAGGAATATCGAATGTTAATGATCTCTTAAGCCTCTTCCCATCTTGGAGTGAAATCAAAGCAGTAAAAGAAGGAAGAGTCTTTGCAGTACCAAAATTCTTTATACAGCCAGGTCCGAGAACTGCTGAGGCTATAGAAATCTTTGCTGAGCTAATTCATGGAATCGAAATCTGATAGTCAGGGAAGTATTATGAGACTAGGGGTCGTATTAGACAAACCAGAGCCTGTAGAAGATTTCGACTTGACTTTTTACCATATCAAACCTGTAAGCGGTAGAATAAATAAGGCAGCAGAGCGAATGTATAATATAGTTAGCTGTTTTGGTGATAATAAGACAGCTCGTGAGAAGCCTGAGTGGGTCGCTTTATCTAAGCAAGATAAAGCGACTAGAGGAAATAAAAGGCATAATTTTCTTTGGGATTGGATATGCCCCACAAATGAAGATTATGTGAAATATATTCTTGATCTGATCGATGAAGCGTCAAAAGTGAACATAGCAGGCATACATCTTGACTGTGTTCATTTTCCAGAAGAAGAATATTGTACATGCCAACGATGCACAAAAATGTGGAAAGAGAGTAAGCTAAAATGGGCTAGGTGGAAGTCGAATATAATTAACGAATTTGTAGAAGAGATTTCAAAGCTAGTGAAAGTAAATTTCTCTATAACACTACCCCCAGATCCGTGCTCATCCAAAGAAAGGTTTGGTATAGATTTTACTGCACTTGCTAAGTATGCTGACTTTTTAGTAATCCCGCTTTATGATAAAACTTATTCGACAACGTACTGGATAGAGATCTTGGCGCGATACTTCCGTAGACGAATTAAAGTACCGCTTTATATTGAACTTTATGCAGGCCATCCAAGACCATTTGTTAAAAATATCATAAAAGCCATGGTTTCTGCATCTAACTATTCTGATGGAATAATATTCGCAACATATGATATATCCATAGCCAAGGAGATTAAGAGGTCAATAAAATGACAGCAATGCTATCAAAAGAGATAATCAAAGAGAGTAAGACGATCTTTAAAAAAGTGCCTTTCTTAACTTGTGAAGTAAGTCCTCGTAAAAAAGTAAAGATAAACCTTTCTGGGTGCAATTTCAATTGCAAAGGTTGCTTTGCAATTGCTAAAAAAGATGTAGGAAGAGAATTATCAGTCAACGGTCTTCTTGACTTATTGGTCAAGTCTTGCCAATTGATTTATGGTGGTTTAGTTGAAGAAGTTCAAATGACTGGTGGTGAGCCAACAAAAGACCCAGATTATTTACTCTATCTTATCCAAGGTTTAAGAAAGCTTAGGATTAATAAAATCGGCATATCAACCAACGGTCATATGCTTGATAAAGATTTAGTTGAAAAGTTAAAATCCCTCGTGGATTATATCAAGTTGGACTTAAAGGCATACACTGAAGAAATTCATAAGTGGTACACTGGCAAGAGCAATGCCAATGTTTTAAGAGCTGTAAGGTTGCTACATGATTATGGCTTAAATTTTTATGTTCGAACGATATTTATCCCAAATATAATAGATGTCCCTGAAATTGAAAAAATTGCAAAATTCTTGAGTAGTATTGATAAGAATATACTCTACAGATTATATGAATTCGCTCCTGAACAATTAGATGTTAAGCTCTCAAGAAAACCTACAGAAGAAGAGATGTTGAAAGCCTTTAACATTGCTAGAAAATATCTGAATAATGTTGAATTCTTTGTCTATCCTGAAAGTAAGATTTCTGGCTATAAAACAGCTTATGATCCTAATTATAAGATCGTCGAGGTTAGGTCAGACGAGCTTTTAGATAATTTTAGAAAGGTCGATAAAATAGCCAAATCAGTCAATAAGAATTGGGATCTCCAATATTTCACAATGGATCAGGTTCTATTTAAAGGAGAAAGGATATGAGGAGACGAGAGATTGACTTAAATTTAGAAGGAACAAAGGCAGAGATAATTTATCATAGATTTCAAGATGTAGAAGTAAAGACTTTTCTTGTCGATCTTGGAATTATGAGAAGGGCTCTATCAACCTTAGAAGGATTTAAAAAAGTAAAATTTGTTGGTAATCATTATGCTCCAGTACAACTTCATGATTCTCTTTACAAAAATAAGAAGGAAGAAGAATATAAAGAATGGATTTTTGCTGATATAGGAGTTAAGCACGATTATACAGCAATGTTATACACAGGTGCAGACATGGATAATATCTCTATAAAAACAGAAGAATATAGAGATATTAAGATTTGTGCTTGTGTAACTGCAGGAGTAAAATCTAATGCTCAAAGAATCGGTGTAGATGAAGCTAAAAATATAGAGAAAGATGGTGAATTTGAAACCTTGGGAACAATCAATATCATCCTTTTAACAAACGCTTCACTTACAGATGGAGCCATGGTAAGAAGTATAATTACTATTACAGAAGCAAAGACGATTTCTTTACAAGATTTAGATATAAGGAGTTCTTATAACCCTAAAATCCAAGCCACAGGTACAGGAACAGATAATATTATAGTGGTATCAGGTTTTGGTCCAAAGATAACTTATGTAGGCGGACATGCCAAGGCAGGAGAGATTATAGCCAAAGCGGTAACCTCGGCAGTAAAAGAAGCTATCCTTAAACAGGAAAAGCTCAAAAGAGATAATAAGAGTGTTAATGAATTATGACAAACATTTATCATATCGCACATCATACTCATGACAACTCTATATATGTCTTCTTTCAAGGATGCAACTTTCAATGTAAAGGATGCATATTAAAGCAATTAATTTGGGACTGCCATCTTAATGATGAGGATCAGCATGCTCTTCAAGCCATTAAAGATTTAAGAAGATTATCTTTGAATGAATTTAGAGCTATAGTTAAAGAAATTGATGTAAAAAGAGCTATATTAGGAGGAGGAGAGCCTACTCTTGATAAAGAGCTACTAGATATAATCAGTATGCTTACTGCCCTTGATGTTAAAACTCACTTATTGACTAATGGCTATATTTTAAATGAAAATTTCATAAAAAAACTAGAAGAAGCAGGACTTTCTAGCACTTACGTAAGCATTAAGGCTTATGATAATGATATTCATCGATTCTACACAGGGCAGACCAATGAACCAGTTTTAGATAATTTTAAGCTTCTAAGCAAAAGCCGAATTGAGTTGATGGCAGAAAGTGTCTTGATCCCAGGATTAATCGAGCACGATGAAATTGAGAGAATAGCTAGATTCATTGCAAGCATCGATCCATCTATACCATATAGAATAGATGGCTTTATCCCTATCAGCGATACACCTTGGAGAGCTCCTTCTCCAGAAGAGGTGATCAAGGCATCAGAGATAGCTAAGAGGCATTTAGAAAATGTTCATTATATTCACAGCGAAACAAAAACTAAGAGAGAGGTTATTAGCATTTATCCAAAAAAAGAGCGATAAAATGAGTTCTCATTATAATGAATCAAGTCCATCTGATTACCATCGTAAAAGGGTTAAGTTAGGTAAGCTCATTTTTTTAGCTTTAGTTATATTGCTTGCCTTCTCTTTCCTTTTAGGCTTATCTGTAGGCGCTGTCGATATACCATTAAGCAGTGTCATCGAAATCTTATTCAATTCTAACCCTAGTGAGAGCATGTATACAAAGATATTATTCGATGTTCGCCTTCCAAGAGTTATTGCAACGTTATTCATAGGAGCTGCTCTAGCTACGAGCGGGGTAAGTTTGCAAACTTTGTTCAGAAATCAACTAGCAGAACCATATATTCTTGGGATTGCAAGTGGAGCCCTTCTTGGAGTTTCAATAATAGTAGCATTAGGAATTTCTTATCAGCCCCTTGGTCCCTATACAATGACGTTCATGGCCTTCTTTGGTGCCTTTTTCACAACCTTCCTAGTTTACACGATAAGTAAAGCCTTCGGTCTAAGACCAGTATCTGTATTGTTGATAGGTCTTGCCTTCAGCTTTCTCTTATCCTCTATGGTAACTTTTCTTCAATATTTAGTATTGAAGGACATTCACATAATTTTTTCTTGGATGATGGGAAGCTTCTCAGCCACTCATTGGAGCCATGTTCAGATAATGGCAATAATTATTCCATTGGGCTTGTTTCTACTTTTCATAAAGGTAAAGAGTCTTAACGCTATACTGCTAGGAGAAGAGTATGCTAAACAGCTCGGAGTGGACATAAAAAGCCTTACTCAATATCTTATCATCGTTGTAGCCATACTTGTCTCAGTTTCTGTTGCGTCTGCTGGGATAATAGGGTTCGTAGGGTTGGTGATACCTCATATAGCAAGGCTTCTTCTAGGTTATGACAACAAATTCTTAATGCCAGCATCAGCCCTTATAGGCGCATCTTTTCTAGCCTTGTCAGATGCTCTCTCAAGAACTATAATAAGGCCATCAGAGCTACCAATAGGAGTTGTGACATCTATGATAGGTGCACCATTGTTCATCTATTTATTGCTCAAAAGAGGTAGAGGCGGTTAAGCATGGTGAACATTGAAATTGAAGGGCTTAACTTCAATTATAAATCGATAAAGGCATTGGAGAGCGTAACGGCTAAGATTGAAAGTGGAGCCTTTGTGGGCTTACTCGGTCCAAATGGTTCGGGTAAAACAACATTATTGAAATGCTTGAGCGGGATGCTCAAGCCAAAGGTAGGATCTATCTTCTTCGATGGCAAGAGTTTAGAAATCTTTTCAGGGAGTGATCTAGCAAAAATTTTCTCCGTAGTCTTCACAAATGCTATAGAGACGCCTCAGATGGAAGTATTCGACATAATAGCCACTGCAAGGCATCCATGGACAGGCTGGTTAGGCTCTCTTAGCTCTAAGGACATAGGTAGTATTAACAAAGCCTTGGAGATACTCGACATAAAGGATTTCGTTACAAGAAGGTTCAATGAACTCAGTGATGGCCAGAAGCAAAAGGTTCTGATTGCAAGGGCTTTGGCTCAAGAAGCAAGAGTCTTACTCTTAGACGAGCCTGTAGCCCATCTTGATATAAGGCACCAAATTGAAGTTCTTGGTCTTATCAAAAGAATTACAAAAGAAAGAAATCTGATTACTATAGGAGCATTACATGACGTAAACCTTGCATCTTTGTTCTGTGATTCTGCCATTCTTCTAAGTGAAGGAAAGGTGATTTCCATAGGGCCCATAGGCTCTGTTCTAACCGATGAGAATATCAAAAGAGCCTTCCATATAAGCGCAATAGTAAAGAGGCATCCCATAACCGATTCCCTCTACGTTGTACCTTTGTGCACACCTGAGCTCAAGAGTGTTCAGCCAAGAGCCCTAAAAGTCCATATAATATGTGGTGGTGGCACAGGAGCTTCTTTGATGAGAATGCTATTAGAGCATGGATATAAAGTAAGTGCAGGAGTTCTTAATGTATTGGATACAGATTACGAAGCGGCTTGCACTCTAGGCATACCTGTAGTAAGTGATGCTCCTTTCTCTTCAATAACAGAGGAAGCCCACAAGGCTAATTTAAGAATGATAGAAGATGCAAATGTAGTAATATTGAGCGATGCTCCCTTCGGTCGTGGTAATCTTAGGAACCTTGGAGCTGCTATGATGGCTTTAGAAAAAGGATTGGCGACGATAATAGTCAATGAAAAACCCATTCAAGAAAGGGATTTCACAGGGGGATATGCTCAAGACTCCTACATAGAGTTGAGGAAAAGAGGCGCAATATTTGTCAAGAGCTACGGTGAAGTTCTACCTGTTCTCCAAGAGTTGGAATGCAAACTAGGAATTCATGTATAAAGCTCAAGCGGGTGAGAAATGACGAAAAGCACCATAGCAATCTTTAAGCTTCTATAAAATGCACTGAAACTAAAAGGCGACAAATTTTATGGGAATATATGATTTAGCCAAGGATCACATCAAGAATTTGAAGCCGTGCGTACATGGTGGAGAAGTCTGGCAATTAGAATATGATCAGAAAAAAGTTCTTGATTTTAGCGCTAACGTAAATCCGTTAGGTCCATCTCCTAAAGCGATAGATGCCATAATGGACAGCTTTTGGAAGATTCCTTTCTATCCAGATTCTAGTAGCACTTCTCTTAAAGAAGCCATATCTAAATACATAGGTGTAAGTCCTGATAATTTGATCATAGGAAATGGCTCAACCGAGATAATCTACCTTTTTACAGATGTATTCATGAGAGATAGTGAAAAAGCGCTGATCCCAGCACCAACTTTTGGAGAGTATGAAATGGCTGTACTGAAAGCAAATGGTAAAATCGAGTATTTGCCTTTAACTCATGACTTCAAAATCGATACTAAGGAATTCATTAAAAAAATAAAGGGTGTGAAAGTTGCCTTTCTATGTAATCCAAACAACCCTACAGGCTTGCTTATACCGTTCAACGATCTGATTAATATAGTTGATAAAGCAGAGAAGGAAGATACATTAATATTCTTAGACGAAGACTTCATGGATTTTTCTCCTAAAGAAAAGAACTCATCTCTTATTAGAGAAATCAATTCTTGTCAAAATCTTTTCATCCTAAAATCCTTCACCAAGTTCTTTGGACTGACAGGGCTTAGAATAGGCTATGGTGTAAGCAATAGTGAAGTTATAGAAATCATGTCGAAGGCGAAGATACCTTGGAATATAAATTGTTTGGCTGAAGTTGCAGCCATAGCAGCCTTGGAAGATTCAGAATTTTCAGATAAGACTTATAGATTGATTGAAGAAGAGAGAGATTTTCTAATGAGAGAGTTGAGCCAGATCAAAGGCTTTGATGTAACTCCTTCAGATGCTAACTTCTTTCTGATAAACATAGAGAAGACTGGCTTAAAGGCGAAAGAGCTCAAGAGTAAATTGTTGAACTTTGGAATATTGATTAGAGATTGTGATTCTTTCAAAGGGCTTGATGAATATTACATCAGAGTTGCCATAAGGACGAGAAAGGAGAATGAGTATCTGATAAGTTCATTAAAGAAAGTGACAAGATCATGAATAAATCAAAGAAATCCAAAGCTTTAATGGTTCAAGGCACATCTTCTTATTGTGGCAAGAGCCTCTTCGTAGCCGCTTTTTGTAGAATCTTCAAGGATGCTGGTTATAGAGTTGCACCTTTCAAAGCCCAGAATATGTCCTTAAACTCCTTTGTTACCGAAAACGGTGAGGAGATAGCTCGTGCCCAAGCCCTTCAAGCCTTTGCCTGTGATATAGAGCCTACAGCAGACATGAACCCAATCCTTCTCAAACCTAAAGGAGATATGTTCTGTCAGATAGTTCTTCATGGCAAGCCTTACAAGGATACTAGTGCAAGTGATTACTACTCAGAATTCGCTCTAAAGGAAGGGATAGAGAGCGTAAAAGCATCATTATCAAGGCTAATGAGTGATTATGATATTATATTTATAGAAGGAGCAGGTAGTCCAGCAGAGATAAACCTTTACGAAAAAGATATAGCGAATATGAGCATAGCCGAATTAGCTAATGCTCCTGTCCTTCTTGTAGTTGATATAGATCGAGGAGGTGCTTTTGCAAGTTTAGTTGGAACTTTGGAACTTCTCAAGCCCAAGCATAAAGAGCTTGTTAAAGGCTTCATAATAAACAAGTTCAGGGGACAAATTACATTATTGGAGCCAGGTTTAAGGAGATTGGAGCAGATAACTGGCAAGCCTGTTTTAGGAATAGTTCCTTACATTCAAGACCTTATACTGCCTGATGAAGATTCCATGTCTCTTGAGAGAGATTTTCGTTATGATGAGAAAAAAGCAACTATAGCCATAATCAGACTTCCAAGAATTTCTAACTTCACAGACTTTGATCCTTTAGAGGCAGAAGCATCTATCAATGTTCACTATGTTGGATCTGTGAAAGAGCTTGGAATGCCAGATGCTGTAATAATACCTGGCACTAAGAATACCATTCAGGATCTGTTATGGTTGAAAGAGAAAGGATTATCAAGAGAGATAGTTCGATTGGCAAAGCAAGGAATTCCCATCTTTGGAATTTGTGGAGGCTATCAGATCATCGGAAAGAAAATTATAGACAAGAAGGGCATTGAAGGAGGAAGAGCAGGAGAATTCGATGGTCTAGGACTTCTCGATGTAATAACAGAATTCTCTGAATATGATAAATTGACGAAGAGAGTTACTGCCAAGATATTTGCAGATAGTCCCATATTAGATTCATGCATAGGAAAGACCATCATAGGATACGAGATTCACATGGGAAATACCTCTCTAGGAAAAGATGCTAGACCAGCCTTTAGAATAATCAAAAGGGGAGATAAACAAGTTGATGATTTTGATGGCGCAATAGATAAAGATGGATTGATTTTAGGAACTTATATTCACGGAATCTTTGATAGACTTCCTTTAAGAAAAGGCTTGATCGAATTCTTGATGAGAAATAAGAAGATGAAATTTAGGAACAGGACTATAAGAGATATAAGAGCAGAGTGGAAGAAGAGTCTGAGACAATTCTCTAATGTTGTAAAGAATAGCCTTGACATGAGAAGAGTTTGTGAAATCTTAGACATTCCTCCTATCAAAGGCTGAGAAATTTGCTACTCAATCTTACTTCCATACTAGAATCTATACTCATTCTATTTTTAGCGTTAGTTTTGGATTTGATATTTGGTGAGCCTCCAGAAAAGCTTCATCCAACAGTATGGATAGGAAAAACCATAGAGTTTTTGAAGCCAAGATTTAAAGACAGTAATCCTAAGATGGAGAAGATAAAAGGCATAATCCTTGGCTTGATCGTAATCATCATTCCTGCTGTGATAGTTTACATTTTGCTGATTCTTTTAAAACAATACATTATCATAATAATTTACATCGTATTTGCAGGTCTTCTATTAAAGACTACATTTGCTATAAAGTGCATGGACAAATTATCAAGACCTATAGGAAAAGCCATCGAAGAGGGCAGGATAGAAGATGCAAAGAAAATG
Organism: Nitrososphaerales archaeon; assembly: GCA_049699795.1. GTDB lineage: Archaea > Thermoproteota > Nitrososphaeria > Nitrososphaerales > JACAEJ01 > JAVZMU01. The sequence goes on along the minus strand of JBNAWJ010000022.1, from coordinate 4,009 downwards.
TTAAGAAGGATCGTGAGGAGAGACCCTACAAAGTTCGATGACCAGAAGATAATATCAGCAACTGTTGAATGTGTAGCAGAAAGTACTGTCGATGGTATAACTTCCTCTCTCTTCTATTACAGCATCTTAGGCTTACCATTGGCTATTGCATATAGAGCAATAAACACTCTAGACTCTACTGTTGGCTACAAGGATAAAGAGCATGTAAATCTCGGATGGTTTTCAGCAAGAATGGATAGCCTAGCAAACTATATCCCAGCCAGAATTACAGCCGTTTTGATGGTAGTATCTGCATGGCTATTACATGAAGATTGGAGAAAATCATGGGAGATATTGAAGAGAGATAAGAATAAGACCGAAAGCCTAAACGCAGGCTGGACTATGTCAGCAGTGGCAGGAGCGTTCAATGCCCAGTTAGAGAAGCCTGGCTTTTACATTCTAGGTGATTCTATAAACTCTTTAAAGCCTGATCATATACCAAGAGCCATAAGGATAATGAAGCTGACAACTTTTCTATTCGTTATGATAATAGTTTTGCCGATGATTATAATAATGCAAGGATTTTTTGGAGGGATTCTGCCATAAGAAAGAAGATAGACGTGAAGATCAAAAAAGTGAAATGTGAGATTCAGAACAACACTCTTGTAGTAAGATTCGATGAGCCCATGAAGATTCTAAGTTCAGCAGTATTAAACGGTGGATTGCGCAAAACAAGGGCGATAATGAACCATCATGTCCCAAAAAACTTTGACCATCAAGATCCTGAAGGTGTATTGAGAAATGTTGCAAAAGGTCTAGGACTGCCTGATGATACTGTAGGATTTATGACTGCTGTTGAAATTCCAAACATGGCCATAAGAGTTGAGAAGGCTAAAGATTTGACTGTTAGTGCATTGGTTACAGCAGGCTTTGCTTCATTATATCCAGCTGCAGCCGGCGATGATACAATTCAAAACAATAAAGTAGGGACTGTCAACATAATACTTCTCATCGATGGAAATCTTACTGAGGGCTGTATGGTCAATTGCATACAAACCGCTATAGAAGCAAAGACCGTTGCTATAAGAGAGTTGGACATTAGAAGCCATTTCTCTAATAGTGTTGCAACTGGTTCTACTACTGATGCAATAGCAGTGGCATGCACAGGAACTGGAGAGCTTTTAGAATTTGCTGGCACTAGTACTGAGATAGGCATGATGATAGGAAAGACTGTTAAAGAAGCAACTAAAGAAGGCATTCAAAAGCAGGACGGTACTCTATCGAGCAGACCTATTATAGAAAGGTTGGAAGAAAGAGGTATAACTATTGATGATATTGTAGATGCTGGTCTTGAATTATTCATACCATCTCATGAGGTTGAAAGTAAAGAAAAAGCAGCAGAATTGTTGAGAGAGGGTTTGATAAGGGCTTTATCAGACTTTAATGTATCGGCTTTGATATTAGCTGCTCTTAGATTACAAGAAGATGGAGAATTAGGGTTGATACCTAGTTTAACCAGAGATGAATTTCTGAAGGATCCAATATCTTTGATAGCAGATGAAAATATTGGGATAGCTATAGCGAACTACATATCAGGGACATGGGGCTTTTACAACTTCCTTTACCTTGAGAGGAAGAAACCTGGTATAATAAGGAAACTAGGACCTTTTCTCGACGATGCTATAGGTGGCTTGATAGCTGGGGTTCTATCTGAAATATATAGTAAATCAAGAGAAAAGTGAAAGATTTTGAAGATCGTTAAAGGGTTAAAGAGCGTAATAGCCTTTCTCACCATAATTCCAGTAGGGAAGGATAACTCATTAGAAGATATGGGAAATTATATGCCCCTCTTCCCTTTAGTTGGACTATTAATAGGACTGCTCAGCGGAATATTCGCCTGGTCTCTTCTTCATTTGATACCTAGCTTAATAGTTGGAATACTGACCTTGGGCTTTATTCTTTTGATAACTGGTCTTCATCATACAGATGGATTATTAGACTTTGGAGATGGAATAATGTACCAAGGTCCACCAGAGAAGAAGATAGAAGTCATGCATGATAAGCAGACTGGAGCCGGCGGTCTATCCTTTGGGCTGATAATTTTAATGGCAACTGCCTTAAGCATCTCTTTTTTGACTATTGATAATGTTATTCAGAGTTTGATTTTGGCTGAAGTTTCTGCAAAGTTGGCTATGGTGATCTTAGCTTGGGTTGGAAAGTCTGCTCATAAAGGCCTTGGCACTTACGTTGTAAATGCTATGCATAGTAATTATAGAGTTCTTCGATTGATAATACCTTTGATAATATGCTTTAGCGTAGTGATACTTTTGATGCTCATCAGTAATTTCGTAATGTTCATTATCGGTTCTATTGCGATAATCTCATCTATCATCGTAAGCCTAATCATAGTGTTGATCTCTAATAGGCACTTCAAAGGCATTACAGGGGATGTCTTTGGGGCTACGAATGAGATCACTCGCATGACCTCTTTGATCATGATCTTGGCGATGATTACATGGCTGTAACAGCGTTGATAATGGCTGGCGGTAAAGGAACTAGAATGAAAAATCGAGAAGAGAAGCCTTTGATCAAGATTGATGATAAGTCCTTTATAGAGCATGTTATAGAGGCTTTGAAAAATTCTAAAAAAGTGGATAGAATAATCGTTGCTGTTAGTAAATATACTCCTGAAACAGCCAAGAGATCAAAGGAACTCTCAATCGAAGTAATAGAAACGTCTGGCAAGGATTACGTAATAGATTTGCGTGAAGCAGTAAAGAAGTTAAGATTAGAGCATATAATAACAGTTTCAGCAGATTTGCCTCTTCTAAAGAGCAAGACTATTGATAGGATCATAGAGCGTTATGAAAATTGTGACAAACCAGTCATGGCTGTAATGGTTCCCGCAGAGAGGTTTGAGGGCTTAGGAGTAAGCATAGACCTTATTCTTGATTATAAAGGTAAGAGATTGGTCCCTGCTGGAATAAATGTTTTAGATGGGGATAAAGTAAAAAGAGAAGAATTCGAGAAAGAGTTAGATCAAGAGATATTCATAATCGATAGTGAAGAATTTGTCAATATTAACACGCCTAAGGACCTCATGATAGCGAAGCAATTGCTCAGCTTAAGAAAAGCCGAGTAAAGATTACTCCCCTATATTATTAGGCTCGCCTAGTAAATTGTTCTTAATTCTGACCTTGTTCGTATTGAAGTATTTCTCCACTTCTAAAATTCCTCTCTTGGCAAGCCTATGCACTATGCGATGGGTCTTCACCTTTGAATAGCCTGTCTTCCATGTAATTTCCTTCTGGAGCATACTACCTCCTGCCTCTTTTAGAACTTCAATTACTCTTTTTTCATCAGCGTCAAAGAAACTTATCATCGAATCAAGGGATTTTACTGGCGGTGTTTCGGGCGAAGGATTTGTTTTAAGCTGGCCTGAAACGAGGCAAATGTTTCTGCAGTATCTTGAGTTTAAGCGTTACGAGCCTGCCAATGCGCGGAACATGCTGAATTATTTGGATAGGTTTGTTAAGCAGCCTATAACTTCTCCTATGGATGTTATGCGATTGTTTTCGCCTTTAACTGCTGGGCAGAGGCATCATTTGAACCGCGCTATGCGGGCGTGGTTTAAATGTTTAGAAATTAACCATCCAAACGGGCAGTTTAAAGAGTTTCTGGACGGACTGCGAAGGGCTATTCCAAAGGATGAGATGGGCATAGACATTAAAGTTCCAGATGAAGACCAAATAATTTCGGACTTGAGGCGATTAGCGTCTGATCCGCTAAAGTATCAAGTGGCTTATAACCTGCTTTTGGATTCTGGTTTAAGGCTTGTAGAGGTTGTTAGGCTTCTGAACATCTCTGCACCCTCATAAACCGTCATCCCACAACGTGGGCATACGGCTCTCTTCCTAACAGTTACAACGTCAGCCTCCGACAAGACCCATCAAATTGAATTCGAATTTTAACAAATTTGCTTTGTGGCTTAATTCTTTATTGTTTGAGCCCCTCCTCTGTTTTAATCTTT
>JBNAWJ010000021.1:0-54735 GCA_049699795.1 Nitrososphaerales archaeon | reverse complement strand
TTTTATGATTGAGGATGCGTTTAGTCCAAATTTCTGATATACATTGTGGCCCACAGTTTCAGAAATCTAAATTCGATAAAGCTGTTGAAGAGATAAACAGCATAAAGCCAGATGTTTTAATCGTAACAGGAGACCTTACAGAGAACGGAATTATCTCAGAATATGAAGATGCAAGAAGAAATCTTGACAGATTTGATTGCGAGATTAAGGTCTACTGTAGTGGGAATCATGACTATAAGTCAACAGGCTATCTTCTCTTCAAAAGATTTTTCGAGCCTAAAAGAATCATAGAATTTGATGATCTAGTTATAGTAACGGTAAGCACTGCACGCCCTGATCGTGATGAAGGTGAGATAGGTCATAGGCAACTCGTTTGGCTTCAAAGAACTCTTTCAAAGTATAAGAGTAAAAAAAGGATAGTTGCCATGCATCATCATGTAATACCTGTACCAGACACAGGGACAGACATAATTACTGTTCTTGATGCAGGAGACGCTTTAAGGACTCTTGCCTATTCTGATGTTGATTTGGTTTTGAGTGGTCATAGACATCGACCTTGGATTTGGAGACTTGAAGGACTGTTGGCGGTTCATGCAGGAACTTTATCATCAGAAAGAACAAGGGGCTTCTTTGCAAACAGTTACAACATAATACAGATCGATGATGAAATCAAGCCTAGCCTGAAAGTCGTAGGAGGAGAATCAATAGATTTCGAGGATTTAAGAAGAAAGGCTTTCGAAGAGAGTATAAAGCTTGAGGACTGATTGAGATATTTTAAGGATAAAAGAGCGAAGATGTCACGAAAGAATTTTGCAACTGGATTGTACTCTAACTGGGATTCGTTTATCAATGTTGATGATAAAGTCTTAGAATGGTTAAAGAAAACTGATAAAGTGAGACCCAAAGGAATAGTTCTTGAAAGCGTAGAGGAAGTATCATACATATTAGATAAAGCGTTAATAGAAGGTGGAAAAGAATTACTTATTTCAGACAGGCTTTATTCAAAGCTAAATTCTATCTTTAAAATTAAAAGAAGAGCTTTAGGCGGGAATGGCTTCCATATGGGAAGAGCCTTATATGAATTAGGTCTTGAGCCGTTAGTGTCTTATCCTTGTAGGCCAAGCAGCATAATGTTAGCATCGCCTAACTTTAAGGTAGTATTTAAAGGAAGTATTAAATCTCCGAAGGAAGCCATAAGAGAGAACGATCCAGAGTATGACCATTTAATCTTTGAGTTCAAGAGAGATTTGAGAAAAGGGATCATGAACACTGGAAGGCAAATATTCTCTTGGGATATGATGTCATCCATGGGTATTTTCGATTATGATTTCTTGGAAAGAGCCTCAGACTCTAAGTTTACAGATGTATTGATGATAGGTTATGCCCACTTACTATTGCCAGATTATAAGAGTAAAACTGATGAGATTATTGAATATCTTAACAATCCTAGAAGACCAAAAGTTCACTTTGAGCTAGGTAGAGGTAACGAGGATTCTGTAAGATACGCTATGAAGAAGTTCTCAGATAATAACTGCTGTGAGTCGTGGGGAATGAATGAGGATGAATGCTTTACCTATTTTGAGGCTGAGTCTATGAATTTGAAGGACTTGATAGATGCTGTTATAGAAGGAATTAAAAATTATGGATTGAAAAGAATCTGTGTTCATTCTGCAGATTTTGCCTTTTCAATTTCTAAATATGATGTAAAGAGAGAGTTAGAGGCTTTAGAGACGGGATGTATAGCTGCTACAGCATTAACTCTTGGGGGGATAAAAGATAATTCGAATATAGCAAAATCATTACCAAGGTCTAATGTTGAGCCAATTAAAAAGAGCGTAGATGGATATAACTTATGCCTGATTCCTACCTTTATGAATGAGGAGCCAAAGATACTTACTGGATTAGGAGATACTTTTGCTGGGATACAAGCAGCAATGGCTTTGAACTGATATGTATTATAGCATAAAATAGTGGGGTTGTCAAGATAAGGCGGATAAAAATAGACAAAAATTACTAATGAATCTTTGAGATAGAATTTGGTCTATTTTTGTCTAAGCTTAAACTCGTTATTTTGACAATCCCTAAAATAGTAGTGTTAAATCTTAAATACTAAACTCATGTATGTTTTGAAGAGGTTGAATTGAAGAGGAGAATTACCGCTTTTCTATGTTGACCCTGAAGGAGGATAGATGGTGAAGGGACCTACATATTCTACGTTATAGAGACTCTACCAGAAGGAAGAATCGCAACTACTCCTACCATAATAGGACCTATAACATTAGTGGCTAGTGAAAAATGGACCCCGTTAATCATTACATAATGATTTTGGGAATGCATTACCTAGTCAAATTGGTGGGACTTTGATCCCAATTAATGAGATGAATATAGGTTCTCTAACAAGTCTTACCCTTCTAGCCTTAATAGCATCTGTAATTATTAGTATGTATCATAATAGCCAAGAGAAGACGTTTCTTTGCTTAGTATATCTTACTTCAATGCTGTCATATACCTGTCAAAGTCAATTGAGAGGGTCTAAACGATTTATAATCCTCAAGCTTAAGAGCTTGAGCCCTGCCCATTTTAGGAAAATTACAAGCCAGATTACATGATCCTCTTCCTTTTGCATAGGCTAAACAATTACCATCACAATTCATTATAGGTTTGAATTGCTCATCAAGCTTCCATCTATGGTATAAGGGCACTATCTTACCTTCACAAACCTTGCTAGTCATAAATTCATCGTTAAGTCCTTTGAACATTATTTTCTTGTTAAATATCCTCTCAAATTCCATGCATAAAGCCATAGTTACTCCTATATCATCGCAAATATCGCGACAAATTTTGAAGATTTTTCTTCTATAATCTATCGATGCGTTGTAATCTCTACCAATCTTCTCAACATAAATTTTCTTCCATATCGGATAAGCATCTGGAAAGAATTCTCTTATGATATTGAAAATTTTCGACAAGTGCTCTGAGTCTATGTCACAAAGGCTGAAAATCATATGCTTGGCACCTTCTTGCTTTGCTCTCATGACTAAATCTCTTATGGAATTTTCATTATCCGTTATGCCAGGGAATAAAGGGTCCATGCGAACTACAGTGTATAAGCCTCTATCTGTAGCTTTTCTCACAGCGTCAAATTGCTGCTCAACCTTTGCACCTCTAGGAGAGAAGATTTTGCGAATTTCATCATCACAGCTCAATATGGTGAATTCACAGAACGAATGAGGATGCTCTGCCATTTTATCTAAGAGTTTCATTGGTACATTGTCTCCTTGCTTCGTAATGAAGACTATGGGTAAATTGAGTTTAAGGAATTCATAAGCTGTCTTCTCAGATAGATGATACTTATCTTCAATAGGCTTTTGGAATGGATCGATGGTAGGGCTAAGATAGCCACATGATGCCACGTATAGTTGATTTACCTCTTCTGCAACCTTCATGTCAAAGTCTTTGAATACAGTGATTATTCCTTTATCATCCCAAAGTTTAAAGTAGCCTTTAAGGGCTCTAGAATAGCACATAGGGCAATCGATCGAGCAACCGTTATAGGGATTGAGAAGAATTCTTTCAGAAGAGCATTCTCTGCGACTTAAATTAGAAAAGTATCCAGTAGACCAACCATGAACTATCTTCTTCGAGCAGGGTATGAGAATGTGTGGAAGAGGATCTTCGATGATTTTGTAAGTTTTCTTTACTCTACCAAATTGAACCTCGATGGATCTATCTTCCATTTTCTTATCAAAAATATGGTTCATCGATATGTATAAATTCATATTAAAGTGGATAAGATAAAGAGGCTAAATGGTCAAGGGTACTACTTCTTTTGGTAAACATAGCAAAGGAAAGACCCATATAAGGTGCAGAAGGTGCGGAAGGCAATCCTATCATGTAAGAAAGAAAAGATGCTCTCATTGTGGATTCGGCGAGGATACTAGGATAAGAAAGTACAACTGGATGCCTTATAGATGAATTTAGTGCTAAAAAGTTATTGATTCTTCTTTCGAACTATCTTTTGTTATTGTTAAAATATCTACGCCATCTCCGCTGGCTGCATCTCTCTGTATGGCTGATCTTATGGACTTTATCAGCAGCTCTTTTGCCGATTTTTCATCCATGTTACGAGAGTAATTTGCTTCAACAACGCCTATGGCTATCTCTGTGCCAGAGCCTACACATGAATATTCATCAGGAATCACTGAACCTAATGGATCAAGAACATAGACTGATGGCTTATCATCAACCCCACCTATTATCACTTGAGTAATTAGTGGAAAGAACCTTCTCTCGAAGAGGAGGACTGACATCAGTTTTGCTACTGAGTTTGGAGGCATTGGTCTTCTTAACTCTAACTCTCTTATCTTTACAAGGGATTGCATCTCTCTAACCAAGATTTGCATATCTGCTACCATCCCTGCGCAAGCAGCCCCTACTCTATCACTTATCTTGAAGATCTTCCTGCCAGACCTGCTAACTACGTAAGTGCCGTAAGAAACTCTTTTCTCTGCTCCTAAGATGACGCCGTCTTTGAAGGTAATTCCTACTGCTGTAGCGCCAGGTATAAATTGCTCAGGTATCAAAGTTATCACTTCTCTAATAATTTATCCTATATATTTGTATTTATAGGTTTAATGCTTACTAGGGCTGTACCGTCTGGCATCTCATCAATATTATACTGACATTTAGTGAACATGCTTGCTATATGTAGATTTGTACTTAGATGCTGAGTTACTCTTGATACTTTAAACTTTGACTCGCCTTTTGCAAAAGGTAGGAATATTACAAGCATATCCCCTACATGTCTATCTATAGGTGCATTAGAAAGATATTCTTCAGAAAAGAGCTTAGCCGCTTCTTTCCCGACCTCTTCCGCTGGTTTGCCTTTTTCACCTATAGCATCACCGCCTATGAATGGACCTTGCTCGCCCACAGAATAGATAAGAATTGATGATCCTGGGCTTATAGAATCTTCAACATTTACTTCAAAATCTTTTAAATTTACTCCTTGATTTGAAAGATAATCTCTGGCAGATTTTAACTGTCTCTCAGCAACACTTCTAGGTAATTTGGAGCATATGCTTATGATTGATGGCGAAGGATTCTCTGATGAGATAATGTTTAAGGGTTTCAACTCCTTTGCTGGTTTTATCCTAACTCTAACTATCCCTCCTCCTAATGGATAGTAACCTCTCCTCTTTACTTCAAGCTCAGCTTCTATGCCCAATAGTCTATAGGCTGGCAAAACAACTTTAGTAAAATAATTCATAGTAGGGCTCCATTTTACATCAGTTCCGCCTATTATCTCAAGCTCTGATTCAACCCTGCTTAGACTAACAGATGGTATAACTGCTTGAAGTAATAAAGTAATGCTACCTGCAGAACCAATGTCTAATCTTAAAAAGGCTGAACTCATCTTGCCAGGAGTAAAGACTATTCTATCAGAACCTATCCTTAAATTATCCACATTAGCGTTGCATAAAGAAGCTACAGCCTTTATAGCTCCTATATGCTGAGGTCTTAACCCAGGGTTATCTCTCTTGGCTCTTATCTTCAATATTTCTATAGGTATTCCCATGACTGTAGATAAAGCAACACTAGTCCTTAGAATCTGACCTCCCCCTTCTCCATAGCTACCATCTATGACTATCTTCTCATTCAATGATAAAATTCACCATTTCTAAATTATTTATGAAATTTTTTAGGCATTATTATCAATCCCTCTTCAGAATTACCCAATGCCAAGTAATTACCTTCGATATACATCTTTCCAACTAATGCTGATGTTATTGCGTCTAATTCATCATGGCTAATAACTTTAGATATTCCTTTTATGCCAATCTTCATCAAACCTTTTCTTAATTCATCTATGCCTTTCTGCTTTCTCGGTATTCCAAGCATATCTTGAGCGCCTCCTGGATAAACTTCAATAATTTTGAAGCCTTTTCCCTCAATGATCTCCTTGAGTTTTATACCTCTTTCAGTCAGTTTTCTCATAGGTCCTAATGTTACTGGGAAGAATTTTATCTTCATCTTTAAAAGCTCTCTATCACATTGCCTTAGATGACCTTTGTTTCTGCATGAGCATGTATCCTTCAGACAACATCTACCAAAAGGAAGGCTTAATGGAGCGTCTATTGCTACTATATCTGGTCTTGTTTTGATGATATGATTGATTATCTCATTATTGCTTTTTAAAGTCAGGACCTTAGCCCTTAAATCTTCATCAAGTACACAAAAACCGCTTTCTCTAGTTTCAACTCCAGCAAGGTCTATTCCAAGATATCTCATGCATCATCACTTAAGTCGAATTGAGGGTTCAATAGCCCTTTTCTCAAAAGCTTTCCTTCACTTGGTGAAGTTAGACGTAGAGCATGTAGTATTCGGTTTTCTCAATTTTGCCCGTGACAGGGTTGATTCTAAGCCCAAGTGTTTCCAAGGTGTCAACGCCAATAACTGGTACAGCCTCTTTAAAGGTAAGTATTCTTACTGGTCCTTTCCTGCCTTCTATCTCTGCTTCACCAATGAAGACCTTGGCTTTAACCTTCCTCTTATCTCCAAGTGTAAGTTCGACTTCAAAGGGGGTTTCAATGAGGTGTTTTTCGGCAACATTTAGAGGCAGGATTGTAAATCTGGCTCCTGAATCTATTAGAATATCTTCGAATGTGATTTCACTTTTACCTCTGATCTTAACACGAGCCTTGACAAAGCCCATAATAATAGCCTATGTAATGTTAATTCAAAAGCTGTTTTAAAGTTTTATGAGTATATTTTTGCAATGGGCTTTTCATTTATCGTTCTTCGATAAATCGATGATTCTATTAACACCGTCTATCTGCTTTATGAATTTTGTTATACTCTTTGGAACTAATTCCTCCCAATTCTCATTAGATAAAATCCTCTTCCTTATCTCTGTAGCAGATAATTTTTCCCTATTGTAGAAGGGTATAGATTCAACTTTAAAGCCTGCTTCTATGAAAAGTCTTTGGGTTAAAGGCTCATTTGAGAAGATTACATCAAACTTTGGAGAGTAGGATATTACATGAGAAACCCATGTGGAGTGCATTTCAACGTCTGGAACTGGTATTATTAAATAACGAGAAGGGTTTATTCCCTCTTCATTAAGAGCCAGTCTTATCATAGTTATTCTCTCCCCAGTGGTGAAAGGGTTGTCTTTAGTATGGCTATGCTGTGAGCTTCCTACTATTATTACTAATTCTTCAACTTTATCCAGCAAATCCTTCACTACTTTCAAATGGCCTTTATGAAAAGGCTGAAATCTTCCTATGAATAGACCTCTCTTGACCATTCTCCCCTTTTACATCTTAGATGTAAAGGATATAATTCTTTGGATGATCAAAACTTAAATAAAGATGGTTAATCATTTCTTCAAATCCAAGGATGGTAAAAAGTAATGGAACCAAGGCAACTGATAATGGTACCAGGCCCTACTAATGTTCCCGCAAGAGTTATGAGAGCTATGCTCAGGCCCATAATAAATCATAGAGGCCCTGAGTTTAAAGAGCTTTATGCAAAAATTTTAGAAAATGCGAAATACGTCTTTCAGACAAAGGGCGATGTAGTGATCCTAACAGCTTCTGGTACTGGAGGAGTAGAGTGTGCAGTGAGCAATATAGTGCAAGGCGCCAACAAGATACTCGTACCTAACTTCGGCTTCTTTGGTGAAAGGTTAAGAGATAACATCGTGGCAATGGGTGGAAAGCCTGTAGAAATCCCTGTAGAATGGGGCAAAGGAGTTACCATGGATATGATAGAGGAAGCTGTAAAGAGAGATAAAGATATAAAAGCTATAGCACTTGTTTACAATGAGACCTCAACAGGAACAAAGGTAAATTGCTTAAAGGAGATAGGCGAATTTTGTGATGAGCGTGATTTATTGTTCATAGTAGATGCCATATCAGTTCTTGCTGGAGACGATTTACCTGTTGATGATTGGCATGTAGATATTTGCATTGCTGGTAGCCAAAAATGCCTTATGTGCCCACCTGGACTCTCTTTACTATCGATCAATGAAAAGGCTTGGTCTGTAATAGAAAAGTCGACTAATACATTTTACTTCAACTTAAAAGCTTATAGAAAGTATGAAAAAGAAGGACAAACACCATACACGCCAGCCATTCCATTATACTTTGCTCTTGATGAAGCATTGAAGATGATAAAAGAAGAAGGGCTTGAGAATTCTATCCATAGGCATAAAATGTGCGCTGAAGCCATCTACAGAGCCGTAGAGAGCATGGGATTAGTGCCTTTCGCTGAAGAAGAATTTAGATCAAATACTGTGATAGCAATTAAATATCCTCCTAAAATAAGCGATTCTTCATTTAGAGAGATTTTGAGAAATAAGTACAATGTAGTGATAGCTGGAGGGCAAGGCAAGCTCAAAGGTAGCATATTTAGGATAGGGTCGATGGGCTCGATAACTCAGGCTGAAGTATTGCAAGTAATAGGTGCTCTAAACATGGCATTAAGTGATTTTGGCTTCGAATCAAAGTTTAACGATAGTATATCAGCAGCAAGAGATGTTTTCAGTAGAGAGGCAAAATAGGCAAAAAGTATTTTTATTCTTCTCTTCTCAGCAATTTCGGTTATAAATATGCCGATAGAGACAGGCACGTTAGTATACGTCAACTACATAGCCAAGGTAAAGGATACGAATGAAGTAATAGAAGTGACTGTTGAAGATGAAGCCAAAAAGCTTGGAGTTCATGATCCTTCTAGAAAGTATGAACCGAAGTTAATCGCTATAGGGGAGGGATGGGTTCTTAAGGGTTTAGATGAGGCTTTAGCATCGGCAAACATTGGAGATAAAATCAGCGTAGAAATACCCCCTGAGAAGGGTTTTGGTCAAAGAGACCCTACTAAGGTGAAGATGATACCATTAAGGAAGTTTGGAGAAAAAGCTTCAGAAGTTCGTGTTGGCGATGAGGTTGAGATTGAGAATAAGATAGGCATAGTAAGGTTCGTTGGATCGGGCAGAGCGCAGATCGATTTTAATCATAGGCTGGCTGGAAAGACACTGATATATGATGTAGAAATTATGAGAAAAGTTGAGACAGACAAGGATAAGATAATCGCATTAATAAAGCGCAGAATCCCGGTTGAAGAGGATAAGATAGAGCTTATTATTGAAGATGATAGTGTTAAGATCAAACTGCCTGCTGATCTTTACCTTTTAGAAGGCCTTCAGATAATAAAAAGAGCCATTTCAAATGACATATTCAAGTTTATCAAGAATGCAAACAAAGTCTATTTCATCGAATTATATGAAGGAAAGAAGCCTACAGCGCCAGCACCAACTCCAGCGCAACCAGAGCAAGAAAAAGCAACTAAGGAAAAGGCTTAATCCAAATCTTTAGATGATATTAACGGATTTTGCAAGATTTTTGGCTGATTCACGATCTAATTTAAGCTTATGAAGAATTGTGTATCTTTCGGGTCTAATCTTAGGAGCTAACAGAATGGCATCTATGATCTGATCGGGGTCTATTCCTATTTCAAAAGCGTTGGTTAGTGCATGAACTTTTTTTAATGAAGCTGCAATCTTTTCCCATTCTAGATCATGAAGTTTTGCCATTATTATCGTTCCTATGCCACATTTCTCGCCATGAAGACCAATATTGGGAGCTAGTATGTCTAAGGCATGGCTGAACAAGTGCTCAGAACCACTACAAGGCCGACTACTCCCTGCTATACAAGCTGCAACTCCTGCACTTATCAAGGCTTCGACTACGTCTCTTACACTATCCTTATCTCCTTTGCTTATCTTTTCAGATTCTTCTATGATTAAGTTAGCGCTCAAGCGGGCCAGGCTTGCTGCATAATTCCCAAAGTATTCACCCTTCTCATCTCTGGCAAGCTCCCAGTCCTTCACAGCCGTCATCTTAGCTATAAGATCGCCACAACCGCTAGCAAGAAGCCTTCTCGGCGCATTTGCTATAAGTGCTATGTCAGCAAGAACACCAACAGGAGATTTAGCCATTAAAGAAAAGGGTTTGTTCATTCCTTTTATGGAAGCGAAAGGGCTTGATATACCGTCATGAGAAGCGCTAGTAGGAACGCTGATGAAGGCTAGATTAGCATAATATGCGCTAAGTTTTGCAACATCTATAGACTTTCCTCCACCAAGACCTACAAGTAATTTTGATTGATGATTTTTGGCTACATCTACTACTTGATTTACGCAATCTATCGTAGCAGAATCTATAGGATGCCAAAAATAAGATAACCCATAGGATGACAGGGATTCACTTATAATCTTCTCGGTTAAATTTTTTACATTTATGCCAGATATTATCAGAACTTCATGCCCAAAGCCCAAATCCTTTATGAAACTTCCCAATTCTGTTATCACATCATAACCGATCAAAATCCTTCTTGGCAACTCCATTAAATGACGGTTCAAGACACTTCAAGGTTGTAGGAAAACTTATTTAAAGGGATTCCTTTATTATCTATGAAGTTAAGGTTCTTTAATCAAGTAAAAGGGTGAGTATGTTGGATTCTAAACCTGTTAGGTCATTAGTATATCAGGGAACTACAACTGTAGGGCTAGTGTGCACCGATGGTGTAGTATTTGCTACTGACACAAGAGTTACGATGTCAGGAGGTTTCATAGCGCATAAAAAGGGAAAGAAGGTCTATAAAATTGATGACCATTTAGGGATGACTATATCTGGAACTGTTGCAGATGCTCAAAATGTAGTAGACATTCTTAGGTATTATGCTGGCATATATAAGTTGGAGAAGAAGGTACCCCTATCAGTTAAATCTGCTGCCAGACTAGCCTCTAATGTTTTCTTTTCGTCTAGGTTATTCCCTTACATAGCTGATGTCTTGGTAGGGGGCTATGATGATGCAGGCGCAAGCATTTTTAATATTGATCTTTTTGGCTCTCTTACCAAAGAAAATTACGTTTCTACAGGAAGTGGCTCACCCATAGCTTATGGTATACTAGAAAGCGAGTATAAGGATGGTCTGACTTTGGAGAAAGGAATGCTCACAGCTGTTAAGGCTGTAACTTCAGCCATGAAAAGAGACGCTATGAGTGGAGATAGCTTCGATGTTGTAATCATCGATAAAGATGGTTACAAAGAACTTTCTGAAGAAGAGAAGAAGAAACTTCTCATTAAGGTTTTTGGTTGAGGTTATGTCTCAAAAGCAGAATACGAGTTCAACCCTTGAAGTAATGGGTACTATATTACAGAGTATCCCAGCTGAAGCTGAAGTGACTAGAATAGAGTATGAAGGACCAAGGATAGCCCTTTACACTAAAAGGCCGGAGTTCTTGCTCTCAAATAATTATATAATTTCTGACCTAGTTAATACAGTGAAGAAAAGAGTAACAATAAGGACTGAAAAGTCGATCCGAAAGCCTGAGAGTGAGGCTAAAGAGATTGTCATGAATTATCTCCCCAAGGAGGTAGAAGTCAACAATATTTTCTTTGATGATGCTTTAGGAGACTTAGTAATCGAAGTAAAAAAGCCTCAGTTATTAACTGCTGAGAAAGGATTTAGCCTAGTAGATTTGACTTATAAGACAGGCTGGAAGGTCAAGGTAAAAAGAGCGCCCCCTATACCCTCAATAAGTATTCAGAGCATATATCATGCCATAAAGTCTGCGCCAGAGTCTCGTGAGAAGTTTTACAAAGAAACTGGAGAAAGAATTTTTAGATCAAGATTGAGCTCTGATGTTGAAGTCAGCCTTTTAACACTTGGCGCCTTTGGGGAAGTAGGCAGATCGGCGATTCTTGTGCAGACAAAAGAGAGTAAGATATTGCTTGATTGTGGTATAAACCCTGGTGCCAAGAATCCTTGGGATGCCTACCCACGTCTCGATTGGGTTGACATAGATTTAGAGGACATAGATTGTGTTGTAATAAGTCATGCTCATCTAGACCACCATGGTTTCCTCCCCGTGCTTTACAAATACGGTTATGACGGGCCTGTATACTGTTCAGAACCTACTTTACCCTTGATGACTTTACTGCAGATGGATTATGTGAAAGTTTCATCTATGGAAGGAGCTAAAGCTTTGTATGATCTTAGAGATGTTCGTGAAGTGATCAGGCATAGCATAACCTTAACTTATGGGCTTGTTACAGATATTTCGCCTGATATGAAGCTTGTCCTCAATAACGCAGGCCATATCTTGGGCTCCTCTATGGTGCATTTGCATATAGGTGAAGGAAACCATAACATACTTTACACAGGAGATTATAAGTTTGGTAAAACTAGGTTATTGGAAGGCGCTGTCAAAGACTATCCAAGAGTTGAAACTTTGATAACAGAGAGCACCTACGGTGCTAAAGAGGATATTATGCCATCTAGAGAAGAGGTTGAACTGAGCTTTGTTAATACTATTAATGAAACCCTGTCAAGGGGCGGAAAAGTTCTGATACCTGTGCCTGCTGTAGGAAGGGCTCAAGAGATAATGCTAGTATTAGATGAGTATATGAGACAAGGTAAACTTATTGAAGCGCCTATATTTGTTGAAGGCATGATATCAGAGGCTACAGCAATACATGTAGCCTACCCAGAGTATTTATCTCATGAGCTCAGGGCAAAGATAATCGGAGATGATGTCAATCCTTTCTTCACAGAATACTTTACCGCTATAGATCACCCCAATAACAGAGTAGAAGCGTTGCAGGAAAGGCCTGCAATAATAATGGCAACATCAGGTATGTTAGAGGGTGGACCAGTGCTCGAATATTTTGAAGAAATTGCTCCTTTAGAGAAGAATAAGATAGTTTTTGTCTCCTACCAAATTCCTGGAACTTTAGGAAGAAGGATATTAGATGGTGCAAAACAAGTGAGTATTATGAGCGATAATGGTAAGATTAAGATAGTTGATATAAATTGCCAAGTTGAGAAGATTGAGGGTTTTAGCGGTCACAGTGATTATAACCAGATTATAAAATTTGTGAGTAAGCTTAGACCAAAGTTGCAAAGAGTTATTGCTGGGCATGGTGAGAAAAAGAAGACAGAAAATGTAGCAAACGCCATCTCAAGAATCTTTAAAATCCCAACTCTTCAACCATCAATTCAAGAAGCCATAAAGCTCTATTAACAAAGAGTTATTACAAACCTCTCCATATTTTTACGCCGGGAGGGGTTATTACTATCCTTTCTTCCCCTAACCTCGCTATATCCCCTCCAATAGAGACTGAGAATTGATAAAGCTCTTCAACGGCCTTCTTGAGTTCTTCCACATCCTTCTGTGCTAGAGGGGTTATCCTTAATATGATTATCATTCTTTTGTTTACATCGTCTTTTATACTGGGTAATTCTTCTAAGGATTTTAGTGAAAGGGCTTTTAAATAGACGGTCTCTTTAGTCTTCTCCTCTATGGTACTTTGAGCCAAACCATTTATCTTTTTATGAAGTATTATTTATTAGTTTAGATTTTTAAACTTAATAGACAATCACATAATCAACCCTTAATCTGTTTATATACTTGCCAGAACTTGTCCCCGACATAGTGAAGGTTTTTTACCACAACCCCTTTTTTCATACCTTCCATATCTGATTGGTCGATAAGGGCTATGCCAACAGCTATGAACTTTTTATAATTGCTCTCCTTGACGGTTATTAGATCGCCTTTCTTAAAGGCCCCCCATCCAATGATGCCAGGGCGCATCACGTCTGATCCATTACAAATATGAGGGACAGCGCCTTGATCCACCTCGACATACGGGAATTTTTCGAGAATTTCACTGCTCTTTAAGAAAGGTATCAATAGATCGTCAAGCTCAATGACCTCAAAGTTTGTGAAGGTTAAGAGACGAACAGATTTATCTATCTCGCTAACTCTAACTTGGACAGGTTTGTCGAATTCTGGAGTTATAGGCCATTTTTTAGCTATCTTGTTAATAATGTTCTTTGTATCTTTTTTAGACAGAGTATAAATTTTCACATTGAATTAAACAGAAAGGATTGATATGAGTTTTTTGCTTAAGAGAAAAAGTATTTTTGGATAGATGTTAATTAATGAATAATGTCATATTGTGAATTACTGATTGATTTACTCATTTTATTGGTTGCATTTGTTATTCTTGATAGGGGAAGTCTTTTAGCCATAAACGGTGCTACGGGAGTCTCTGAAGCAACAGGGCTAGCAACTTCAACTGTAGGCTTCATAATACTGGCTACATCAACTTCACTTCCTGAAGTGGCGGTTGCGCTTATTGCAAGTATAGAAGGCGAGCTTGGGATAAGCATAGGGAATGTTCTTGGCGCTAATATCGCAAACATTTGCCTCATTATTGGAATACCAACTATCTATCTTTGTGCTAAGGGTATTAACTGCATCCAAGACTTACCAAAATTGGAAAAGCATGAAATCGAGAATCTTTTCTTCGGTCTCTTAATATCTTCGATCGTTCCTCTTTACCTTGTCTATAGAGAATATGCAAGTGCTTTCATCGGCATAATCCTGTTAGCAATCTTCATAATTCATATTATACAGCTTTCAAGGAAAAGGATCACAATAAAAGATTTAGGTGGAAAACCTTCAAGAGAGCATAAGAAGTTTGGTAAGGAATTTTTGAAGCTTATTCTTGGAGTGGCTATTGTTGTAGTATGTGCCTATTTCATCGTCAACTCTTCTTCTAACATAGCAGAGGCTTTTGGCGCTTCAAAGATTCTTATTGGGGGCACGATTGTAGCCATAGGGACCACTCTCCCAGAGTTGGCAGTGAGCTTCAAAGCCATGTCGAAAGGGCAACCTGGATTAGCCTATGGGAATGCTATAGGCAGTTGCTTTTTCAATATCACAGTCATACTTGGCTTAGTTTTTATCTTCACTGAACCGATTATTAATATGAGACTCTACACCAATATGATTATCATGTCCTTAACAGCAAATGTATTTTTCTGGTATTTTCTTTCAATGAGAAGGTTAGGATGGAAAGAGTCGATTGTGCTTCTTACTATATATACAGTATTCATAGGTTCAGCTCTTGGAATTCAACTTATACCTATCTAATTTTTGTTTAATGAATAGCTTAAATAATGGTGTGATTAAGCAAGATTGTTTAGAGGCGGAGTTCTTTGGCAGTAGATATGGCTATTAAAGTGCTCGATGAAAGCCTTGGTAAAGTAGTGTTGATAAAACTGAAGGGTGGAAAGGTTATTCGAGGGACCCTTTTAGGATTCGATCAACATATGAACTTGCTTCTTGAAAACTCTGAGGAAATCCAAGAAGAAGGGAATGCGAATGTTTTGGGTACTATAGTAGTCAGAGGAGACAACGTTATAATGATTTCACCCCCGCCTAAATGATTTACAATTGAAGGGCAATACCTTTTAACTCTGAAAGATGATTATCATTAGATGCCATCAAAAATAGCCAAAGCGATAAAAGAAGCGCTCGCTAGCGGGTACCAGTTACATCCTCAAGCCTTTGATTTTCTCTCAGAAATCGATGAAAAAATTGATGTGGTAGACTTAGTCTTAAAGGCTGTTCAATTAAAGTTTGGTAGTAGCGATCAACAAAACATTATTGTTAAAGAAGATATAGAAAAAGTGCTACCACCTAGTTTCAAAGAAATCGAACACGCTAAAGCTGAGGTAAAGCCTATGGCTCCAGAGTATATAGAGCCAGAGTTCAAAATAGTCAAAGATCCGGCCAGTGATATCTCACCAGTTGAGGGATTAAAGGGTTTCCAAAGCCTTTTCAGAAGTCGTTTCGAAAAGTTGATGAAGATTGTAGGGAAAAGGCCAGATTCATACCAAATAAGGCAAATATCAAATCTCAAAAAAGAGTCATCTAATAGTCCTCAGAAAATCGCTGGACTTGTCATGAGTAAAAAGATCAAAAGGGCTTATGTAGAGCTTACTGTTGATGATGAAAGCGGTAAGATTAAAGCCGTTGCCTTAGAAGATCCTGCTAGAAAGAATGCTACTGAAATCTGCCTCGATCAATTGGTAATTTTGGACTTACAGTTCAGTAAAAGAGGGTTAGCAATAGCCAAGGATGTTTACTCACCAGATATCCCTGACCGTTTGCCTAATACATCAAAGAAAGTTGTCTACGCTGTTTTCACTTCAGATTTACATGTTGGAAGTAAGACCTTTCTTCTTGATGTCTTCAATAGGTTTCTCCTTTGGCTTAATGGAAAGATGGGTGATGATCTGATAGTAAGAAGGCTGAAATATATGATAATAGGTGGCGATTTAGTTGATGGTATAGGCATTTATCCATACCAAGACAAGGAGCTTGAAGAAACCAATATTTATGAGCAGTGTAAGAAGGTGGCCAATTTAATAGAGAAGATACCAAAACACATCCAAATATTCATAATCCCTGGAAATCATGACCCAGCGAGGCAAGCACTACCACAGCCGGCCATACCTAAGAAGTATGTCGATCAGCTTTACTCTATGGAGAATGTGAAAATGCTGGGCAATCCAGTTTATTTGAATTTACATGGTGTAAACGTGTTAGTTTACCATGGTAGAAGTCTAGACGATGTTGTGGCCATGACTCCTGGCCTTACATTCTCAAACTCTACATTAGCTATGAGAATACTACTCAAAGCTAGACACCTGGCCCCGATATATGGAGGGAGGACACCTATAGCACCAGAAAAAGAGGACCATTTGGTAATAGAAAAGATACCAGATATTTTTCATGCGGGACATACACATACCACTGATGTTAACACTTATCGAAACACTCTTTTAATCAACTCTGGAACTTGGCAGGGTCAGACATGTTATCAATTGAACATGGGCCTTAACCCCACTCCAGGTATAGTACCAATAGTAAATCTGGCAACATTGGAAGTCACCTTAAGGAACTTCACTAGTATGTGATATTCACTACAAGATCGAGCCTATGACAGGATCTTCTTTGAAGACTTCTCTCACGAATTGTAATTGAACTGATGGACTGATCTTCTTAGTTCTCCCATAACGGCCTTTGCTTATCAGATTTGTGGCTATTAGGCCTAGCAAGTCAAGTTCACTAAGAAGCATAGTGACTCGCCTTTGAGTTAATGATTCTATACCATTTTTCCGGCATATGTTAGAGTAGCGATCGTAGACTTCACCAGTAGAATTGGCCTCTCCTAGGGATACTATACTCCATAGCAAGAGTTTGGCGTGAAGAGGTAAAGACCTTAAAGCTTCTACCATGCGGTCTTGCTCGATCTTCTGAACAGCAATTCTTACGTGTTTTTCCTCAACTTTTGTAGCACCTTCTCTCTCTGCCACTTCACCAGAGACTCTTAACAGATCTAAAGCTCTTCTAGCATCGCCATGCTCAGAGCCGGCCAATGCAGCGCATAGGTTTATCGACGCTTCTGTTATGGAATCTTCGAAAAAAGCCATCTTAGCTCGATCGTATAATATTGCCCTTAACTCCTCTGCTGTGTAAGGCGGGAAGACTATTTCTTCTTCACTCAAACTACTCAACACCCTTGGATCAAGGAATTCTTTGAATTTCAGATCGTTTGATATACCAATAATAGAAAGATAGCCTTGTGGAAGTTGCTCATTAGCACGAGTAAGCTCGTATAGAAGATCATCACCATAATTCCTTACCAAAAAGTCAATTTCATCCATTACCAATACTATTTTCAGTTCTGATGAATTTATTGCTGATTTTATCCTTCCAAAAACTTCGCTTATGGCCAGGCCAGTAAAAGGAATTGATAATCCGAGAGATTGTGCAACATCAGCGAGAATTCTATACTCTGTGCCGGCCATCCTTGTGTTAGAATAAGCAAACTTTATCTTCAGGCCTTGTTTTGAGGCCTTCTCCTCTAACCTCATGAGAACATATTTAGTGACAGCGGTCTTACCTGTTCCTGTTTTGCCATAAATAAGAAGGTTGGAGCACTTCGAACCGTGAAGAAGAGGAGCCAAGGCCTCACCTATCGATGTTATTTGTTTTTCACGAAAAGGTAGTTTTGAAGGGATGTAATCTGATCTTAGAGCGTTTCGATTTTTATATAAGGAACGGCCTGACAAGGCCTTAGTGAAAATCTCATCAAGGAAATCTCCAGATCCATTATTAATGATTATAACACTCCCACCCCTTCATTTCTATTGTAGACCGATTTAAAAAAGAATAATTTTTTTTATTAATACACAGACCGTACTTGATTTGGGTAATTATCTTAATTAATGATTAGTTAAAAACCTTTGACTATTTGGTTAAACTCTTATTTAATGCAATTATGGGGAAACTTCTCTCCATTAGAAGAATAGGGGTGGGTGGCTAGGATCTAATGATTAACGTTGCAAGTTCAACTGAGCTCTACGATAGGACCAACCTGAATTCGTTCTATTCCTTATCAACATACCTCTCTCTGTCAATCTCTGCAGGTAAGTCGATATAACACTCAATCTTATGGGTGTATTGTATTCATCTTCATAGGCCTCCAAGACATCTGTAGAGGTAAAAGATCCAAAAGTGAACTTCTCTTCAATAAGGTTGTAAAGACGGCCGAAATTCGTGTCTTTGGACAAGGTAATCGATTGATTAACTTCACTCTTCCCTTCTATCATTTCAGCCATTTCTATAATCTTCAGAACGTTATCTCGAGAAACCTTTCCTTCCATAGATATCTTATATTTTCCACCCTGTCCATCATCGAACTCTATCTTAATCCTACGTTTAGGCAAGGCCATCTAATGGATTCTGTTTTTGAATTATAAGGTTATCTATGTGAACAAGTGAACAAAAGGTTAAACATTTATGACAAAACCATGGGACGCTAATTACTGTTAACAGGAGTTCACAATACACTGGAAAAATTATAGATAAGATGGGCTTTAGCGAGTTCCACTGGAAGTGAAGGGGTGTCAGAATCTAGAATAACAGATAACAGGGTAAAAATTTACCTTCTATAAACTAAATCGTCATAAATAGACAGATTCTTACACTTTTTCACAAGCCATTCACAGCGTAGGTCATTCTGCTCTTAACAAAGCTTTTCCTTTTTCGGTTATTTCATAAACATAAGGCTTCTTTTTCTCTTCTCTTGTTACATAGCCCAGTTCAAACAACCTTTTCATAAGTCTAGCTGTGTGTTCTCTCGACTTGTCGATCCTTTGCTGAATCTGCTTTGGAGTTTGTACTCCTTCCATTAGTAATTTAAGTACCGAGCTTTCAGTCGGGCTCAATCCTTCTAACACTTCAGCTTTCTTAAATTCTTCCTTTCGCTGAATTTTGCCAGGTAGTTTTACTTCAGCTTTACCTAAACTTCTCAACAAATTTCTAACTTCTTCTAATATACTTGCAGTATCGGAGACCTCGCGAACCTTAGTAACTTCCTTCTCTTCTTTACCCAAAACTTTTGTTAATTGACCCAACTTTAACTCTATAACATCTAACCTGATCTGTTGATCCAAAATCTTCTGATCCTGCTGGCCTAGTCTATCATGAAGCTCAGAAATCACTCCCTTAATGATCTCACTAGCATCTTTTTGCTCTTTAACGATCTTTCTAATCTTTGGTAAGTAAAGAGCTAAAGCTGTAACAGAAATAAATAATGTGATACTTGCTATTGTGACTATCACAACATCCTCTAAGGCCAATGCACTATGAAATAACATCACAACATATAGATAACTTTTTTTACTCAAATATTACATCACTAACCAACTTAATAGAATAAGTGCCTACCATGCCTTTTCTCCCTTCCTGATAAAGTCTCAATTATATTATCAATAATCCCGATAACTTCTGTTAATTTTTCTCTCGATGTAACACCCTTAGCATTTTTCAATAAATTACTTATCTGTAATAACCTATCTATGGACTTATCCTCTAATAACCCTAAATATTCTGATAAAATCAATGTGTAAATAGCTCTTTTTAAGTTGAATTGGGCTTGCCTTAATGTACGGATGAAAGCTCCTTTGCTGACATTCTTCCTATCTCTCATGGCCGTCTTCTCTCTTAAATTTACCTTCTCATTAACCGTGATGCGATCAATTAAATAAGTGTCTAGTTGTGCTTGAGTAAATGAGGATCTTTCGAGAAGATGTCTCAATATTAAATCTGCCTCTAGCCTTGGTCTTATCATATGCCTACTTGTTATACAAAACCGTATAATATTATCGGAAGCACAAACTTTATTCCTAAACCTAATTCCTTATAAATAATGTGAAAAAGTTCATTTATTAACAAATTTAAATGATTAATTTTGATATTTTTACCTAGAATTAATAAATTGTAAAAAATTAATACAGACCAAAATGATTTATCTAACGACTTTCGAGTATAATGAAGGATCGAAATTGGGAAGGAGAAGACGCCGCGTGATAAAAATTGTAAAGAAGACTCTTCCTAAGGTTTATACTTGTCCACAGTGTGGGATGGTATCTATTAGAGTCTTCTTCAAGGAAGATAACTTGGCAAGGATAGTTTGTGGAAATTGTGGCTTAAAGCACGATTATTCTTTAGAAACGAAGAGACAACCTATAGATATCTATAACGAATTCGTCGATGAATTCATGTCTGGAAGGCTGACGCTTAAATGATAGGTAAAATTGAAAAATATCTCAGGGAAGAGATATCCAAGGACGGTACCATATCTTTTGCTCTTATAGACTCAGAGAATATGTCCCCAAAAATTGCTACTAAAATTGCTCTTAATGCTGAAAGTTGTGGTGTAAAGAGCATATTGGTGGGTGGTTCAACAGCTATCGATCAACTTGAACTAGATAAAATTATAAAAACAATGAAAAAAAGAGTCAAGATTCCTGTGATCTTATTCCCAGGCAATGTCACAGGAATATCACCAAACGCTGATGCAATACTTTTTAGTTCTCTTATGAACTCTGACAATCCATACTTCATAACAGAAGCCCAGGCCTTGGGTGCCATTTTAGTAAAGAAATACGGCCTAGAAAGTATCCCTATGGGATACATCGTGATAGGAGAGGGTGGGGCTATAGGTTTCATAGGAAGAGCAAGAGGGATACCTTCTGAAAAACCAGAATTGGCGGCCATGTATGCCCTTGCAGCCAAATATATGGGTATGAGGTTTGTCTATCTAGAGGCAGGATCTGGTGTGACGTCACATGTATCTCCATCTATAGTTGCAAAAGTACGGGATGTTTTTGATGGTGTACTAATTGTGGGAGGTGGAATTAGGAAAGTAGAGGATGGCATTGAAATTGCTAAAGCTGGTGCAGACATTCTTGTAGTAGGAACTCTGTTAAACGAAAGAAACTTCATACCTACACTTAAAGAGATAGTCAAAGGAATAAGGAACGTAAGGCGATAAAAATGACCTCTTTCGAACGTTTCTTTACGAGTCTTAAATACTGGCTTAACCTCCCAAAAGCTTACGATCGATGGCCAGACTTTGAAGCGTCTTTTGATTCTGAAGAGTATTTGTTTCTAGAGTTTAGGAATGAAAAAGCGCTTTTGCTAAATTGTGGGGACTGTGATGGTCCTTCAGATGTTTCCCATCCTACTTGCGAAAAATGCATAGAGTTCAGGACGAAATTTGCAGAACGCGAAACAAAACATGAACCAAGTATATGGCGCCATATCATCCTTGCTCGAATCTATACAAAAAACGAATGAATGATTCTGTGATATGTTGTGATCAATATTAATCACAATACCGTAATCCTATGATTTTAACTCCCTTCTTAATTCAAAGAAAACTACATATGAGATAGTTTAGATAAAACTTTTATTCATTAGTTTAGATAAGAACCTGTGGCACTAAACGGTGGAATTCTCGAGCGAATAAAGACCCTTGCGCCTTTTCCTAGGGAATATGTTGAATATAATAAAAAACTCTTAAAGCAACTATATTCACAGCACGCTTTGTCATCTAAAGCCAGAACCAAAGGTAAAGATCCAGTACTGAAAGTTGAGTCCAAACTAGCCTTTGATTTAGCAGAAAGAATAGAGCATTTAATACCAATCTCTGGACTTGCCAATAGGCTTAGAGAGCTTCTCTTGACTCAGAGTAAGGAAAACATAGCCCTAAATCTTGCAGAAGAAGTTGCCCTTGGCAAGTTCGAATTTTTTGAAAAGGAAAAAGCTTTGGATCTTGGTGTGCGCATAGGTCTTGCTGTAGTCACAGACGGTGTTACAGTTGCTCCAATTCAAGGGATTTCATCTGTGAAAATCAAGAAGAATGATGATGGAACGAGCTATGCTGCTATATATTTTGCCGGCCCTATTCGCTCTGCAGGTGGTACAGAAGCAGCTTTCACTCTTGTGATAGCAGATCACATACGTAAGGTTCTAGGTCTTGACAAGTATAGACCGAATGCCTGGGGACAAGACGAAGTAGGTCGTTTCATAGAAGAGCTTAGAACTTATGAAAGAGAGGTAGGCAACTTTCAATTTAGAGTATCTGACGATGATATTAAACATGCGCTCTCATACCTGCCTGTTGAGATTGATGGAGTTGAGACAGATCCTATCGAGGTTGTTATCCATAGAGGTTTGAAAAGGATTTCAACTGACCGAGTTAGGGGCGGTGCTTTAAGGGTATTAAACGATGGTGTGATAGGCAGATCAAGAAAGCTACTAAAACTTGTGAATGATTTGGGAATTTCTGACTGGGGCTGGTTGGCTGAGCTTAGAAGTGGAAAACAGAATTTAGAAGAATATGTTGAGAGTACACATTTTGAAGAAGTGATTTCAGGTAGGCCAGTTCTGTCTTTTCCAAAAAAAGTAGGCGGTTTTAGATTAAGGTATGGGCGATGCTACAACACAGGCTTATCGACTGTAGGAATTCACCCTGCTGTGGCTGTTATACTAGACTACCCTTTTGTTGTTGGTACACAAGTAAAATTGGACATACCAAGCAAGGCTGCCACTGTAGCTTTTGTAGATACCATAGAACCTCCAATAGTTAAACTGATAGACGAATCTGTAGTTAAGATAGGAAGCCTAGATCAAGCAATCATGATTCAAAACAAAATAGCCAAAATCCTTTACTTAGGGGATATTTTGGTGAGCTTTGGGGATTTTCTTGAGAACAACGTAAGACTGGTCCCATCTGGTTATGTAGAAGAATGGTGGATACAGGATTTAATGCTAGCAATAAAAGAGCATTACGGTTCTGTAAATGAATGTGCAAAATCTATCAGAATGAAACCAAATCGTTTAGAAGAAATAATAAACGACCCATTACATAAATTCCCAAATGCTTTTGAGGCTTTTGAGCTTAGTTGTAAGCTCGGAATACCTCTTCATCCTCACCATCTCTTTTACTGGGATGTCGCATCACCATCTGAAATAATTACTCTGAGGCAGAGTTTGACTCTATCGTCTGATAAAGATCCGTGCATAATAACTGCGCCCAAAAAACCAGAGATAAAATCAATCTTAGAGAATATAGGCATCCCTCATAGAATGATCAAAGATGGAATTATCATAGAAGGTGAGCCTGCTTATTCTGTGATGAGAACTCTTGGTTTAACTTCTGGGCCTAGCTTAGTCACAGGCTGGAAAGATGTTATTGAACTGCTCTCTTCATTAGCTCAAATACCGATTAAGAGGAAATCGTCCACATTTGTGGGTTTACGTATAGGCCGCCCTGAAAAAGCAATGCTGAGGAAAATGAAACCTCCTGTACATTCACTCTTTCCTGTCGGAATAAAAGGTGGTCCGAAGAGAGATATAATCCAAGCAGCAAAAGACGAATTTATAAATATTGAGACAGCTAACATGGTCTGCACCATTTGTAACTCTAACTCCATCAACATAAAATGTGATAAATGTGGCGGGGATACTGTGATTGTGAAGAGATGCCCTAACTGTGGTAGAGTTGTTGAAGGTGATTCATGTTCTATGTGCAAAACCAATGTTTTACCTTACTCAAAAATAGATTTTCCCATCAAGCAAGAGTTAAAGCAAGCCATATCTAAGGTAAGATACAACCCCTCTCCTCCACTGAAAGGTGTTAAAGGTCTCATAAGTGCCACCCGTATTCCAGAAAGACTAGAGAAAGGTATACTACGTCAAAAATACGACTTATCTGTTTACAAAGATGGTACTATAAGGTTCGATGCTACGAACGCTGTGATGACTCATTTTAAACCCTCGCAGATAAGCACTTCAGTTGATAAGCTTAAAGAACTTGGTTATGAAAAAGATGTTTATGGAGCCCCTCTTAACTCGAACGATCAGCTTTTGGAGCTTTTTGTTCAAGATGTAATTCTTCCTTTAGAAGCTGGTCAGCACCTATTGAAGGTATCAAAATTCATCGATGATTTATTAATCAATCTATATGATGAGGAACCGTATTATAATGCAAATTCTATTGAAGACCTTATAGGTTGCCTTATCGTTGGATTAGCCCCTCACACTTCAGTGGGTATAATAGGTCGTGTTATAGGCTTTACAAATTCACAGGTTTGCTTTGCTCACCCATACTGGCACGCTGCAAAAAGAAGAGATTGTGATGGTGATAGCGACTCTGTGATGCTTTTAATGGATATATTCTTGAATTTCTCTGAAAAATTTTTACCAGCCCAGATAGGAGGATTGATGGACGCTCCGTTATTACTGCAAAGCATCATAATACCAAGTGAAGTTGATGAGCAAGCCCATAACCTAGATATAGCAGAAAACTATCCCATGATTTTCTACGAATCTTCGATGAAGAACGAGCTCCCTCACACTCTTACCAACGCCATAGACATCATCAAGAATAGGTTAAAGAGCGAAAACCAGTTCTATGGTCTGAGTTTCACACACGATACAAGTACTATAAGTGTAGAAAGGAATAGGAGCACTTATTCAGTTTTAAAGTCATTTTCCGAGAAGCTTGAAAAACAGATAGAGTTAGCTATGAAAATTAATGCAGTAGACCCTAACGAGGTCGTATCTTCAGTCCTGAAGACTCATCTCCTTCCAGATGTTATTGGGAATATGAAGGCATACACGTCCCAGAATTTTCGTTGCAAATCATGCGGGGAGCAACATCGTCGAATCCCTCTAAAAGGAACATGCTTGAATTGTGGTGGAGAGTTGCAACCTACTGTTACTAGAGCTTCCATAGAAAAATATCTGAACCTTGGGTTGAAGTTATCGGAAAGGTTCAAGATTGATGGATATATTAGAGGTCGCTTTGAGATTGCATCTGAGGAACTCTCATCTCTATTCATTCCGAAGAAAGAGGAGACTCAGCTCGAGCTTACAGAGTTCTTTAGTTGATGGAGTAAGGAGAATCGATGAAATCTATCACATATTCATATTAACATCTATCTAAGATAACTTAAAGATGTAAATATGCCGAACAAAGTAAGCGAGATCATAAGGCAATATCGAGCCCTGTTTTGACGGTAATACCTGACACGTTTATTACAGAAGCATTAACCATCGTTCAGACAAGGAATATAAGGAGACTGCCAGTGGTGAATGCAGAAAGATTACTAAGAATAATGACAGAAATAAACATCCTTTATTGGTTTCTTCAAAATTATAAGAGGATAAATGCAAACCTTATCAATAAAATACAGGCTTAACGTATTCTGATATATTCATAAGCTTTTCTAACAGAATCAAAGCAGTAATGAACTTTATTGAAGTTCTTACGGAAATCTATGACATCTTTTTTAACTCTCTCAGGATCCTCTCCCTTGACAACGATTCTTGCTATCAATTCAGCTATGTATCCCATATCATTCTCTTTCATGCCTAACCTTGTGCACTCTTGGCTACCTAGCCTTATGCCTCCAGGATTCTGGTAATGCCTATCTTGTCTCAAATCGTAAGCCAACAAGTTTCTGTTCAGGATTATGTTCGCTTTCTCTAACTTTTTCTCCAAATCCCCTCCCAAACCATACTTTGTTATATCAACCAATACTACATGAGACTGAGTGAAACCTTTCTTTTCTCCAAGAACTTGAAAACCTCTCTCATAAAGAGACTGGGCCAGAGCCTTAGCATTCTTTACAACTTGTGAAGCATAATCCCTACCAAACTCTAAGAATTCAGCAAAGGCTATGGCTTTTCCACAGACATGGTGTAGATGATGATTGCTCACATTTGACGGAAAGGTTGCTTTCTTTATCATTTCGGCGTATTTATCGAAGGATACTATACACCCTCCTTGAGGACCGAACAAAGTCTTATGAGTGCTCATACTCATTACATCTGCTCCTTCTCTAAGAGGGTCTTGAAACAATCCTCCAGCTATCAGTCCAGCCACATGGGCTCCATCATAGCAGACCTTTGCCCCAACTTCATGGAATACATCTGCAAGCTCTTTTAATGGATGAGGTTGAGTCAATACAGAACCGCCAAACATGGCTAACTTTACCTTCTTCCCTTCATTAATTACTTGCTTTACCTTCTTCTTCGTTTCGTCTACATCTATGTTCATCTCATTGACATTAAAGGGAAAGTTTTCAACTTCTAGTCTTGAGACAGAGCCTGCAGTCCCTCCTAATGATTTTCTACCAGTAGATATATGTCCACCACTAGGTATGGATAGAGAGAACATAGTGTCCCCAGCATCTGTAAAGGCGGTGTATACTACTAAATTGGCACAAACTCCTGATACGGGTCTAACATCTGCAAACTCTGCTCTGAAGAGCTTCTTTGCTAATTCTATGGCTATTAATTCGACTTTGTCAATATAGGTGCATCCTGCGTAGAGCCTCTCACCTGGCCAGCCTTCTGCATATCTGTTCCCAAAGTCGCTCATGATAGCTTCACGAACTGCTGGGCTAGGAGTGTTCTCGCTTGCTATAAGGGGTATTGAATTGGAGAACCATTTATGATGCTGCTCTATAAGTTGGAAGATTTCATCATAGTATTCTTTTGGAGCTTTACTCATCAACTCAATCATCTCTTAACGTTAACTGTTCATTTATTAAAATTTCCTATTGGGGAGTTCAAAAACCAAAACCAATAACATATTTATTTAGCCGCTTTAAGACGTGGAGATTAAAGGTAAAAATTATGGTCACATACAAGGTCCCTGTTATAGCTGGAGATGGCGTTGGTCCTGAAGTTATAGCCGAGGGTAAAAAAGTCCTCGAGGCTGTTGCAGAGGTAGATGGCTTTGATATAAAGTGGATAGATTATCCTCATGGTGCAGAGCATTACCTCTCTACAGGAGAGTTGATTAATGAGGAAACTCTTAAAGAGCTGAAAAAGTACAAGGCGATTTATCTAGGTGCTCTTGGCGATCCTAGAATAGAGCCAGGAATTCTTGAGCTTGGTATATTACTGAAGCTCCGCTTTTACCTTGATGAATACGTCAACCTCAGACCTGTCAAGCTCTATGAAGGAATACCGACACCGTTAAAGGACAAGAAGCCTAGCGACATCCAATTTTTTGTTATAAGAGAGAATACAGAGGACTTTTACATAGGCCTTGGTGGTAACGTAAAGAAAGGAAAGACTAGGCATGAACTAGACTTGGTTAGAGATATCTACCATGTTCGCTTTGGTTTGGATATAGAATCTGACGCTGATGAGATTGCTTATCAATTAGGCGTTGTAAGTAAGCAAGGTGCAAGAAGAGTCATAGAGTACGCTTTCGAATATGCAAAGAAGCACAATAAAAGTAAAGTTACTGGGGTTGATAAAGCGAATGTTTTGACTTATATCTACAGCCTTTGGAGAAGAACCTTTGAAGAAGTTGCAAAGAATTATCCCAATATAAAATACGAATTTGCCTTTGTTGATGCTACAGCCATGTGGTTCGTAAAGAACCCTGAGTGGTACGAAGTTATTGTAACACCAAATCTATTTGGAGACATTCTTACAGACTTGGGCGCTATGATTCAAGGAGGCTTGGGCTTTGCTCCTGGCGGAAATATAAACCCAAAAGGTACTTCGATGTTCGAGCCTATTCATGGTTCTGCCCCTAAATATAAGGGGTTGAATAAAGTAAACCCGATTGCAACCATCTTGGCAGGTTGCTTGTTGCTAGAGGATTTAGGACTTGAAAAATCAGCTTTAAAAGTTGAGAAAGCGGTAGAAGAAGTCTTAAAAGAAGGGAAAGTTAGGACTTATGACTTCGGTGGCAACTCTAAGACTAGTGAAGTTGGGGATGCTATAGCAAAGAAAGTGAGGGAATTAAATCTCTAACGCAGTAAAATTAACCTTTTATGCTTTGTGGCTTAATTACTAATTTCGAATTTATTGTTCCATTGTAGTCCTTTAGAGTAAGAGTTTCGAAAAGATAGTTCGCGCATGAGGGCGAAAATCGGAACATAGCGTACGAAAAGTCGGAATTAAGCCACAAAGCAACCTTTTATTCTATTATCCTAATCCTTGATATTCCTACTTTCAGATTATAGGAATATTTATAGGTAGGATAATCGAAGATAGCATGGGTAGAATCATGACGGAAGTTGTAGTAACACGCCGTGGTCAGACCACGATCCCAATAGAGATAAGGAGAAAGTATCAAATCACTGAGGGAACTCGGCTAGAGGTCCTGGAGTCAACGGAAGGAATCCTCCTTAAGAAAAAAGTCGGTACAGCCGACCTCATAGGCTCTGGGCGGGTAGATAGCAAAGTTGTCTTCGAGTTACTGGACAAGATGAGAGAGGAAGATGACCGTTAGGAAGAGAAGCGTATACGATACACGCTTCTTCGTTGCTCTGTACTATTCAAAGACCCAAAACGAAATAGACAGCATAAAGCAAGAACTCGCTACTAGATATGCCAAGTTTATTTCAACAATTACAATCTATGAAGTTTTCAAATTGACCCTTCAGACCGATGGAAAAGAAGTAGCTGATGTAAGGATAGCTCTTCTCAGAAAGGACTTTAAGGTAATAGCAGTAACAGAGATGGTGGCTAGAGAAGCGGCTTTGATTTGGCATAAGTACCATGTTCCAATGGCTGATGCGATGATAGCTGCAACTGCCAAATCTTTGAAGGCTGATTGTGTCACCAATGACCCTCACTTGACATCCATGAAGGAAATTAAGACACGATGGATATAAAGCACTATTCAACGCTGAGCTAAACCTTTGGCTCACAACTTATCTATCAATTATTATTAGAGGAAGTTACTATTTGGTAAAAATTTGCTTTGTGGCTTAAATTTTTCCTCTCATAACATCCATTTATGCTAAAGAAGACGTATACTCATGAGAGCATAAAGGTAAAACAATTAAGCCACAAAGCTAAAAATTAAACTTTCGCTCTCTTTAATTTATTCAATAATCCACCTATTTCTATCAACTCAAGGATAAATTCTGGCAAAGGTTGGGCTTGTGTAGATTTATTATTAGTTAAATTCTTAATTTTACCACTCTTCAAATCTAGCATCAATTGATCACCATCTTTAACTATATCCAATAAATCCTCACACTCAAGAACTGGCAAGCCAATATTAATAGCATTCCTGTAGAATATTCTTGCAAAGGATTTTGCCACTACTGCTTTTGTGCCAGAGTACTTTAATGATATTGGCGCTTGTTCTCTGCTTGAGCCACAGCCAAAGTTCTTCCCTGCAACTATTATGGCATCTTTACTTTTTCCAATAAAAGATGGGTCTATTCCTTCCATGGCATGCTTTGCCAATTCTTTTGGATCTGTCAAAACCATATATTTACCTGGTATGATGTAATCGGTATTGATATCATCGCCATACTTTACGACTTTGCCTAATATTCTCAATTTAATCGCCCTTGAATGAAGTTGGATCAGTAATTCTTCCTTTTATGGCTGAGACCGCAGCAGTTGCTGGGGATGCTAGATAAACCTTCGATTTTGTGCTACCCATTCTCCCTATAAAATTCCTATTCGTAGTGCTCAAGCAAACCTCTCCAGACGCAAGAACTCCAAGATGCCCTCCATAACAAGCACCACAAGTAGGATTAGCGACAGTCGCTCCAGAGAGGAGAAATGTTTCAATAAGTCCTTCTTTCAAAGCATCTAAGAATACGTCTTGTGATGCAGGGATTATTAAGAGCCTAGTTCTATCACTGACCTTATTTCCTTTTAGTATCTCAGCAGTTAAGCGCAAATCTTCCATTCTTCCATTTGTGCACGAGCCTATGAAGACTTGATCCAACTCTACTCCCTCTACTTCTGAAACAGGCTTTACATTATCGACAGCATCAGGACAAGATACTAATGGTGGTAAATCATCAGCATATAACTCTAAGGATTTCTCATATTCAGCATCTTGATCGCTCTTTGCAATGAAAAATGGTCCATTAACTCTACCTTTCAAATACTCTAAAGTCTTTTCATCAGCCTCTACTATGCCTGCTTTCCCGCCAACTTCTATAGCCATGTTACATAGGGTCATTCTGCCTGCTATACTCATATCCTTAATAGTGGAGCCTTTGAACTCAAGCCCTCTGTAATTTGCACCGCTAACTCCTAGAATCTTCGCAACCTTCAAGAATAAGTCCTTAGGCGTAACAAACTTTCTAAAATTGCCATTTACTTTTATTTCTATAACTTTTGGAACTTTGAACCATAACCTTCCAGTCATGAACACTGCAACCATCTCTGTAGAGCCTATGCCTGTAGAAAAAGCTCCTATTGCACCATAAGTGCATGTGTGAGAGTCAGCCCCTACAACAACATCTCCTGGCTTTACATGCCCTTTCTCTATCATTATTTGATGAGAGATTCCTCCTCTCCCAACATCGTAAAAATGCTTTATCTTTTGCTCTCTTGCAAATTCTCTCATTATCTTATGCAATTCAGCAGCTTCCACACTCGCAGCAGGAATTGTATGATCAAGGACCATGACTATTCTATCTTTACTCCAGACTTCTTTCGCTCCTACCTCGTGAAAGTATTTTATTGTTAGATGACCAGTTATCTCATTAACCATTGCACAGTCTATATTAGCTTCGATTATCTCTCCTGGCATTACTTCTTTTTTACCTGATGCTCTACTCAGTATCTTCTCGATGATATTTGCCATGGCTTGAGCACTAAAATTGTTGACTTAATAAAAATAATGCTATCAACTTTAGTAAATTTTACTTGCGATCTATTTAGCAAGGCTTTGAGCCTGCTTTCTTTTTATCAGTATTTTATTTATGCCATTTATCATGGCTTCTACGCTTGTTATCACTATATCTTCTCCTGTTGCTCTTGCAGATGCAACATTTCCATTCCTATCCTCAACTTTTATTATCACTTCAGCGAGGGCATCTGAACCTCCTGTAATAGCTTCTAATCTATACTCTTTCAGCTTAATATTTGCCAAGTTATCTGTAACCTTTTGAATGGCTTTGACTGCTGAATCTACAGGTCCTACTCCAGTTTCGGCTGCTACATACTCTTTCCCATCAAGAATCAGCTTTACAGATGCTGTAGGAACCACTTTAACCCCTGTCATGACCGCTAGATCGGCTAGGTTAATGATCTTCTCCTCCTCTGTAGTCTTCCTCATTACAGATCTGGCTATTGCGGACAAATCTGTATCAGTAATCGTCTTCCCTTTATCACCTAATTCTTTCACTTTCTCTACTATCTCCTTAAGTTGATCTTCGTTTGGTTGCCAGCCCATCTCCCTTAATTCAGCTAATATACCATGAGCCCCTGCATGCTTACCAGCCTGAATCCATCTCTTTCTTCCTACTAACTCTGGTTCTATAGGTTCATAAGTCAAGGGCATGGATAGTACACCATGAGTGTGTATACCAGATTCATGACCAAAGGCATTATCGCCCACTATGGCTTTGTTTGGTTGAACTATTATTCCGGTCAATTCTGAGACAAGTTTTGAAGTTTCATATATCAAACGAGTGTTTATTCTTGTCTTCTTTCTATACAATAAATGTAAAGCCATAACGACTTCTTCTAACGATGCATTGCCCGCTCTTTCTCCTAAACCGTTGACAGTTACATGAGCCCTTACTGCACCAGCCTCTATTCCCGCTAGAGTATTGGCTACCGCCATTCCAAAATCATCATGACAATGTAGGCTTATGGGTAATTTTACTGTCTTTTTGATCTCGCTAACAAGTTGATAGATTCTTGCTGGAGTTATTATGCCAACCGTATCTGGTATGTCTATCCTATCTGCACCAGCGTCTTCAACAGCCTTGAATACTTGCTTGAGATAATCTAAATCAGACCTAGTTGCATCTTCTGCCGAGAATTCAACTTGAACACCGTAGCTCTTGGCATATTCAACGCCTTCTATGGCTTTCTGTAGGGCTTGTTCACGAGTCAGCTTAAGCTTATAATTTAGATGAATGTCAGATGTTGCTATAAATACATGAATGCATCCAACTCCACAACTCAATGCAGCATCTATATCACTTTTATTCACTCTTGCCAATCCACATATTTCTGCATTCAATCCTTCTTTGACAATGAGCTTGATAGCCTCCATCTCTCCTTTAGAAGCTATGGGAAAGCCTGCCTCTATAGTATCTACGCCGAGCTTATCGAGCTGACGAGCTATCTCTAACTTTTCTTCTGGTGTAAGAGATACCCCTGGAGTCTGCTCCCCATCTCTTAAAGTTGTATCAAATATCTTGATGTAATCTTCAGAGCTCATTTTTCTATTCCTGCCATCTTTCTTATGAGCCTTCCAACTTCCTCTATCTTATGATCAGATATTTCTTTCATCAAAGAGTTTAGCTTCTTTCTACTCTCTTCAGGTTTACCAGTCCAGTCTTTAGCAAAATTTCCATTTTGAATATCCTTCAAAATCTTCTTCATATTCTCTCTAACATATTCATCAATAACCTTTGGGCCTACCGTTAGTCCTCCATACTTTGCAGTATCAGATACTATCTTCAGCATACCAGTGAAACCGCTATTATAGACCAAATCCATGATCAACTTCATTTCGTTACAGACCTCAAAATATGCCAACTCTGGCTGATAGCCTTCCTCAACAAGAACTTCAAATCCTTTCTTGATCAGAGCTATGAGCCCACCAACCAAGACTGCCTGCTCACCGAATAGATCGGTTTCAGTCTCTTCCTTGAAGGTCGTTTCTAAAACACCTGCCCTTGTGCAACCCATGGCTTTACTCATGGCTAGAGCGATGTCCTTTCCTTTTCCTGAATAATTTTGAGCAACAGCAATCAAAGCTGGAATACCAAAGCCACTTACATACGCATCTCTAAGGCCCTTTCCAGGACCCTTAGGTGCCACCATTATCACATCAGTATAAGGAGGAGGGACTATTTGCTTAAAATGAATGTTAAATCCATGAGAGAAACCTATGGCCTTTCCCTTCTTCATAAATTTAGCTATCTGAGATTTATACACAACAGGCTGTTCAAGATCGGGAATCAACATGTGAATTATATCTCCTTTTTCTGCTGCTTCGGCTATTGTGTATGGTTGAAAACCATCAGCCTTCGCTTTACTCCATGAAGCTCCATCAGGCCTTAACCCTAACAACACATCTAGACCTGAATCTCTCATATTCAAGGCTTGGGCTCTTCCTTGACTACCATAACCTATAACCGCTATCTTCTTTCCTTTTAAAACTCCTAAATCAGCATCAGCATCATAATATATCTTGGCCATTTTCTCAACCTCTAACCAAGGCCGTTATACCAGTCCTGGCTATTTCCTTTATGCCGAAAGTTGTTGCCAGAGTTAAGAAGGCATCTATTTTGTCAGGAGTTCCAGTAATTTCTATCATCATCGACCCTATTGAAACATCTACTATCCTACCTCTGAATATGTTAACATAATTTATTATATCAGATCTAGCTTTTGCATCCGCTACATGGAGCTTAATAAGGGCTAATTCTCTCATTACAGTGTTCTGTGGATTTAACACACTAATTTTAATTACATCTATAAGTTTGCCCAACTGCTTAACCAACTGCTCAACAGTTGGTTCATCTCCATTTATGGTTATAGTCATTCGAGCCAGGTCTTTACGTTCTGTAGGTCCAACCGATATACTATCAATATTAAACGCTCTTTTTCTGAACATATTTGATGCTCTATAAAGAACTCCTGGCTTATTTTCAACTATCGTTGATATAATATAATTTTTTTCTTCTTTCCCTCCCAAAGTTATCACCTCAATAGATTATCTCCCTAAGTCCTTTTCCTGCTGGTATCATAGGGAAGACATTCTCCTCAGGAGGTATAGGAACGTCTATGACCGTTGTCACATGACTTTCTAATGCCTGCTTTACAGCCTTTTTGAACTCATCAATAGAATCAACACGAAAGCCTTGGGCTCCGAAGGCTTCAGCCAGTTTTACAAAATCGGGGTATTCTCCTAGCTCGACTGCTGAATACCTTCTATTGTAAAACAATCTTTGCCATTGAGCTACCATGCCCAGCATTGAATTGTTTAGGATAACCACTGTGACAGGTATATTTTCAGAGACAGATGTGGCAAGAGAATTGGCAGTCATAGTAAAGCTACCATCGCCAGCTATATCAAAAACTGGGACATCGGGTCTAGCAACTTTCACTCCTATGGCAGCTGGGAAGCCAAAGCCCATAGTTCCTAAACCTCCTGAGCTTATGAAGGTTCGAGGCTTGTAGACCTTAAAGTATAATGAAGCCCACATCTGATTCTGGCCTACTTCTGTAGTTACTATGGCATCAATTGGCAACATCTCTCTCAACTCCTTTAAAACTTTCTGAGGCACCAAATCCTTCTCTTGATTAATCTTCACTTTATCCTTTAACTCTTCTTTTATCTGCTGAATCCTTTTTGACCAAAGACTACTCTCCTTTTTCTCTAAACG
Source organism: Nitrososphaerales archaeon (assembly GCA_049699795.1). Taxonomy (GTDB): domain Archaea; phylum Thermoproteota; class Nitrososphaeria; order Nitrososphaerales; family JACAEJ01; genus JAVZMU01. Next base: position 20,097 of record JBNAWJ010000021.1, on the reverse strand, counting down.
TTTTGACAATGAATCATGTAATCCGATAAGAGTCTTGCCCACATCACCAACTATAGGCACGTCTATTGCTCTATTCTTTCCTATTTCTGAAGGGTCTATATCGATTTGTATTATCTTTGCATCAGGGCAGAACTCGTCTATCTTACCAGTAGACCTATCTGAGAACCTCGTACCTACAGCTAATAAAACATCAGCTTCAAGGATTGATTTGTTCGCCTCAAGTGTACCATGCATGCCTATGACCCCGAGAGATAGTGGATGGTTCTCAGGGAAGCAACCTTTACCCATAAAAGTTGTTGCAACAGGAGCCAATAGAAGCTCGGATATAGCCTGTAGATTTTGTGAGGCATTGGAAATTATAACTCCTCCTCCTGCCAATATAAAGGGCCTTTCAGCTTTCGTGAGTAACTCTGTAGCTTTTTCGATTTGAAGTGGATGAGGTGATATATTGGGCTTATAGCCTCTAATTTCAATCTTCTCTGGAAAATCCATGTCGGCAACTTCTGTCTGCACATCTTTTGGAAGGTCTATTACTACTGGACCAGGTCTTCCCGTTGAGGCTATTTGAAAGGCCATCTTTACAGTTTCAGGGATTTCAGAAGCATGCCTTGGTTGAAAATTGTACTTGGTTATGGGAGTTGTTATCCCTATTATATCTGTCTCTTGAAAGGCGTCTTTACCTATCATCGCCCTTGGGACTTGGCCTGTTATGGCAATTATTGGAGAAGAATCCATGTAAGCATTCGCTATCCCTGTTACTAAGTTGGTAGCACCAGGACCTGAAGTTGCCATGCAAACTCCTACTTTACCACTCGCTCTAGCGTAACCCTCTGCCATGTGTGCTGCTGATTGCTCATGCCTAACAAGAATGTGCCTTATCTTTGAGTCTCGAAGTACATCATAAACTGGCATTATAGCCCCGCCTGGTAAGCCGAATATAACATCTACTTTCTCTTTGTATAAAGCTTCAACGAGGGCATGAGACCCAGACATTTTAACCATGATCATATCCTCCTAAAAGAGACCTACAAGCAAGGAGCGCAAGTAGGCTCATTGCAAGACAACGGAGGACAAAAGAACTACTTTCAGTAAAACCTCTAGACTAAGAACACTTCGTTGGTATTTGTAATCGATCTCAACGTCCTCCATAGATCGTCTTGTGGTAGAGGGTAGATTGCAATTAATAAACATATTGGTGAGTCCGCCGGATAATGTCAAGTTAAGACAGTAAGCTACATACTTTCTTTATATGAGTTAGCGCTTAACTTGACAGTATCGTCCGCCGGGATTGTCAAAATAACGAGTTTAAGCTTAGACAAAAATAGACCAAATTCTATCTCAAAGATTCATTAGTAATTTTTGTCTATTTTTATCCGCCTTATCTTGACAACCCCAATCCGCCTAAGCGCAAATATCTAGGGCAATTGACGTAAATAGAGCACGGGTTACGACTTTTGAAGTTTTAATTACAAAAGTGATAGTTTTCTGTTGGATGTACCTTATGCTATCTCCATTCGTCGTAGCATTTCCTACACAAATATAAGCCTGCACCTATGTAGATCCCGTCAAGTCTTCTAATGCTCCTTTTACAAAGATCACAAGAGACTATTTCTTCCATCCTTTGCCAAGGAATATCTTTTGGGTATTTGACGAAGGATTCCATCATCCTTTGGTAATTTGACTCTTTTTATATATCTTTCAGCGAAAGAAGGAAAGCATATATGGAGTTTAATATTATCAAATCTCAATGATGAGAATGAGCAAGCCTGCAAAGTTGAAAGACAAGATTGAATGGAGTTGGGGCAACTCGCCTATCCTTCTCCCTCTTGCCTATGAGCACCGTGAGTGGAACTCTATCAATACAGCCTTCTATTTAGCAGAGTATTCAGGCTCGAAGGTCATTGTCTTTCACGTAAAAACTGAGGTGAGTGATAAATCTGTAAGAGAAAAAACTTTGAAAAGCGTCGACGAATTTGCAACTTGCTTTAACGTAAATTACGAAATTAAGGAGACACAAACTTTGGTCTCTTCAAAGGATATTGCAAAGATTTCAGACGAAATAGCTTTTGCAGCAAAAGAGTATAGGTGCCAAGCTGTAGTCATGTCAGCATATAAAGAAGGCTTTTTTAGAGAGTTTTTTGGAAGAATCTCTGATCGCGTTGCTAGAAAGGCAGAATGTGATGTAGTACTTGTGGAAACACCAAGAACAGGCATGAGCATTCCAAGACAGATAAAGGAGATAGTGATCCCGATCTTAAAAGACGGATTCACTCCAGCCCCTCTCATCATTGCAGCTGCTTTAACAAGTTCTGCCTCTATACCTGATTATGAGTTGTTAGTTGCAAGAGTAGTGAATATACCTTTAACAACATCGATGGATGCCATAGAATCAACAAAGTTCTTTCATAAAGTAGAGGCTACTTTTTCTCAAAAGATAGCTGTTGCTATAGGCTCTTTAGGTAGGCTCTTCAGCCCAAAGCTCTTAGCTGTTAGGGATGTAGGTGTTGATGTAGCAAACTATGCGAAAGAAACTAAGGCGGACATGATCATCATGGAGAGCAATAAACCTAGTAGGCTTGGTCCTATAATGACAAAAGACGAGTATGCTATCATTAGAAGAGCCCCATGCATTACATTAGTGGTCTTCCCAGCAAAAAGAATCGCTTTATAGCTAGATTTTAGAGCCCCGTTAGAAGGAGGCTGTTGTCTATAACAGTGTTTCCAATCGTTTATTATTTACCCTTTTAAAATGGTGATAGTTTGAGTAAAGATGACAGTAGGGTCGCTCTGAAAAGGGTAATAGGAACCTACTCTGCCTTCAGCATGGGCTACGCAGACATAGGTGCTGATATATACATAGCGATAGGATTAATAGCCTTCTATGCTGGCAGTGCTGCTCCATTAGCCTTCCTTTTAGCATCAATAACATACATAATAACTGGCTTATGTTACGCTGAATTAGCATCTACATATCCTGTAGCTGGGGGCGCTCAATTTTTCTCGATGAAGGCTTTTGGCAATTTCCATGGATTCTTGGCAGGCTGGGGGCTTATGCTCGATTACACTATAGATATAGCCCTCTTTTCTTTGGCGTCTGTGGGCTATCTTAGCTATTTAGTTCAGATCCTTTTTGGTACAAACGTACTTCTTCAGTCCCCTTACTATGGCTTTATGGCGATAATACTTATCCTAGGGCTGATAATATTGAATATAATCGGTATCAAATGGTCTTCACGCTTTAACGTAATTTTTGTAACTCTTGACTTGGCAACTGTTGCACTGTTTCTAATATTCGGTCTCCCAACGGTCATAGCCAATGGTGGGGTTGAAAGATGGATCGCGGATCTGGGTAAGATAGGCACTAGCCCGAGTTGGGATAGCTTTATGTATGCTACTTCTCTAGCCATGGTCTCTTATATAGGTATAGAATCGATTTCTCAAGCTGCCGAGGAGACAAAGAACCCGACAAAGATTATACCTAAAGCGACAAAGTGGACCATAGTTTCTATAGTAGTCGCCACGGTTTCGGTCTCGTTACTTTCAGTGACATTATTACCTCCATCCATAATTGGAGAAGCTTCTCAGAGCCCCCTTACTACTCTAGCAAAAACTCTTCCTTTCATAGGAGGATTGTTAGCTATATGGGTCGGATTTATGGGCTTTGCAATTTGCTATGTATCAACAAATACAGGAGTAATAGGCGTCTCAAGGGTGACTTTTTCCATGGGAAGGTTAAGACTCTTCCCAAAAAGCTTTGCAAGGATACATAGCAAATATTATACTCCATACATAACCATAACGCTTTTCTCACTCATAGCATGCCTTCTTATACTCATAAATACTGGTCTTGAAGGTATTCATCTTTTATCATTAATTGCATCTCTATACAACTTTGGAGCCTTAATTTCATATATGTATGTTAATTTATCAACAATAGCACTAAGGTTTAAAGATAATTCTGAAAGGGCGTGGAAAGTTCCTTTGAACATCACTATAAGAAGAGGAGAGAAGAAGTATTTACTCCCTATACTCCCATTCTTTGGATTTATCTCTTGTCTCTTTGTATGGCTAATAGTAGTAGGCACTCATGAAGTAGGAAGGTTGCTAGGGAGCTTATGGTTCTTGGTAGGAATAATAATGTATTTTATCCAAAAGAAGCGCATAAAGAAAATAGAGAACAATAGCACTTAACCCACATTTATATAAGTTCTTTAATTAATATCATCATTAATATGCCAAGAAAAATGAGAAGTGATGCTATAAAATATGGAATAGAGAGAGCCCCTCACAGATCTCTCCTAAAGGCATTAGGGGTTACCGATGAAGATCTGAAAAAACCCTTTGTAGCAGTAGTCAATAGCTACACATCCATAGTGCCAGGACATGTTCACTTGAACATGATAGCCGATGCTGTCAAATCTGGTGTTCAAATGGCAGGAGGCGTACCATTTGAGTTCAACACCATTGCTATTTGTGATGGATTAACTATGGGTCATGAGGGTATGAAGTACTCCCTTCCTTCCAGAGAAGTGATAGCTGATTCTATAGAGCTTATGATTCAAGCCCATAGATTCGATGGCATGGTGATGATAACGAACTGTGACAAGATAACACCAGGGATGCTGATGGCTGCTGCTAGACTTGACATTCCTTCTATCTTCGTTACTGGAGGACCTATGCTTGCAGGCTTTTACAAAGGTAAAAAGGTCGGTCTAATCAACATCTTTGAAGCTATTGGTAATGTAAAAGCTGGGAAAATGGATGAAAACGAGCTTAAGGAGCTGGAGGATGTAGCCTGCCCTTCTTGTGGCTCTTGTAGTGGTCTGTTTACAGCCAATACCATGGCTTGCATAACTGAAGCTATGGGCATGTCCTTACCATATTGCGCCACTTCACTTGCTATAGATTCATCAAAAATCAGAATTGCCAAGAACTCTGGGGAGAGGATCGTTGACATGATCTACGATGATCTTAAACCATCAAAAATAATGACGAAAGACGCCTTTGATAACGCTATTGCCGTAGATATGGCTCTAGGGGGATCGACGAATACTGTTTTGCATCTGACAGCCATAGCCAAAGAAGCTGGGATAGACTTGAATTTATCAACCTTTGACGAAATAAGTAGGAGAATTCCTCATATATGTGACGTTTATCCCAGTGGTTCTTACATGTTAGAAGACCTTAATAGAGCTGGTGGAATTCCTGCTGTGATGAAAAATATACATGAATTCTTACATCTTGATGCCATTACTGTTACTGGGAAGAGTATCGGCGAGAATATAGAGAATGCAAAGGTTTTAGACGATAAAGTGATTCGACCCACAAGTAAGCCTATTCACAAAGAGGGAGGGATAGCAATTTTGAGAGGAAATCTTGCTCCCAAAGGTGCTGTGATAAAGACTGCGGCCGTATCGAAAGAAAACTTACACTTCAAGGGACCAGCAATGGTTTTTGACTCTGAAGAGAGTTGCATAAAGACCATCTTTAATGAAAAAATAGAGGGTAAAGTGATAGTCATTCGTTATGAAGGACCCAAAGGTGGACCGGGCATGAGGGAGATGCTTTCTCCTACATCAGCCATAGTAGGTATGGGTTTGAGCGATTCAGTTGCATTGATAACTGATGGCAGATTCTCTGGTGGCACTAGAGGACCGTGTATAGGGCATGTATCTCCTGAGGCTTTTGAAGGAGGGCCTATAGCAGTTTTAAAGAATGGCGATATTATAGAGATAGATATACCAAAACGCCTTTTAGAAGTAAAACTATCAAAGGAAGAAATAAATGATCGCTTAAAGCGTTGGAAGCAGCCTGAGCCTAAAGTCAAATCTGGCTATCTTTTGAGATACTCTCAAATGGTAAAGTCGGCAGACCTAGGTTGCATATTAAGTAGATAAAATTTACAACAAAATTATCTTATTAAGAAGAGATAGAACTTGTCACTTAATGAGATAGCTGAAGAAATCAAAACATGTAAGCTCTGCCCTTTACATAAGAGTAGAAAAAATACTGTTCCAGGCGAAGGTTCAAGCAAGGCTAAATTGATGCTGATAGGAGAAGCGCCAGGAGTAGAAGAGGATAAGCAAGGAAGACCCTTTGTAGGTAGGGCTGGGAAGATTCTTGATAATGCTTTAAGATTTGCAAACCTTGACAGAAAGGATTTGTTCATAACGAGCGTAGTTAAGTGCAGACCTCCTAGTAATCGCATACCAACTTTACAAGAAATAAAAACTTGTAATCCTTACTTGAAAAGTCAGATAGACGTGATAAAGCCGAAAGTGATATGCCTATTGGGAAACATAGCCTTACAAACCTTTTTCAAGAAAGCATCCATAAGCAAGTTGAGAGGCAAGGCTATAGAAAGAGATTATCAAACTTACTTCTGCACTTATCATCCCGCAGCAGTTCTTTATAATGCAAGTTTGAAATCTAAAATCTATGAAGATATGATGAGAATAAAGAAATTGATTAAAAATTGTGATATGACTTAATAAGGTTATTTTTGCTCATCAGATTTTAACGCTTTTATCCTATCATCTATATGGCTTGTCATTTCGTTAAATAAAATCGCCAATCGCTGAAACTCTGCCTTGAGCTTCTCTAATGCTTCTATCTTCTCTTTGATTGATGCTTCTTCATTCAAAAGTAGAACTCTAATGGCTGGCATCACTCCCAAAGGTTGATCCACTCCTTCTATAATCTTCAGTTCTGCAAGCTCCTTCGATATCCAGTTTCTAGTAAATGAAACTAACTCAAAATGTTTTTCCACTGCTTTTTTAAACACATCTTTACCTTTATCCGTTATCTCGTAAACCTTCTTCCTCTCCTCAGCCCTCCACTCCCCTTTTATTATCCCTTCCTCCTCCAGTTCTTTAAGGGCAGGATAAAGCCCTCCTGTTGTGGGCGTTATCACACCCAATGTTAACTCTTTTATAAGCTTCATCATCTTATATCCATGTAATGGTCCTCTCGTCAACGCAAATAATGCTGCAAGTTTCAGGTAACCTTTCTGCATCTGCCTACTCCAGAGAGATGCTATTTCTTCTGACTCGAGGATCATTTTCCCAGTGCCTTGCCAAAATAGTAAATCGATATTTATATAAGTTTGCTATATATAGGGGAGCAACATATTAAAAGGTAAGAAAATGTTTAGGACAGCCAGATTCGCCTTCACTATGGCTAGGCGAAGCATCACTCGTAGGAAGTTCAGATCAGCCCTCACAATACTAGGAATCATCATAGGCATCTCTGCTGTTGTTTCCTTGATGACTTTGGGTATTGGGATGCGATCTCAAGTTGAAACTACGCTGAATGAGATGCTTGGAGCAGGTATTATCATAAACAGTGGCACTTACGGCATAGATATACCTGAGCACGTTCAATCTTATGTATCACAAGTGCCAGGAGTAAATAAATCCATACCTATAGTAATGTCGATGGTTTACATAAGCAATAAACCATACACGGTAGTAGGCATCGACCCAGTACAGGCAAGTGAAGTATATCAGGTAACCCTTGAGGATGGAAGAGGGTTAAGACAAGGAGATGATGATGCAGTAGTCCTAGATACCACAATCGCATCAGATCTAGGTGTAAAAGTCAATGATACAGTAACCTTTGGCACTCAAGCAGGAGCAGTTGGGAAAACCTTCAAAGTTATTGGGATTATACGTCCTATGGCTGGTTTTGGACCGTTTGTAAGCATAGGTTGTTTTATAACCCTCGATGCTGCTCAAGATTTCTTTAATACACCAGACCGTGTCTCTTCAATTCTAATAAGACTTGACGATCCTAATCAAGGAGAGCAAGTTGAAGCTATTCTTAAGCAGATGTTTCCTGATGCCAACATATTAAGTCAAGAGGAGATAATGAGCAAAATAAACCGGATCATGAGTACTGTAGATGGAGTCCTCCTTGGCTTAGCCTCAATAAGTCTAATGGTAGGTGCTTTAGGAATCATGAATACGATCATGATGTCTGTTCATGAGAGAAGGAGAGAGATAGGGATGCTGAAGGCTGTTGGGGGTGAGAGATGGCATGTTCTTATCATCTTTCTCTCAGAAGCTTTGCTTATCAGCCTCATTGGGGGCGTTTTTGGCTGTATATTCGGGCTTGGTGGTGTCTATCTCATACAATGGTTTGTAAAGACTCTCGGACTTAACATAATAGTTCCTTTGCTCATCTCTCCGCAAATACTAGCATTAGGATTGATGGCAGCATTAGCTGTTGGAAGTATTGCAGGCTTTTACCCATCTTGGAAAGCAGCGAACGTAAGACCTGTGGAGGCTTTAAGATATGAGTAATGTGGTCGAACTTCGAAACGTGGTCAAAACGTATAATCTTGGCGACAACATAAAAGTGGATGCCCTTCGTAGCATCAATTTAACCATAAAAAGAGGAAAGTTTGTATCTATTATGGGTCCATCTGGCTGTGGCAAGACAACCCTCCTGAATATCATTGGTGGACTCGACAGCCCAACAGATGGTCAAGTCATCATAGATGGAATCGATATTACCCACATGAGTGAGGGAGAGCTAGCCCGCATAAGACGTGAGAAGATTGGTTTTATCTTTCAATTTTTCAATTTAGTGCCATTGTTAACAGCTTTGGAAAATGTTCAGATTCCAATGATATTTACAGGAAGGTTCTCTAATTCTGAAATAAAAGAGAGAGCTATAGAACTTCTTCGTTTAGTTGGGCTTGAGCATAGATTGCACCATAGACCCACTCAAATGAGCGGGGGGGAGCAACAGAGAGTAGCAATAGCTCGCGCTCTAGCCAACGAGCCTTCGATAATCCTAGCAGACGAGCCTACTGGAAACGTTGATAGAGAGACAGGCTGGAAGATAATACGCCTCATAAAAAGCTTGAATGAGACCTTAGGACAAACTTTCATAATAGTCACTCATGACCCTGATATAGCTCAAATATCAGAAAGAATCCTATACATGCTCGATGGGCAAATAATTCCAGAACCACCAAAACTGACCATAAATCCTTCTTCCAATATCTTGGCAGATGAGCGTCGGCAGATGCTCTTATCTGAACTCAAATGGTTAGAAGTCTCGATAAAAAACCTTGAAGCTAAAAAGATGAAATTAAATAAAGAATCCTATATTCAAGCAAAGTTAGGATATGAGAAGCGGTTAGAAAGACTGAAAAAAGCAATACAAGAAGAATATATAGAGAGAAGATCGAAATGAGAAGAATCACATCAATCCTACTCTTCATGATTTTATTTTCTACGATATTTATAGTTCCCATTCAAATTTCACAAGCATCTTCTTCACAAGATGATAATAGCGTAGAGCCTAAACTCTTGGTCAAAAAGAGTGAGGTGATAGAGGCAAAGTATTCACCTTTGGGCAATTTAACATCAAAAGTGATAAGCACTTCGTTCGAAATCTATAACAATAGCTCTCAAAGCTTCACTGTTGATATAATAGACCGCATAGACTCGATAAATGCCTCAACTTTAAGCATGCTCTATGGTACTCCAAATCCTAATGAAGTTAAAACTTTTGGAAGCCTTACTCAAATTATATGGAAGGGTGTAACGATAGGACCTAGTGTTATGATAAAGTACCAGTATCTCGCCGATAGTTTGAAAGAGATACCAGTAAAAGTGGATGAGAAGATATTGATAAACGGAGAGCCAGCAAAGATGAAAAAATTAGGAGAGCTATATATTATTAATGCAAATGTCTCAGATACAATAACCCTTCAGTTCATGCTGAATAATACTTCTCAAGAGCTTTACACGAACAAAGGTAATGTATTGCCTCCAGTTGCATCCATATTTACAGCAACTTTTTCAGAAGATAACTTCTCAAATTTGAAGACAGAACCAGAGACCAACTCTACTTCTGTTATAGCTGGCAAATCTGTAATGACTTGGTATGTTTTTCTTGAAGAATGTCAAGTCAACTTCACCATTTCAGCAAAAGTATCGAAAGTTGGACCATGGGGAGAGGTTGTCATCGATCCAATTTCTATTCAGATACCTTCAGATACCTCTCTTGTTGAGATGCAACTGAAAAGAGCTATAGATAATATTGATACGATGATAGGTATGATGGAGAATTTCACGAATGCAATATCTGGATTCAGTGGTGCCTTTAGTGGCATAAGCTCCGTTTTAAAGCAGATGGCAAATGCGATAGATGGCGTAGAACAATATCTCATAATGTTATCCAAGACGAATCCCCCAATATCAGGAGCGTTAAGCTCTGCAATTAAATCTCTAGATCAAATCAAGCAAGGTCTTTACAAGCTAGCAGGCAGTCTTGCTTCTGCCTCCTCTTCAACACAACAAAGTATAAAAGAATTGAAAGATCCCATAATGGATCTAAAGGGTGAAAAGGAAGACTTAGAGGATGCGATACTCGCTCTCAACTATGGTAGAAACAAGCCCTATGACTTAGAGGTCAAAAACTCAGAAAATTCTCAAAACTCAGAAATTCAATTTGACATCTGGAAAGGATACACTGAAAATTCTTGGATGATAATGAGAGCAGACATTACGAATTCTGAAAATTACTCAAAGATGGTCAATGGATTATCTATTCAGATAAAGGCTGATGGAAAGCTGATTCAACCAACTCGTGTAGAAGTTTTAGTGTCTCCAGTCATAAAAGGTTGGCACTATCCTGCTGAGTGGCGGGCTTTTAATTTGACAGAATTAAAACAGATCGGTCTGGAATACGACTCAGAAAGCAGTACCTTGTACCTATGGTCTATGAAAAGAGTTAATGCTAGTTCTAGTGAAAACTTATTAATAGATTGGTTAAATCGCCCTCTTCGCATAATAGTAGAGAGCAATACTAAACCAGAAATTTTCTACAATGTGGATATAGCAGACTTGCCAGACGATGTTAAAATTGAGTCTACAGAGAGCCAAAGTGTATATTCGATTGCTCAGCCTCATCTTTTAATTCAAAATGTGACATGGGTGCAACCGCCACCTCCATTACCACCTCCTAAAGATTGGTTCATAATAATAGTTGAATTCTTACAAAAGCCAGAAGTTCAGTTGCTAATCATAATATCTTTGTCAGCAATAGGTTTAGTAAGTGGTATCTATATAATCAAAAAAAGATTTGAAAGAAGGAAATCTGTAACTTCAGAGGGAATAACCATTGATGAACTAATAAAAGAGATAGAAGATATGAAGAAGAAGCTAAAAGGCGAAGAAGAGTCGAAGGGTTAGCGAATTCTAAATTTCCGCTTTGTCTATCTTTCGCCTAAAACTAAAATGTTGGTCAAAGAGTGCGCTACAAGTTGCAGAATGACCAGTAAAAAATTAAAGCGATTTTTATGCCTTGTGTATTGTGCTCTCTCATTTAAACCGTTCTAGCCTTTTAGTTAGAGTTAATGCTCATGCCCCTTCTTTTCTTCGCCGTGCTCTCTAACTCCTTTTATGTTTGTGTATAAGTTATGTGAATATAATTACAAAATCGAGCATTGCTTGGATATACTCTCTTGCAGCATCTACATTGTTCTCATCATACTTCTTCCAAGCCATAGCATGCTTGAACCTTTTTGCAGTTCCTCTTCAACAGCATGTGAAATAAATTCTATTACTTCTTTTGGGCCTCCTTTCTCTATGGCTTTTTCTGCCTTTGGCACTACAGGACCCCAGTCAAGCCCTGCAAGCTTCAATCCAGTATAAGGCGCTCCTTCTCCCTCTCTGTGCAAACGAACAGCAGTTTCGAAGAACCAATAGTCAGCAAGTTCAGCAACTTCCCTCCCTTGCTTTCTCACACGTAGAGTTTTTTCAAAAGCCTTCTTTAAATCGTATTCAGCTTCTTTAGGCACCCAAGGAAGGATGAGATTGACATTCTCGGTATCCAAAGCTCTTTTCGCAGCCTTAACAACAGGCCCATCCATAGTATCACAATGCGGTGGCATAATTTTACCTCCGAATAAACATGTAATTTTTTCTTTATATGCATAACTATTGTTCATTATAGCGAAAATACGGCTATCTAATGCTCCGGCCGGGATTTGAACCCGGGTCAACGGCTATAGGTAATGAATCCCCGCCAACTCGAGAGGCCGCTATGCTTGGCCGGACTACACCACCGGAGCTAAAACTGATAAATTAAGGGCAATACTTTACTTTTGCTATCAAAGACTGGTCTTCAACAAAGATTTTACTGCCAACTTTATGTCTGAAGCCTTAACTGTCTTTCTACCAGCATGAGTAGCAAGTTCTATAGCCTGCCTTGCCAATAATCCTCCAATCTCTTCAAGAGAAGCCCTTAGCTCTTCAGCGGCATCATCACCAACTCTTTCTGCTCCTGCTTTTTTTATTATGCGATAAACAGCTGCCAATCCAAGCTCTACATTAGAGGTCTTTTTCATGTTTTAATGCAAAAATTAAATCATATTTAACTTTATTTACATCATTAAGATTAAAATAAGCTCAATGAATTGCTATGGCAATAAAGCTAGTCGATGCCCACATACACCTTTCAGACCCAGACTTTGATAAAGAGCTACCCTACATAATAAATTTCTTGAAAAACTCCAATATGATATTACTTTCAAACTCTATGGATTTAGAATCATCGCTAAGGACTTTAGAATTATCTAAATCACTTAATGATAAATTGCTATCTTTCGTTGGCATACATCCATGGTCAGCTCAAAGTGAGAGTCCTGAAAATTTTGAAGTCTTCTTGAACAAAGAAAAGAATATCATAAATGGCATAGGAGAGATAGGATTGGATAGGAAATACGCTCAAAACGAAAAAGCCTATAAAAGGCAAATATCTGTATTCGAAAAGCAGCTGGAATTTGCTGAAAAACTTGAAAAACCAGTCTCCATTCACTCAAGAGGCTCTCAAAAAGATGTAATAGACATAATTTCATCGTATAAACTGAAGGGAGTATTGCTTCATTGGTTCTCTGGCGATTATCAGCAATTGAACAGAGCCATGGATAAAGGCTATTACGTATCCTTTGGACCTACTATAATCTATTCAAAAAAGTCGAAGGATTTGGCTGAGAGGGCTTCAAAAGATTTGATACTAACAGAGACGGATGGTCCAGTAAGGTATGCCTGCTTTGAAGGTAAACCTGCTCTACCAACCTTTCTTCCCAGCGTGGTCTTCGCTTTATCCTTTGTACTAAAATTAAGCTTTTATGAAACTGCTGAATTAATTTTGAAGAATTCATCATCATACATGAACATGAAACTTTAAACGAAAGATTATTCTTAAAGTATGTATATTCAAGTTAGCCTTAATGTCGACTAAAGAGTACCGTGACAGAGTATACATAAGAAAGGATATAATACTGAAGTTGGTCCAATACGGTACTCTAAACCAGACAGCATTATTGAGCTATTGTGGCTTGAACCTTCAAAAGCATAAAGAAATAATCGATGAGATGGAGAAGAAGGGATTAATTGCCAAAACTGAGGAGCAATGGGGAAGTAAAAAAGTAATCAAATATAAAGTAACGGAAAGGGGCAGGCAATTTTGTAAGATGATTCTTGAGCCTTATGAAGCCATGTTTCCAAGGAAGAAAAGATAAGTGGTGTGTTGAATAACTAGGTTCTTTCATATAGGTGGAGACCTATAAGTATGTGAAATAAGTAGTTATTCAGCACAGCAAAGATAAAAGATTATTTATTGCACCTTCTTGATGGCCTTTATTTGTGCATTAAACAGTCTCTTCTCTGCTAAACTCTGTGGTGTATATCGCTCATATACGGATGATTGTAGTCTTTCTCACGTGATGTATTAAGAGACCTAACTACTGTTAATCAGATATGAGCGTATAATAATGATTTCATCCTCTAATTCTTTTAACCTATTTTCTAATTCATCGAGGTTATATTTAAGATAGGCTAATATTGCTTATCAGCATTAGGCTTTAATTCTATTAAGAGAAAGTACTAACAAATAGTTGAATTTGTGCTAAAGTTTGGCAAATTTCTTAGATTTCACCCGCTTCCCTCATAGATTTGCCATAATAATGTTAATTTTTCGCGTTACAAGTGCATCCATAACCAAAATTTGCCAAAGTTTAATTTGTGCTTTTCTTAATAAGCTCCTTTATGTGCTTGACAGCCTTTCCTTCTTTAGCTTGACTGTTTAATGCAAAAATAGAAGAATATGACACCTAATCTATCCTAGATAATATGTGGGCTATAGCGAATCGGTAAATAAACAATAGAAGTAGAACTTATATTACCATTAGCTTTTTGAACTTCGGGGGAAAATGCGGGAAGATAAGATTAATAATAGACTGGATGGATGGTCAGTTGGTTTAAAGGGTTCAACTCGATACTCAAAAAAACAAATGGAGTTTATTATTCAAAAATTGCTGTTAAGTGAGAGAGAGAGTCAACGTAGAAATGTTGAGTAAGATCATAGCAGACCTAGAGGAAAGAGTTTCAGAGATTGAGAATAAAGGTGCTCCTGTTAAGCCCTTTCACTTCTTATCCCTAGCTTTCTTCACGACAATAACGAGCACGCTTATAGTATTAGCAATTATCTTTCTGTTACTATTACTGTCATGAATTCATTCAAGAACTTTGAGCTTAATATCATCGATACTGTTCAAATAAGCTCCCTTGCCATTCATAAATAACAACAAAGATGATTTAGACTTGATGTTCAAAAATCTTATTTGAACAGACCCTTCACTCATACCTCTATGCTTATTTACACCTTATGTTCCCAAGAAGGAGAAGATAAGAGATTAATTTGAATAAGACATGAGTGCAAAAACTTAAATTCATTCTTCATTCTATTCAACCTTAGTGAGGTTCATGGAAAGTGTAACCTTAGAAGCAATATACAAAGAGGTTAAAGCTATTAGTGAGAGGCTTGATTTCTTAGAGGACTTAATTGAAGAGATCATAGTAAGAGAGTTGCCAAAAGTGAAGCTAAACAAGAAAGAAATCGAAGAGATAAGAAAATCCATCAACGAGATGAAAAGTGGTAATTACTTGACTTTAGAGGAAATTAAAAGTGTCTAAGTATAAGGTACTTATACACAGAAGAGTTGCCAAGTTCTTAAAGAGCGTTATGGATGAGAAGCTGAAGAATAAGATAAAGGAGTCTATAGAAAAACTTGTTGACTATCCCATAATTCTCAGAGAGTTAGATGTTGAAAAGCTCGAAGATATAGAAAGAACGTATAGAATAAGGTTAGGGGCGTATAGAGTCATTTTTTACGTGGATAAAAGGCAGAAGACAATATATATAACTCATGCTGGAAAACGGGAATCGATATACGAAGACTAATGCCACTCTGAGAACGAATCTCATTAATCTACAAATAAAAACTCACTTCTGACCCTACATCCATGCTTATTTAACCCCATGTTCCCAAGGAGCAAGCGTGAGAGTCAATGAACTTAGTTTCGGAAATGATTTATCTTAAGATAGATGATAAAATAGGTGGTAGAAATGAAAAAAGATGAAAAGAATGAAGAGAGGACGAGCCTGTTAGAAACTGTAGACGATTTAATATACCATATGAACGATGCTCGATTAACTTTCATTGCAATGAGCATATCTTCCTTTATCATAGCTCCCATAGCAATAATAGTGGCGTTGGTCTTCATTTTTCATCCAGCCTTAATACGCCTAATGTTGATAAGAGAGCCAGTCTTTGGAATCATCTTCACGATTTACATTATTTTTACAGTTGTAGCATCCTTGATATGGTTATACGTAGGATTAAGAGAGTACAGATTCTTATCGAAATGGAATGAACGCTTCAAAAAATACATGTCTTTGAAAGAGAAGATAGACAGAGAACTTCAGAAAGAGTAAGTTAACAAAGTTCCTTAACATTGTCCCGCAACTGACTAATTATTAGGCAACTTTATAGTTTAAAGAGGTGATTTTATGAACAGAAGGCAAAAGCTAGCACTATCGTCGATAGCCTTGGTATTGGTGGGAATAGTAGGCGCATCTGTCTTTGTAATTCCAGCCTTAGCAAACAATCTTGAACAGATGCAAGCCTTAACAAACAATACTGAGCAGACAGATCATATATTCGAAGTAAGCACCATCAAGGGCGAAGCAAGACTTAATGGAGAAGTCTCTAGTGCATCTATTGCATTCCCTATAATACCATACGGTGAACCTATACAAGTCAGAAATCACACGATAAGAATCTTCAAGGTAACAGAAGGAAGCCTAAACATAGGTGAGACAACTTACCAGATGGTTCCAGAGACTTGGGAAGGAATAGCATCAATGAACGGTAGAAGGTTCGTAGCTTTAGGAGACGTGGTTGAAGGTGAGAACGAGTTCGTTTTGGTTCTACATGGAATTGCAATAGCGCACTTCTTAGACGGTACAGTGTTCAGAGTGGATGGCACACTTAGAGGAGAAAACGCTCCAAACTACCACCTGATCTTCTTAGTGCTTGTGACTCCCACACAATAAAGGCTATCCGCCTTTTTTATTCCTGGCTAAACCTTTTTTTGACAAAATAGTAAATTACACCTACAATTAAACCTAAAGCGCCTATAACCCCCGCGTCTGGCGAGACAAAAAGAGTGAGAACTAACAATATGAGACACGTGAATATTCCCAAAACTGGCACAACTTTTGGGTATAACTTCTCCTGAGCTTTCAACCTTAAAGCAGAAATGTTAGCAATAGTATAATAGAAAAGTATAGCAAAGGTGCTTATAGCTACAACCCTTGTGAGGTCTATGAGCAAGACAAGCAATGCCATAGAGATGCCTACAATCCAGACTGAATAATAGGGCGTATTGTATTTTTGATGCAATCTACTCAAGGCTTGTGGAAAGTCCTTTTTTCTTGCCATGGCATATGCCATTCTTGAAACTCCTAAAACAGAAGTAAGGAGAACCGTTGCTGTTGCTATCAAACCTCCTACTGAGACTATATAGACTGCTGCTGCACTTCCAGTAGCGCTTATGGCTTCTGTTAAAGGCGAATTAGAATTTGAAAGTCCAGAAGCTCCTACGAGTCCAACAGCCACAAGACCAACAAGTATGTAAATTATTGTGGATATGATCAGAGAAAGAAGTATCGCTCGAGGGACATTCCGTTTGGCATCTTTAACTTCTTCTGCCACTACAGTTACTCTCGCGAATCCGCTATAAGCGAAGAAAATGTAATATGCACCATAAAGCACATCAACTCTGAAAGGAGCGAACGGGGTGAAATTTTCTACATTTACGAATGCTATGCCAAAAATAAAGAAGAATGCTAGAATGGATAACTTAGCTGCAACAAGAAAATTGTTTACTGTGGCTGAATGGCGAACGCCGAAGTAGTTAAGGGCTGTGAAGGCTATACAGATGAAAGCTGCAATCCAGTTAGCATATGGATTTGGGAATAAAGCTGTGAAATAGTAGGCGAATCCAAGAGATACCGCAGCGCCTGCAAAGGTATTGGATAACATCCACATCCATCCAGCCAAAAAACCTACCGAAGGAGAAATCAGTCGATACGCAAAATCGTAAACACCCCCTTCATTGGGTAACCATTCAGCCAATTCTGCAAAGCTTAGCGCAGTAAAAAAGGAAATCGCTGTTGCTATCAGCATGGAAATTATTAGAGCTGATCCAGCCAAACCCGCTGCAATACCAGTTACAACGAATATGCCTGCACCGATGATTGCCCCTATATTTATGGCTGTAGCATCAAGCAGTCCTAAAGTTGGTTTTAGCTTAGATTGAACTTCTCTGCTCATTCCTTTGAATCGATCTAGTTTGGTCTTATTATTCTTTGTTCAGAAATATTTCTTAAGCAAATTCATAATTTTATGCTTTACCTGCTCTTGAAGTAACCTACCCTTAGACCTATATACTTGAAGCTTTTAACCTAATGATCGCTTCGGTGCTTATAAATGGATCGTGTCAAACGCATTTCAATGCAGATATTAGAGAAACATGGGAATTTATTCACTAATGACTTTGAAAAGAACAAATCCATCTTGAGTGGAGTAGCTATAATTAGGTCTAAGCAATTGAGGAATGAGATAGCTGGATATATAACAGACTTTATCAAGAAGGAAGGTAAATCTATCTCTAAAGAGGCATCGGCAGAAAAAGGCTAAGAATAGTAAAACTTGTAAATCCCTTTAGATTAATCTAAGAGAGAATGATCAGGGTTAAAGCCTATGGGCATTTAGCAAAAGAGTTGGGCAAAGCAGAGTTAGAAATAGACAAGAGCGAGATTAAGGTCAAAGACATCTTAGCCTTGATTACATCATCAGATACTAACAAATCTAGGTTTTCTCCCCTTACTATGCTCATAGCAATCAATGGTGTAGAAATATCTGCTTTAAATCGAGAAGACACTGTTGTGAAATCGGGCGACGAACTCACCTTAATACCCATTACTCATGGAGGTTAAAGGAAATAATCATATAACGTGAAGAAATTGCGCTTCATCAAACTTGATGATAAAACATCATCATTAATTTTAGGAATTAAGGAAGTGGTTATAAACGATCCTAATGAATTCTTAAGAAGTTTAAGGGATAAATTCTCAAATCTTGTTATTCAGGCTCTAGATGCAAATTTCATCGCTGGTTATGAGCATTTGAAGATGATCTTGCAGCAATCTTGGATGGCATTCAATAGAAAAGTCTCCTACACAAAAAAGTTAGATCTAGAGATTATAGTCAGAACGGCTTGCGATTCTCAGATAGAAAGGGCATTAAAGACTCTAGGTCTGAAATCTGGCAAGATGGATATAGCCCTAATAGCAATAGGAGAGCCAAAACATCTAAAACTTTTTGCTGAAAATATTAAGAATCTCGGAGAAATATCAGACGATGTAATAAAGCTAAATCACGATAAGGAAAAGTTCTTGATAAAGCATCATAGTATTTCTGATGAACTAATAAAAGCAACTATAGCCAATAAGAATAAATTAGCAATGATACTATCTGAAAGAGCGAATCTGCTTAGAGTTTGATTATATATCGGGTTATCGGAAAAGGGTAGCTGATAGAGGTCAAGCAAGCCAGCATCCAGGATCTGAGGCTAGCATGTTACCTGTTTCTTCGTAGGCTCTGCCTCGGCATCCGGCGCAAATATCTCTATAAGAGCATCTTCCACACTTGTCCTCTAAAAGGCTTCTCAATCGAAGTTTTGATAAGATTGGTGATTCATTCCAAATATTAATGACATTTTTCTCTCTAATATTGCCCAACCTTATCTGTAGAAGCATACATGGTATTACGTCACCGTTTGGGAGTATAGTGATATAACCATTAGGCATCCCAGCAGCACATCCCCGATCATAATATGGGATTCTTTGCAGTACGTGGAGTGAGAAATGTTTTGGCTGAATTCTTCTCTTCTTGAGTATTAAAGGATACATCGGGCACCCTGGTACTCTAATTACTATTGGGTATTCTTTTTGGGCTTCAGCCAACCATTCCATAATACTTTTCCTTTCATCTCTACTCAAGATTTCTTCAGGGCAATTTTGTTTAACTCTTGGAACTTGCACGAGGTCGAAGAACTCCGCAGCACTTGCCCCACTCTCAACTGCTAACCTGAGCATGTCTGGAATTTCGGGAAGGGATTGCTTTCTAATAACCATGCCAAACTGAAAAGGCAGACCTACCTCTTTACATGCCTTGACTCCATACATAGCTTTATAAAAGGCTCCATCCTCACCACGGAATGAGTCATGAGTTTCAGGCTTGGCACCATCGATGGAAATTTGCACCATTTGAATGCCAGCATCCTTCATTTTATTAGCCATCTCGATATCAATAAGAACCCCATTACTTCCTACCACGGTTCTTATGCCCTTCTCTGAAGCATACTTAGCAATCTCAAAGAAGTCATCTCTACAGAGAGGCTCGCCACCATCAAAAATTAAAAGCTTTATACCCCATTTTGCAATATCGTCTAAGAGTCCTTTTGCTTCTATTGTAGAAAGTTCATCATATGCCTGTGTATCCGTGGCATCGCTATAGCAATGCTTGCATTTTAGATTACACTTTCTCGTAATCGCATATGAGACTAGATAGGGAGGCGCTATCACAGTCCCATCATATCCCTTCTATATTTTTTAAGCTTTGTGGCTTAATTTTAATCTTTCGCTTCATTAATCTTTTGTTTTATG
>JBNAWJ010000020.1:0-2491 GCA_049699795.1 Nitrososphaerales archaeon | reverse complement strand
GAATTACGAAGACCTACAAGTTTAAGAATCTGATCAGTTTTAGAACTCTCTATTAGTGAGTGCGAGTTGGAACAAGAGGTATCATTTAAAGTGAAGTTTAAGCCAAAATTGTCATGGGTAGATAAGGTCTACTTGGGGAATATGCTTATTGAATTATTAGGAACTGTATCAAAAGCAACATCAGCCTTTGATTTTGAAGTTATATCTTCAGAGTGATCTAATTCCATAATTATCAATAACTATCTAGATTAAGTTAAGAATTGTTAAAGAGTCATAGGGATTGTCAAAATAACGAGTTTAAGCTTAGACAAAATAGACCAAATTCTATCTCAAAGATTCATTAGTGATTTTTGCTATTTTTGTTCGCCTTATCTTGACAACCCCGAGTCATAAAACGGTAAGCATATATTCTTGACCAAGAGATATATTCATTGGTTAGGATAAGAATTCTCAAAGTGATAAAAAATGGGTAAAAGAAAAGTCTTGAGTGAAGAAGAACTAAAAGATTTAGTGCTTCCAGATAAAGGTGAACTACTGGGGAGAGTGATAAAACTTTTGGGTAGCGATCACCTCATGATAAAGTGTACAGATGGAAAGGCCAGGCTAGGAAGGATTAGGGGGAAATTAAAGCGAAGAATATGGGTAAGAGAGAACGATGTGGTATTAGTAGCGCCATGGGAGTTCAAGAGCGACGAAAGATGCGATGTGCTCTGGAGATACACTTTAGCTCAAGTGGATTGGTTGAAGGCCAATAACTATATACCGAAGGAATTATGAGTAATAATTTGTTAAAAAACACACTACATCTATTCAATCAGAAATAAAGAAGGTTAAGAGGGTAACATACTATACGCACTTATAATGGCAATATATGTTATTAAGGGAGAAAAAAGCTTGAACTTTTCCTCAAGCTAAGAAGGGGGTTTTATGCCTAAAGACGATAGCGAGCTTCATGACAAAGAAAGAGAGAGGCTTGAGCTTAAGCTCCGCACAACGGAGAGAAGAGACAGGATGCTCACAAAGGATCGTTCATCTGAAGCAGCAGTCATGGAGGAGGTCTTTGACAAGCCTACTTTATTGACCCTTCATTACCTTATTAAAATTGGAGTTTTAAGAAGTTTGAACGGAGTTGTAAGTTCAGGAAAAGAAGCAAGAATATACTGGGGAGAGAGAGATGATGGCTCTTCTGTTGCAGTCAAGATATATCTAACTGTTACAGCCGAATTCAAGAAGAGGTTGCCTTATATAATTGGAGATCCCCGCTTTGAAAGTGTTAAGCGCGGCTTAAGCAATATAATCAAGATATGGGCACAAAAGGAGTACAAGAACCTCATGACAGCTTACCAAGCAGGGATACCTGTTCCAAAGCCTCTAGCCATAAAAAGAAACGTTCTCGTAATGGAATTCATTGGTGATGATGGTTGGCCTGCTCCTCTTCTTAATGAAGTTGAAGTGAAGCAAAGCGATTATAAAAAGATAATATCCTTAACAGATAAGTTATACAATAGCGCTAATTTAGTTCATGCGGATTTGTCTGAGTACAACATATTTAAGTATGGAAAGAGCCTCATCCTCTTCGACTTTGGATCAGCTGTAGACATAAGGCATCCTCTCTCAAAAGAATTCCTGATAAAAGACTTAAACAACATAAACCGTTTTTTCGTTAAGCGGGGGTTAAAGGTGGAACCTTTAGAAAATTTACTAAAAAAGGTGATTAGACTTTGAGCTTCCAAAGGATTGTGAGACTATCATTGGATCGCATAGGAGTCTTGGTTGGGAAAAACGGAGTCGTAAAGAATGAAATAGAGCTCAGATGCAATGTAAAACTATCTATAGACAGTAAGAATGGAGAAGTTAGGATAGATTCGAAGGGAGATATAACAAAATCACAGCCTTTCAAAGCGGTGGATATAATAACAGCCATAGGGAGAGGATTTTCTCCACAAAGAGCCTTTAAGCTCTTGAATGAAGATATGGTTTTGCAAGTGGTTGATTTAAGAGATTATGCAGGAAAGTCCCAAAGCTCTCTTGAGCGTATAAAAGGAAGAATTATAGGCTTAGAAGGCAAGTCAAGAAGGTTCATAGAAGAGTTAACCGATGCTTACATCTCTGTCTTTGGCCATACAGTTAGTATCATAGGAAGCATAGATGGGGCGAGACTGGCTTTGGATGCAATAGATATGCTTGCATCAGGAAGTACTCATAAGACTGTTTACAACATGCTCCAAAGAGCCAGGACAAAAGCAAAGATGGATCGACTGAAACTATGGGAAAGTCAGGAATGACTAATCTTTAAAACTTTTGTATTCTCCCAAGCCCACACTCATGTTCATGAATAAGATTATCCTGGCATCAATTCAGAATGATGATGAGATAGCAAAGAGACAATAGAATTTATCGGCATAATTCTTGAAATAACTTTATTCAGTAGAATTCTGGTAGTGTCCCATTTTAGTTAATTGTCTAGAATATTTGTCATTCGGCCAGAAGG
>JBNAWJ010000019.1:0-1555 GCA_049699795.1 Nitrososphaerales archaeon | reverse complement strand
TGTCACCCTCAATATTATGAGAAGAGTAAGAAATGAGGTTTTCTACAAAGCCCCATAGAATTAAAAAGAAATATTATAGAAGATTTATAATTTTATTGATGATCATTTGATTTTAAGAAGATGCAAGGAAAAAGACTTGGACAGGGTATTGCAGATCGAGAGGGTTTGCTTCAGGCATCCATACGATTACTTCACTTTTCTTTACTTCCTGATGAGAAAGACTGATGGTTTTTATGTTGCTGAGGAGAATGGGCGAATTATAGGTTATGTAATTTCGTCTGTGAGAAATGGTAAAGGTAACATAGTATCTATAGCTGTTCTTCCCGAGTTCAGAAGAAAGGGCATTGGTAGCAGGCTGATGGAAGAAAGCTTAAATTTTCTCTCAAAAAATGTCGATTACGTAGAGCTTCAAGTGAGAGTAAGCAATAAAGAAGCTATAGGCTTCTACAGGAGATTAGGATTTGAAGAAGTAGGTTTTATTCCTAACTATTATCTAGATGGTGAAGACGCGTTGATCATGTCCAAAGATATAAAAATCAAAGGTAAGTAGTGAGCAAGTGAGGATACTTTTTGTAAATAAGCTTGTTCAATTCCGTCCTAAGCTTCATGTCTATCTCATTCTGATTTGATATTAGTTCCATAGGCTTTGCAGGGTAGATTACAGGTCCTTGGACCATAAACTTACTCCTTATTCTATCAATTGGCAGTGGCTTTTCTCTCATAATTTTACTCATTATTCTATCCACATTTTTGTTATTGCTAAAGGATTCCATAACTTCATCCACTATCTTCTTAGAAAGAGGTCTGAAGCCGAATTGGTATGGTCTTATGCTTTTTAACGCCTCTTTATCTTCTATCTCCTCTTTAAAACCGAAACCGATCAAATCATAGGGATTGATCTGTTCCTCTTTTATGAACCAAATATCCTTTTCATGCGTAATTATGGTATCATAGTATCCTCTTTGGTCCTTCTTGATAAAGACATGCCAACCTCTCGGCTTTTTGTTGTAAAGGCTGAATATTTCTCTTTTGACGTCTGAGGATGGCATCATTAAGATTTCCTCTTAAACGTTCTTTTTATCCTTTAAAAACTTTGACTTAATCTTTGCAGAGCTTTGAGGCGCTTAACAATGTTAGGATGAGTCGAAAATAACTCCAGTATCTTATCTGCTGTTGTAACTTTTCTTGAGAGTATTCTTTCAACCAATTGTCTATCTGTCGAGTATCCAGAAAGCCTTGTCATCTCCTGATAATCTCTGTCAGCCCTTTCTGGGTCTGCTATGAACAAGGAGCGAAAGCTATTAAATTCGCTCGTCTGCTTATGTGAGTAAAATTTCATTTTTGCGCTATAATCAACGATCTTAGCTAGAGCCTCAGATAATTTCCTAGAACCGTCCTCCACTATCTCAACGCTATGCCTATCTGCATAATATTCCCTCAATCTGCTCAACCCTAGTACAAAGAGGGATAGTACCCAATATATGACCATACTTGCAAGCCCTATCAGAATAGCCAAGCCACCATTATCCCTATCTCTATAACCACCGAACCAAGC
>JBNAWJ010000018.1:0-1985 GCA_049699795.1 Nitrososphaerales archaeon | reverse complement strand
TTACAGCTTGGTACAATTACCTCAAGGCAGGAGGGTAATTCTTGACAGTATCAAGATTGGAATAGCAAAGTTTTTTATTCTAAACTCACAAAGCATCAAGAGACAAATATGGGATTGATAAGCTTCCCAAACGAAGAAGACAAGATCAGAACCATGTATAAAATAGTCTGCCTCGTTTCCTTTTTCATCATAATTACAGTTACAATTTATGGCATCGTTACTGCAATGATGTATGGAATTAAAGTTGTCGGAGAGACTTTCGTCAATTCAGAGTTCCCTCCTCCTACGATCTTTCCAATTTATGCCAAGCCTATATCTTGGTTTATGGCATCTGTGATAGTCTTCTGGTTTTCCCTACTCGAACTGAACAAGGAAATGATTTCAAAGTTTTCTAAATTTAAAAGACAATTGTTCATGCTTATTGCTTTTTTTGTAGGAGCCATGGCTTTGTATGAGGTTTTGTTCAATTTCACTCTCTGGGGGAGCCTAATGGGGGCTAGTGAGATATTGGGCGAGCTAAATCCTGATGTACTCATCACCCCTTTTCCTAACCCTGAAATACCTTGGAACCTTGTCTTTGCCACGAAGATATTTCTTTCAGTAACCATCATCTCCTTCTACACTTTTTACTTCCTTAGAAGAATAGAATCAAAGAGCTAAAAAATCAAGAACCATGCATAAAGATTATTGTTGTATTAAGTCAGGGATTGTCAAAATAACAAGTTTAAGCTTAGACAAAAATAGACCAAATTCTATCTCAAAGATTCATTAGTGATTTTTGCTATTTTTGTTCGCCTTATCTTGACAACCCCATTAGGTCATATCAGCAGATTTAAAGACCTCCAAGAGGTCCTTCTTGCTTTTAAAATAGGACCTTATAGGGGCTATTATCTTATCAATAATCTTTGCCACCTCTGCCTTCAGATCTGCTGGATGAAGTTTCTTTTCCTTGTAGGCTTTTTCTAACTCATAATAATTTTCAAAGGTTATTTTTCCACCAAATTTGGCAGGTCTATCGATTTCTAAAACATTAAATTCATGGAAGATTATCTGCTTCGCTATTTCTAATACTGGATTGTAGTCTGTAACGCCTTCTGGACACCATGCCTTTTGTATTTTCTTCTCAATCTCATCAGCATCATCATGGATGAATATGCAAGTAAAGGGCTTGGATTTGCTCATCTTGCTCGAGAAGATCATGTCAAGCTTTGAATTTTCATCCAACCCTAAACGAGAAGGCTCAGACAATCCTGGCAATAGGCTATGGTGAATAGCTATTGGTACTTTCCATCCCAACCTTGGGAATACCTCTCGAGTTAGCATATGGACTTTACGCTGATCCATTCCAGCATGAGCAATATCGATATCCATAGCCTTAATGTCTATAGCCTGCATAGGAGGGTAAAGGTACTGAGCGAAATCCAACTTATCCTTCTTGCTCCTTCCCATTATCGTTAAGCATCGAGTGTTTCTCGCTAATGTTATATGCTTTGAGAATTTTACTAGATTCTTCCAGTAATCATCGTTACCACGATATAGCTCTGATCCATGAACTATCTCGACTCCAGGACAGAAGAACTTGAAAGCTTCTTCATAATATTTAGATGCTATCTTTATCTTATCCCAATCTCCGCCAAATTTATTGTTGATATAGCTATGCCAATCAGCCAAAAACACTCTGCAATTAATTCCTGCTTTAATGAAATCATTTATTTTGAAGCCCGATATTAACAAAGTTCCAATGTGCATTAGTCCTGAAATCTCGAAACCTATGTAATGTTTTGGATGCTCCTCGTTTTCTAAAAGTGATCTAAGATCATCAATTGCGACTATTTCCTCAGTAGGTGGTCTAGTGATTAGATTTATTTTTTCTTCTATGTCCATATTCAGCACTAAATGCTCCATTATTGCTTATAAAAACTAATATCTCTTAGAACTCATTGCAAAAATAGCTAAAGGACGCTTTGCTGATCCGTCGTGGAGGT
>JBNAWJ010000017.1:0-1673 GCA_049699795.1 Nitrososphaerales archaeon | reverse complement strand
AGAGCAGATGCATTGGGCTTTTATGGGGGTGCTATCCTACTGTTTTTCAATAGCTGAGTTTGATTATGCAGTCAAGTATCTGAGCGAAAGTGGCGTCACTGGCACAATGCCAGCGCTTGTATTTGATTCCAACAACGCTAAACACACACAGGTAATGAAGCCTTTTATCAAACTTGGGATTGTTGAAACAAGAGAAGAGTCTGGGTTCTGGCCTCGTAATGTTCAGTTGGTGATGAAGTTAGCACAGGACAAGATAATTGTAGGACAACGAGGGAAGAAAATTAAAGTCAAAGGATTTATTGATGACAGCGGAATAGCAGAAAACTATGTCAGAGTTGCGGTAGCAGATTTTCTCACGGCTTTGGCAAGATTGCGTGCTTGGTACAACGCTCAACCTTGGTCTAAAGTCAAACTATGAAGCGTTAGGTACTTGAGCATATTTAAAGCAGATTAGTTTATTATTAACGCAAAGCCTAGATTAAGATGGATGATGGCTAAATGTTCAATAAATATGCTCTAAGAAAAAGAGTGGAGAAGTTCCAAGAATCTATGAAAGAGTCCAAAATAGAAGCCTCAAATATAAGAACTCTATCCTCCTTCATGTATTTTACTGGCATAAAGTGGCTAAGACCATCTTTAATGATACCAATAGAAGGAGAGCCTACAGCATTCGTAATTGAACAAGAGGCAGAAGAGTTCCTCAGCAAGACTTGGATAAAAGATGTTGTTACCTATAGAAGGGTTGAAGATTTAATGAGAGGCATTACTGGATGGATAAGAGATCACAATTACAAAATAATTGGCTTTGATTATAGCGTTGAGAGAGATTCTTATGTAGCCTTTTTTGAACTCTTTAAGACTCTCAACCCTAAGATAGAAGTTCGCAACGTTCATGGCATGATAATGAATCTCAGAATGATAAAGGATTACGACGAAATTGAAATGATAAAGAAGGCTTCTAAGATTGCCGAGATAGGTTTGGATAAAGCTTTGAACTCTATTTCAATAGGTGCTAGTGAACTCGATATTGCTGCTGAAGCCATATATGACATGATGAAAGCAGGTTCAGAATCTCCTCATGTATACGTGAACGCTGGTCCGAATCCAAGGGCCCATGCAGAGCCTCGTAACGATGTTAAGGTTAGAAACAACTGTGCAATTACAGTAGTAGTTTCTGCAGATTATATAGGATACAATAGCAATATAACAAGAACTGTATTTGTTGGCAAAGCATCAGAAGAAGTGAAGAAGGTTCATGAAGCCTTACATGATGTATATGAAAAGGCAAAGGATAATGTTAAGCCTGGAGTAAAGTTCATCGATGTTGAGAATGAAATAAAGAAAATACTTGAGAAATATGATTATGAGAAGTATTATTTGACAGGCTTTGCCCATGGAGTAGGTCTTTTGGTAGAGGAAGATCCGATAACAACGATTCTATCTGCTCAAAGACAGTACAAAGTTTCTGAAAACATGGTCCTTGCTCTCATACATGCTCCTTTGATGATCCCTGGAACAGGCTCTTTGAAGTGTGAAGATACTTTTTTGGTAAGATCAGACGGAGTTGAACCTCTTACAAAGTATAAGTGCGAAGGCTTTAGCTCATAAATTGGAATAAATCTAGGGTGGGGCAATAATCACCTCCTCAGTACCTGAACAAGGTTATCCTCCTC
>JBNAWJ010000016.1:0-2025 GCA_049699795.1 Nitrososphaerales archaeon | reverse complement strand
TCAAATTCTAAAATCTTCATAAATTTTGTGCATTTAAAAGAGCTTATATATTCACTTAGATAAGAAGGGCGTAAATGCCATACTGTAGAAAATGTGGTACTCAATTAGCTGAAGGAGAAGAATTCTGCCCTAAGTGTGGAACTTCAGTAGCGGGGTATAAAAGGGAGGAGTGGAGGGGGCCTAGATACGAATGCTTTGGCTGGGAGCGTGGCGGAGAGTTCTGGGGATTAATAGCCATTGGTGTTTTCCTAATAGGCCTTGCCATACTATGGTACTTTAACTTGTTCTGGCCTGGAATCCTCTTTCTAATAGGGATTATGATCATCGTAGGTGGAATCATTTCTTACTCGCGGGGAGGACGAAGAGTTAAGAAACCTCCTTCGTAATTGTAGCAAAAATCAAATAAGGCTCAAGTTGATCAGCGATGAGAATCCTTTTCGTAGAGCCGCCTAAAGAATTTTGGTTTATAATGGGGGAGTATCTTCCACCTCCTTACGGAATCCTCCAACTTGCTGCTTTTCTTGAAAGTAAAAACAAAGAAGTAGAGATAGAAGTACTTGAC
Organism: Nitrososphaerales archaeon; assembly: GCA_049699795.1. Classification (GTDB taxonomy): domain Archaea; phylum Thermoproteota; class Nitrososphaeria; order Nitrososphaerales; family JACAEJ01; genus JAVZMU01. Next base: position 1,463 of record JBNAWJ010000016.1, on the reverse strand, counting down.
TGCCAAGCTGAAAGACTGGATTGGAAGGGATTAGAAAGGCGCATAGAATCCTTTGACCCTAACGTTGTTGCTTGTAGCGGGCTCTCAACTTGTAACACTTATACTATCGCTCAAACTTGTAGCATAGTAAAGAAGGTCAGACCTAATGCTCTGACTGTAGTTGGGGGTCAGCATTTCACAGTTATGGCTCAAGAGAGCTTAAAAGCCTATCCTGAGATCGATGTAATAGTTCGTGGAGAAGGAGAGCAAACTTTTGTAGAGTTGGTCAACTCATTAATAGAAAAGAAATCTTTTTCACGGGTAAAGGGTATATCATTCAGGCATGATGGAAATATCATAAATAATCCTGAAAGGCCTTTAATTGAGAATTTAGATGATTTACCATACCCTGGCTATCACTTTGTTAAAGATTTTGTTCATAGATACCACTTCACTATGATGGCTGGCGCTAAAACTAGGTACGGTTTGATAGAGGGATCGAGAGGATGCCCATATCGTTGTACCTTTTGCACTCAATGGAAACATTGGAATGGTAGATGGAGGGCTAAATCTGCCAAGAGAATTGCTGATGAGATTGAATTCTGCTATCGGAATTATGGAATTAGATTTTTATGGTTAACAGACGATAATCTTACTATAAGCAAACTTATGGAAGATTTATGTGATGAGATAATTAGAAGAGGACTTTCCGATGATATCATGTGGTTCTTTCAAGCCAGATGTGATGACATCGTTAGGCAAAGAAAATTTCTACCTAAAATGAGAAAGGCGGGAAACTGTTGGATACTTTTTGGTGCAGAGAGTGATAGAAGTTCAACCCTTCATGCCTTTAACAAAAGTATAAACCCTGAAGACACAAAGAAAGCAGTAAAATTGCTGAAAGAGAATGATATATTCGCTCAAGCAACCTTCATTATAGGAGAAAGAAATGATTCAGCCGAGTCCATAGCAAAGATGAGGGAATTTACGAACGATCTAGACCCTGATCTGGCGATATTCATGGTACTAACGCCTTTTCCAGGGACAGAAGTATATGAGAAAGCCCAGCAGAATGGATGGATCGAAGACAAAAACTGGTCGAATTATGATATGGTTCATGCGATAATGCCTACTGAGCATCTATCAAGAGAGGAAGTGCAAGAGGAACTTTATGAATGCTATCGAAACTTTTATGGTTCTTTTAATAGAAGGTTAAAAGGCATATTCTCAAAGAACAAATTGAAGAGAAGAACCTACAGATACATGGCCAGTCAGGGCATTATGAACCAGTTGAAAAGCCTATTCTAAGGTAGGATTTTCATGTTTGGAAAGACCTATCATCGTTTTGATCTTTTATTGCTAATGGTTCTCTCGTTCTTAGGACTTTTTATGTTTATAATTACTAGTTTTTCTTTGCCTTTAAATTATGAATATTTAGCTTTGTGGCTTAATTCTTTATTGTTTGAGCGTCTTCTCTGTTTTAG
>JBNAWJ010000015.1:0-3696 GCA_049699795.1 Nitrososphaerales archaeon | reverse complement strand
GCGAAAATCGGAACATAGCGTACGAAAAGTCGGAATTAAGCCACAAAGCAAAAAATTACAAAACTCTGAGAGAAAGTAATTATATTAAACTTTATTTAGGTTGGAAGTGGCAACTTAATCTCACCATCTTAAGTGGTATAGGGTGAATAGTTTCTATTGTTCCAGCATGCTATTGACATTCTGAACCTCTCGCTTCTATTTGTTGGGTTTGATGTTGTTGAAGAATACTCTAGTCCTCTGCTTGAACGATGAGCATACCGATTCAACTAGGCTTCTCTCTCCGAAAGGATTCATGTTCTAAGCCCAACTCTTTGGGAGCTTGCTTAAGCCATGAAGCATTATCAACGAATTTCGGCTTACATTAGTTTAAGACTTCACGTATGAAAAGCTCAGAGGCTAAGATGTTTCTTGAATGGTAAACTTTCATGGAAATTATCTCGTCCACGTCTATTACAGCATAAACATAGTACTCTAGACCGTTAACACATGTCTCATCTAAAGCTATAAGCCTCCTAATAGCTTGGATGGGCTTATGCTCATCCTCTCGCTGAGTTTCCTAACCCACTTCCAGACAGCAGTCTTAGAAACTTTATGTACCTTAGATAATGCTCTAGCAACCCTCCTAAGACATCTGAATATAGAAAGCTAAACCCAAAATCTTAAGCTCTAAAGGAAATTTATTCTTCTTAAACAGCTTCAAGCCCTCAACAAGACTCCTAACACTAAACATAGATGAAACTACGCAAAAGCAAGATAATAAACCTTAAGTTGCCACGTCTAGAGTGTGATGCAACGTTAAAATATTTGATTTGTGTAAAGCTTGCTCGTGCCGAGCGTACATTACTTTGCGGAGAGCACAAAAGATGCTCTATTTCCACCAAATTTTCTAAATTTTAGTGGCCCCTCTAGGACTCTTTCAAATAATGAGAAGAAAGCCATAAAAAAGCTTGCCTGCGAGCTTGAGAAGAGAACGTATGAGTGGATAACTGAAGTGAACTCCTCAGGAGAGTGGAGGAAATACTACTTTAGAGAGTGGCACGATGGTTATGGTTGGTACGAGCCAGAACCCTTAAAGAGGTCGAGCGGTCTGTACCTCCGCACATATCCTTACGGTCTTTATCATCCAGGCTACTACGAAAAACCGTCTCTAACGAGTAATGTGTATTTTGGCTTTACGAACCTTGACGATATCGAAGCAAACTTCAGGATAATTCCTTTCATTATGGAGTATGTAAGACGTCTGAGTATGATGATTACAGATTTGGTCTGGCTCTTCGAGTATGAAGGAAATGCGTTCTTCAGGGGAAGACCTCTACACGTAAAGAAAACCACTATAAAGCTTCCACCTAGAACCGTAGCGGCAAAAGACCAAATCCCTGAATACGTGAAGAATGCTCTAGGACACGTAAAAGAGCTTCCTCTGTTGAAATGTGAATTTTGCGGTAAGAGCGATTCAAAGGTCACACCACAGTTCATAGAAAAAGAGATCTTTGCGCACGAAAGATGTTTAATCCCTACCAAGACGTAAGGAGGATATAGTGTGTCGCAAGTCAACGCCCAGACAACGTGGTACGGCGTAGATATTCTTTACGAGTGTGATTTGTGAATGAAAGCGATCTGCTGGCTCGTCTCTGCTGAAGGTCTAGGCTATTATACTTGAAAGGGCTTTTTCCCTTATTTTTATCAAACTCAATCGCTATATCGATATCGCTTTTTTGTTCTCCTCTAACAAAAGAGCCAAATATAGCCATAAAGACTATATTTAGCAGATTTCAGCTATTTTTTCTTCTAAACTTCTTTTCCTTAGTCCTTTTGGCAAATTCCCAATTTCAATTTTCATATTTGTTTATTGGAGATTCCTTGAACTTAAGCCTTTTCTCATAAAGTTTTCTGAAACTTAAAATCCCTCTTCTTAAATCGCATTCAGCCCTCTTTCTTTTTAGCGAATCATGGGTTAAGAAAGGATTAATGGTTTTTAAGAATATGATAAGCCCTTGAACAAGTAGGACGAACTCTTTGTCCGCATATTTTTAACACTTTAGTATTCCATAAACTAGAGATGGCTGAAATGGATCGGTCTGTTGCCTAGATACAGCTTTACGCATGCACTGTTCGGCTTGTAAACGAAAGAGCTGGAAGCGTATCAAATCTAGCAATTGGAACAAAGCATTTGTGTAACAATTTTCCTTTACACTCGCCCACGCTTACTCTTTCCTGAATAATATTGTTCTCATCCTATATCGTTTGCCATAAGTTATAAGAAGTTCCTATTATTCCTGTCTCGGCTAAGCCTGTCCTAATAGGCTCCATTCGACCCCATTCCTCATCTGTTATCGGTACTTCTCCAACTTTATTCTTTATTGTTTTCATCATTTCTCTTGATCTTTTTGCTCCCTCTATGGTTTTGGGTATGATAAGCCATATATCGTAGATTAGTGAGGGTCTAAAAGCCCTTGGTATTTCTGATAAGAACTCTAGGATTATGCTATCTCCAAGATCTATTCCTGTTCTAAAGACCATCTTCTTTTTGAAGGACATAAATATAGCTGCTGGTGTGAATAATGCGAGTGAAATATTCTTAATTAGATCCGATGTGCTTATAGTTAAACTAGGAATTTGAGCTATTAAGTCGAGCTGTCTTTTAGCCTCATCCCTATCTATCTCATTGAACTGTATTCCCAGCTTTTGAAATATTTCCAATAATGGTTTTCTAGCCAAAACTCCAATACCAAACTCCTTCCTAGCTTTATCCATAAATGATTTACCAACATAGAGAATGTATGGTTCTAACTCAGGTGGAGGCGGAATCATATCAGATCTAGCAATTTTATTATTAGATATGATATAAAAATTTCCTTCCAATAAGTTCTTATCTGATCATCATCTTTTGTTCATTTCAATTCTACACTAGTCCTATTGAAATCCTCGTGAATTTTGCCTATTTTGGTTATTTGTTATGATAGAAGCCTTATTGCTTCCAAGATAGCACTAGTAACCTCAGTTACCTTACAATTTCCATTATATTCCTCAATGAGCCAATTCTGGATAAATGAATCATAAGCCTCACGCCCAAAATCCTTTATGAAAGACTCTTTAGGTATGCCGATTTCCCCAGCCTTAAGTAAAGCGTCCATAACTTTTCCATACTTCTTTACATCGAGTTTCCACTTCAGAGGTAGAGGAGGCAGATGCACTACTTCTCTAAAGCTCTCATGTATATAATACACCGACGTTCTAGCCAAGAAGCCAAGAACCGATGCAATAGCGATCTCTGGCTTGAATCCCCCAGTAGCACATATCCTAACAGATTTGTGCTTTGGGATGATTTTTGCAATCTCTCTAATGAGGTTTGCTAAACCTTTCTGGAAGGTTTTAGCATCGTTCAAGCCATAAACTTCTATAGGCTCAGAAACCTGAATGCCTTTATGGGATAGATAATCCTTTAAAGCTCTAGCACAGCATCTTCCTATATTTGTATCAGAGTGAATGAGATATACTAAAGAAATTTCTTTAAGAAAACGAGATAATGCATTTATCTCGGCACTAACTTCAGATAGCTTTCCTTCCTCATCCTTCTTTTGAATAAAATTAGTTAACTCTTTTACGTAATTTGCTAATTCTGCTTCATGCATTTTACTCAATTTTTGCTTTGTGGCTTAATTACTAATTTCGAATTTATTGTTCCATTGTAGTCCT
>JBNAWJ010000014.1:0-1723 GCA_049699795.1 Nitrososphaerales archaeon | reverse complement strand
TATAAAAACAGATTCGTAATGGTTCTCTATATAGGTCATGAATTTGAGATACCCTCTAAAGAATATAATTTATGAGAGGCTAAAGCAACAGAAAAATGTCGTAGATTTGGATCTGCTCAATGAATTGAGAAAGGAAGATTCTAACATAACCATGAAGGATTTGAACAAAGCCCTGTTGAGTCTAGAGATAATGGGGCTTGTTTCTGTAAGATGGGTAAGGAAGGATGCAAGAAGAGTCGAGATCATAGAAAAGGCATCTTAAAGTTAGGTAAGTCAACAGACTTCTTCACGCCCTTACTTATTATGTAGAAGTTTCCTTGATAGGTGCAGATTACATCTGGGGCTCTCTCACCACTTTTAAGTTGCTGATTGAATTCTTTATAGTATTCCCTTAACTCCCTCTTCTCATAGCCTCCTCCTTTCAACCTTCTCTTCCTCAAAAATTTGAAGGCAAGTACAAAATGCCTGTTTGGATAAAGTTTGAAACTATCGAGAAACTTTAGAGATCTTTCGACTTGCTCTCTAGGTACCATCAGATAATCTGTTGTACCTGATTTGGCCTCTATGACCATTAGCTTACCAAACCTGTTCGAAATGGCTAATATATCTGGGAGAAAAGCACTCGCCCCTCCAAGTCTATATGCTTCATAAGAGTAGCAAGAATCTAATCTCTTCACTAAAGTATCTTCCCAGTCCCATCCTCTTTTTCTTCTAAGCCTTGATGCCCTTGACATTCTGAATCCTCTCTTATACTTAGCTTTCCCTTTTATAAGCATGATTTATTTATTATGATTTGTATCTTTGAGCACAAGACTAGCAAATTAAAAAATCGCTAATTCTGGGGCTAACTGGCTTTTGGCAAAGCTTGAAAGAAAGTGGTAATGTAAAAATTCTCTGGGCGATGTTGAACAGCAATTACGGCTTGGAGCTTTGGAATGGGACGGTTCAACCTCAACAAATATGGGCAATCCTGTATTCATTAGCGATACTACTATAACGACATATGAATGTTTTGACATAAGATTTGGAACCCTTAGCATTATTTCTCCAATCTGTCGTTGTAAAGGTGCGGTCGCCGGGATTTGAACCCGGGTTACCAGCTATCCACCTTGGGATGGAGGGCTTACATGCTCTTAAGAGCTTGATGTCCTAGACCAGGCTGGACGACGACCGCTTTTGTCCGTGATCCCTTATGGAACACAGATCAGTTGGTATTACTGTTAAAGGTAATTTAAATTTTCTGAAGGTAGTGATTTATTGCAAAACTAAGCTCTCTCATTGTTCTGTCCTTCGTCATGCTCGTGAAACACGTAATTTTGCAACAAAGCAGAAGGTAGCACATTTGTTACCACTATAAGGATGGTCAAACAGTATTTTCGAGTGGTAAGATTTTAATCAGGAGAATAGTAAAAGCTATCGGATGATAGCTACTATACAATTACAATCAAGATAGAAGAAGGGGATGATATGGCTAAGTACGAATTATGCCCAAATTGTAATAAATGGGTTTGTTTCGATTGTCATGATGGATGCTGTCCTATCTGTGGTTATTGTGTTGATGAGAATAATAAAGCTGATTAGTTCTTCGCTTTGGTTATGTAAAATTTTGCTTTCCTTTTTAAAGAAGATAAAAGGTTAATCTTACAAAATATGTTTAATGAGTTTGACAAATGTAGTTATCATCTGCCAGATAGAGTCTCATAATCGCTATGCTTAAAGATCC
>JBNAWJ010000013.1:0-1086 GCA_049699795.1 Nitrososphaerales archaeon | reverse complement strand
TAGGAGGGTAATTCTTGACAGCATCATCCTTTTTAGAAGGCATGAATATGTAAACCACTCAGAAGGCGAGTGGGTTAGGGGTGAATGTCATATAAACAACTGCGAGAACAAAGCATCAATGCTTAGGCCATAGCTATCAGTACACAGAGGCGTATGCAAGGATAACCTAACCCTATACCTAGCAGTATTCAAAGCATGCAGAAGATCAAGAACCATGAAACCCATACAAGCGATAATAGAAATCATAAAAATAATCTATATACTAACAGCCATAACATTCTTATTAAAGAGCGATTATCAAATAGTAAGTACAGTAGTTAATCCTTCAGCTTTAGCAACTTCATACACTCTTTTATCTCCTGTAAAGAATTTTGTTGCATTCACAGATTTAGCGGATGCTATTTGAAGAGCATCAGCTTGATATATATGATGCTTCTCAAGAATATCCCAGCTCTTAATAAGCAACTTGAATCTCACAGGTACAAGTCTCAGCACACCAAGCTTCAATAGCCTCTTAGCCTCTAGAAGAAAACGACTTTTAGCTTTTAAGAAATCTTCAGGATTAAGTATATTTTTCATAAGCGCCTTATCAAAAGCACCAAGCACTTCACCTATATTCCAAGAACTGAAGGCGAGAGTTAATTCTGCAGAGTAAGCCTTCAAATAAATATCCCTAATAATGCTACTTCCTGGCTCCTTAATATACCTTTTTACTACACTACTCGAGTCAAGATACGCCACTAACCCTCTCATCTCTCATAGCCCTCACAAAAACGCTCACAATACCTTCTTTAGGCTTAACTGGCTCAAAATCTATCTCATAACTTAAAGCCTCATCAACAACCCCAATAGCCTCATCAAGAAGATCTTCAATAAGTTCTTCTCGAATAACTTCTTCAAGTGCTTGGCTAACATCAATACCTTTTTTAGCGACGTTTGCCCTGTACTTTTCCCATAGTTCCTTATCAGTGTATATGCTTGTTTTTACTTTAACCACTTCAAAACCTCCTATACTGAATATACCTAAATACTTATTTAAAGCTTATCGTGTTATCAACAAGGCTTTTAAAAACAACGCTCTTTAAT
>JBNAWJ010000012.1:0-1515 GCA_049699795.1 Nitrososphaerales archaeon | reverse complement strand
ATACCAAAAGAATCAAAGGATTGACACATGCCCAAACTCTTAATGTGAAGATTAGAGCCTTATGAATTCCTTCTATTGTAATGTTAACAGGATTTATAGTAAATATCGAATTACCTGGGGTTATGAAAAGTAATGGTAAAGCTATTACAGCGACGAATAAAGGAATGAAGGAAGTTCTAATTATAAAGAATTTTAAAGGAATCTTTGATACAATAGATAGAAAGAAGGTCATTATGATTAGAATTACTAGAGTCGCAATACTCCTAGCTAAAATTGCCACTACTATGAAAGTTATGAATGAAAAGATTTTCGCTCTAGGGTCTATATTTTGGATGAATCCATTTAATGAAATGAATCTCTCGTTATAAACAATTTCTTCAAAGATCTTCAAGAAGCTACTTAGCATATCTAAAACTTAAACCATTTCTTTTCTTGCTCTCAATGCTTTGCCTACAGCAAGGGTAAATGCTAGTATCAGCACTGTGGACACTATTCCTATTGCTATATTGGCAAATATATTCCCCTTAAGACCAGGTAACTCATAATCTGGAAGAGGTGGTACCCATAAAGGAGAATCTGATAAACCGAATTCCTCAGCAACTTTATCTAAAGTCTCTTGGGACAATGAGAGATACACACATCCTATTATAACGAAAATTATTGATACAATTATTCCAATTGTGATCATTCTTCTATTCTTTATCATCTTCAATCCCTCTTTAAATCTAAAGATATAGAAGGCAACCATGTAGGAGCCATCTTTGGTAACTGTAGTAGATCAGCTCTTTGCCTCAATAAAATTGATAGAATCATAGTTGTTACTATTCCCTCCCCAATCCCTATGATAGAATGGTTAATCCCCATAGCCGTGACAGCAATCTGAACACTATAAGGAAAAGTTAATGTTGAAAGTCCAAGCTCTAAACCTGCGAATATGGCTGCTAAAACATCTCCTATAAATGCTCCTGCAAAGGCTCCTATCAGCATGCCCTTTTCATTCCTCATAATTTTCATAAAAAGAAGAAATACGAGAAAGGGGATGAATACACCTATTACTCCCATATTCCATACGTTAGCACCAAATGTAGTTATCCCGCCATCTCCAAAGAGCAGTGCTTGAATAAAGAGAATTATCGTCATGGATATTAAACCAGCATAAGGCCCAAGAGTTATAGCCAATATAGGCCCTCCTAAAAGATGGGCAGTCGTCCCTCCAATTATAGGATAGTTCATCATCTGAGCAGCAAAGAACATGGCAGTCAATGTAGCCATAAGAGGAACTTGCTTATCACTCAAAACCTTCTTCATCCCTCTAAGGGCAAATATCCAGAAAGGTATTACTACAAGGAACATTATTACACTAATCGATAAATCTAAAAAGCCATCTGGTATGTGCATATCCCATCAGTATTACTAACTTTAAAGTTAGTAATACTATAAAAGTTTTTCTACTCAGATTCTGGACGTGGCAACTTAAGGTTTATCATTTCGCTTTTATTCAACTCTATCTTATGT
>JBNAWJ010000011.1:0-2088 GCA_049699795.1 Nitrososphaerales archaeon | reverse complement strand
AAGAAAGATGGTTCAGAGAATATAATAGAAGAAAGCGTGATAGATGAACTTTGGAAACTTTTGGGTGAATAATAATCGATTTATTTGCCAAACCTTCTAATCCTCCTTTGATAAGTCCTCACTGCTCTCATCAAATCGATCTTTCTAAACTCAGGCCAGAATACATCAAGGAAAACAAGCTCAGAGTAGGCACTCTGCCAAAGTAAAAATCCGCTTAGCCTCTCCTCGCCAGAAGTTCTTATGATCAAGTCAGGTTCTGGGTATGGAAGATGTGAAGTGTAAAGATGTTCCTCAACAGTCTTAGAAGTTATCTCCGATAGACTTAGCTCTTTATTCTTTACCTTTTCAGCTATGCCTTTTACTACGTCAACTATTTCCAGTCTTCCACCGTAAGCAATGGCAATGTTAAGAAAATATTCGTCATAATCTTTGGTGGCTTTTTCTATTTTGGCTAAAAGTTCTTTCATCGAATCAGGGAGTAATTCTATCTTTCCTAAGGCCTTCACACGAATGCGATACTTGTGTATGCGCCCATCTTGTATCAACTCTTTTAGCTTTTCTTCGATAAGGGTTAAGAGCTCTTTAACTTCTTCAGGTGATCTTTGAAGGTTTTCTACTGATAGAACATATAACGTCAAAGTCTTAATACCCAGTTCTTTGCACCATTCCAACAATTTCTCAGCCTTTTTAGCTCCAAACCAGTGTCCTACCCACCTTGGGTAAGAGTTGGCTTCAGCCCATCTTCTGTTTCCATCCAGTATTATGCCGATGTGCTTAGGAGCTTCAGCCTTGCTTATTTGATTGCTCAGGTATTTTTCGTAAATCTTATAGACTCCTGCTATCCTCAGCAATGAATCGAGCAATTTAGACTCCTTCTGCCACCTTCTTATGAGAGCGGATGTATCGATAGGCTATGATTGCCACGATCGAAGTAGCCCCAAGCCCTAGCAATAGCTGTGATATGAGAGTAAGGGGATTCTTACCAGGGTTTATCAGAATTTGAGAGAATTCAAGAAGAGGTATGTAGAGAAAAGCTAGTATTACGAAGGCTAATATTGTTCTCCATATCTTGATGCTTTTCCTTATCCAATGAAAGATCAAAGAGTAGCCCAAGTATATCGAGAGCCCTACCCAAATTAATGGAAGAGACCTTTCTATGAACGAACCTAAGAAAAGTGGGATAGTCTCCTTTCCTATACTGAAGTGAAGACCCTGATAAAAGGCTACGGATATTATCAAAAGGGTTGCTATTATAGAAAAGAATCTGACGTATGAGGACATTTTCTTCATATGCTTTATCGCTACAATATATTTGAACAAGTCAAAGCCCCATGCAATCAAAACTATGCCTAGGGCTATCGAAACAACTTGAATAGCAAGTTGAATTAAATTAAAGATGCTGAGCAAGCCAATTGCAAGGAATAGTAAGCCTGGAATTCCTAGAGAAAATTTAGAGTACCTAGGATCTGTAAAGAGCATTCTAAAATATCGCCCAAGAACAGCGTAAGATTCCTCTACTCCTCCACTGTGCTTTATTACAACTCTTCTGATAGATATTACTGGTATAACACTCATCAATATTGGTAAAACCTCTCTATCTTCATAACCATCTGATACTAAGATAACTCCATTTGCATTGAATTCACCTATTACTCTTATCAATTCAGTCCTTAATTTTTGATCGGCTACAACTCCTCCTTCATGAGATCCAACTATAACTGCCACCTCACATTCGTTCTTCTTGCTCAAAAGCTCATCGTATAGCTTCACTGCCGCGAAGATGGCATTGGCATCGGCTTCCTCAGGGTCTGCGATGGCTAACTTCTTGGCAGCTTCTATACAGTTATCTCTTCCAATTATGGGTGTGTTGACTTTCGCCTTAACCCCTATATCATCGTCTCTATCCACACCTAGTACAAGTAGCCTAAAAGGCTTATGCTCCGCGCTCAACTCTCTGCATTAATAAAGATCATGAGTATTACTTAAATTATTCATCCCTATCCTCTAATAAAATCCTGAATTCGTCCCAGCTTAAGCTCTTTCCTTTTGTGAGTCTGTCTTTCGCCTTTGATCGAGCCTCTTCTAGCA
>JBNAWJ010000010.1:0-1057 GCA_049699795.1 Nitrososphaerales archaeon | reverse complement strand
ATCTCTTAAGAATAACCCAACATCATAAATTCTATCACTTCTAACAGATATAGAGACTCTGTTCTTTCTTTGAACCTTAGCCTCAATTATATCTTCAGGAAATCTTGTCTTAACACTCTCAACAACTTTTTCTTCTACACTCATTTCTTCAAGCCCTCCTTAGCAATTTTTTCCTGTAGCATTCTTATTCCTTGAATCCAAGCTTCAGGTCTTGGAGGGCATCCTGGGACGTAAACATCAACAGGTAAAATCTCATCTACACCTTGGACTACGCTATAAGAGTCCCACCATAATCCGCCAGAAATTGCACAATGCCCTATAGCTATAACATATTTTGGTTCTGGCATCTGCTCATAAACTAACTTAAGCCTTTTTGCCATCTTTTTTGTGACAAAGCCTGTTACGAATATCAAATCACATTCTCTCAAAGTCGGGAAAGGAAGGGTGCCAAAACGTTCTGTATCAAACCTTGCACACGCTCTTGCCATATCCTCTGGACCGCAACAACCAGTCTCAAGATGCACAGACCATAACGACCATGCCCTACCCCAATTGAAAACCTTTCGAAGAAGTTTTATGCTCATGAGACTTTTTCTGATTTTTTCGAGCATTTTAACTCCTCCATAATCTTGCATTCTTTAAAGAGATTGCTGCAATCATCAATACTATTGCTAAAACTATTATTGCTATGAGAGGAAGGCCTATTAGGCTGAATTGAATGGTTCTCAGTTCAAAGTCGGCAAGATATGGCGCAGAGACAAGTACAAGGATTGCAAAGGCTGCGAACACTCCATATATAAGAGCATAAGGATAGTAATGCACAGTAACTCTTGTGTGTGCCTTCCCAATTGGAACTTGTCCACACTCAAAAGACATATTCTTCTCTTTATTTGGCTTTCTTTCACCAAAAGTCAGGCCCATTCCGTAAAGAGCGATAGGCGTTAAAGCAGAAATCAAGAAATATGAAGTCAGAGCCAACAAGTCAAATGTGTCGCTCATAAAGCACCCACGACTCCTTATAGAGGATTTTTTAGTCTTTTTTAAATCTTTTGATTTT
>JBNAWJ010000009.1:0-2348 GCA_049699795.1 Nitrososphaerales archaeon | reverse complement strand
TGGGCAAAGAGAAAATATAGTACCTGTTTGCGATCTTCTTATATTCATAATTTCAAATACATTAAACTTTGCAAAGATCATTTTATCACCATACTCTGCTGCCAATCTATCAAAGCTCGATGGTATTATCAAGCAAGCCGGGCATGTAATGGACCAAAAGTTTACTATTACAGGCTTTTCTGAGTTTATTATTTGATCAAAGTTTTCTGGTTTAAGTTCTAAAGGTCTATGCCTGCTCTTTTCTAATGCCTCTAATAACTTGTCTGGATCTTCGCTCATAGCTAAGACTAGGAACAAGTATTATTTAAGATTAGAAAGCTTTTGATTGAAGTTCTTTGCTTATATCCTTCTGAGTCTATCTTTGATTACTCTAAATACTTGGTTATGGTCTTCTCGAGATTCTTCTCTCCGACTGCGCCTATCACCATATCTACAGGTTTGCCCTTCATAAATATCATGAAAGTGGGTATAGAGAATACTTGATACTTGTTGGCTATGTCACCATTCTCATCAACGTTCAACCTACCGAAGATCATCTTATCGCCATATTTCTTTGCTAACTTCTCAAACACAGGTAGCATATACCTGCATGGTGCGCACCATTCAGCCCAAAAGTCTACTATTACAGGTTTGCTAGAGTTTATCGTCTTTTCAAAGTTATCTGGTGAAAGGTTCAAAGGCTCTTTTGTCTCCATTTTTGTCTCCGTCTTCTGTGCTTTTTCCATGATGGATTTAGCTTTTTCTTCTAGAATCTTATTAAGTTCTGGGTCACTCACAGTAAAATAGATGAAAAATTCCTATTTAAGGATTATAGGTCCAAGAGGAAACGAAGAGTAACCCCTTTTTTACTCTTCTTTATCTCCATCATGTGATAAGTTACAGCTTTAACCTCAGTCTTGGGCTCATGCTTACTGATGTCTAGTTCCTCACCTCTTCCTATGGCTTCTAACTCATAATTGCCATTCTTCCTACTTATCTTCACATTGAAAGATGAATAAACCCTTCCTTCAGATGTAACTTTTATGAGCAAATCTTCTAACCAGTTGTACAAAAGACTCTTCAAATCCCAGCCATTCACTTTTATATAATCCTCGATCTTTTCATCAATTTTTTCTATATGGACCATCGTATCTACCAAAGCCATACCAGCGCTCTCAAAAGCCTCTTCCAAATTCTTGCCACGAGCTTCTATGAAGGCATCTACCATATGTTCAAGGAAATTATAGTTCTTTTCTCTGGGCAATGCTCTTCAATATATTATTAATTATGGAGTTGATAAGAATTTGTTTGTTATTAGAGCTTTAACGCTGACTTTAATCCTTTGTAGCGATTACGGATAGTGACTTCCGTTACTCCTGCTGCTTCGGCTATGTCTTTCTGAGTCTTGTTCTCTCCTTCCAACACACATGCAACATATAGCGCTGCTGCAGCTAAACCCATAGGGTCCTTGCCTGCCGATGTCTTCATTTCCTCAGCCTTCTTCAGTATCTCTAAGGCTCTTCTTTTCGTCTTCTCTGAGAGTTTCGCCTTGCTAGTGATCCTAGAGACACATTTCACTGGATCCACTACAGGCATCTTCAAATCCATCTCTCTAAGAAGCAGGCGATAGCATCTCGCTATGTCCTTCTTTCTAATGTTGCTTACAGCGCTTAAGTCTTTAAGGGTCCTAGGGATTTCTATATCTCGGCACGCTGCATATAAAGCTGCGGCTATTAACGCTGATATGGATCTTCCTCTCACTAACCCTCTTTCTAATGCCTTGCGATAGATATAGGCAGCCCTCTCTATGACAGCATCACTCACATTGAGCTTATCGGCAAGTCTATCTAATTCACTAAAAGCCTGTCTTAAGTTCCTGTCCGCGGGTTCATGAACCTGACTTCTGCTATCCCAAGTGCGAAGGCGTTCTATTGTAGCCCTCATGAAGGCTGGGAGGGACTTTCCTGAAGCATCTATATCCTTGCTACCGATGACTGTTGCTAGGCCCATATCATGCATAGCAAGGGATGACGGTATTCCTGTGCGACTTCTGTCCTCCTTTTCCTCTTTAGAGAAGGCACGCCACTCTGGACCAACCTCTTCTATCTTTTCCTTAACTACAAAGCCACAGTTGCTACAGAATAGCTCACCGCTTGTAGAGTCCACAATCATGGGTCCTTTTCCACACTTAGGGCATTTGTCCATTGATCTCTGTTTATAAAGATCTGAGAGTTTTCTTTCAGAAACCAAAGTATGCACCAAAAGGTATTTATAATAGCGCTACTTGAATATATAAGCTTTTCGATAATTGGCTCTGATACTGTCAAGAATTATGAGTAAGCTCCTTTTACTCTTCTACTATGAGGTGC
>JBNAWJ010000008.1:0-2489 GCA_049699795.1 Nitrososphaerales archaeon | reverse complement strand
CTTGAAATATTGGGACATATCAGGGCATCTACCATATCATAAATGGAACGATTATCCAATAACTTCTGTTTTGGCTTGTAAAGGTTGTATCTATAATTGTGTAACCTGCGGTGGCTCTAATTACGCTTATAAAAGATTGTGTAATAGATTTTCACTAGCGTGCATGACGCCAGAGAAGCTTGTTGAAGGAATGAAGATAATCCAACAATACACAAATGGACCTATTTTCATTCTGGGAGACCTTCGTATGGTTGGTAAAGATTATGCTGAGTCTGTTTTGAGTAATATGAAAAAAGAGAAAGTTGATAACCCAGTGATATTAGAGCTTTTTACACCAGCCAATGAAGATTACTTGGAGAGGATAGCTAAGAGCGTTCCTAACTTTAGCTTTGAAATTTCTCCCGAATCACACGATGAGGCTATACGCTATGCTTTTGGTAGGTCTTATAA
The DNA here is from genome assembly GCA_049699795.1 of Nitrososphaerales archaeon. Classification (GTDB taxonomy): domain Archaea; phylum Thermoproteota; class Nitrososphaeria; order Nitrososphaerales; family JACAEJ01; genus JAVZMU01. Next base: position 2,039 of record JBNAWJ010000008.1, on the reverse strand, counting down.
GAATGATGAATTGGAGAAGAATATATCGAAAGCACTTGAGTTAGGATGCCAAAGATTTGATATTTTCTTTATGATGGGTCTTCCTTACCAAACAAAGAAGTCAATATTAAATACAGTAGAATACTGCCATAGCTTGCTGAAGAATCATAAGGGAGATAGAAGATTGCGTGCTTTTATAGCTCCTTTAGCCCCCTTTTTAGACCCAGGAAGCATAGCGTTTGAAAATCCTGAGAAACATGGATACAAGCTATTCTTTAAGGAACTTGAGGAATATAGACAAGTCATGCATAGTCCTAGTTGGAAATATTTCCTAAATTATCAGACCGCGTGGATGAGTAGGGATGAATTGGTAGAGGTTACTTATGAAGTTGCGCATTTGTTAAATCGTGTAAAAGTTCAGTGCGATCTCATCGACCCCCAAACAGCTGAAAAGATGGAATTACAAATACAATCAGCCTGTAGAGCGTTACAAAAAATAGATGAAATAATGGAGATCAAGGAGCCTGAATTACGTACACAACGGTTAAAAAACTTAAAAAGTCAGATTGAAGAAGCGAATCAAAGGTTATTATGCTCTAAAGATGAGCTACTAAAATGGCCTTAATTTTAGGTGAATATTCTTGGGGGGTGTGAAAGGGCTTAGCTACCTTGACCTTGAAAGACCGAGGATACTGGCGTTCTGTGGTAAAGGCGGAGTTGGCAAGACTACATGCGCATCTTCTACAGCTCTTCATTTTGATAAGAGGGGATTTAAGACGTTACTCATATCAAGCGATCCAACTCCATCATTATCTGATATTTTAGAAGTCAATGTTAGAGGGAATATAACTCCAATAAGTTATTGCAAGAATCTTAACGCTATAGAGTTAGACTATGATCTTGTAGTAAAAAGATGGAAGGAGAAGTTTGGGCATGAAGTCTATGAGGTTTTGTCATCATTTTTACCGGTAGGAGAGGAGATAATAGACTATGTTGCTGGAGCGCCAGGCATAGATGAAGAGTTTGCGCTGAGTTACGTGCTCGATATATATGAGAGCAACGATTATGATATAATAGTCTGGGATACAGCCCCTGCAGGAGGTACTTTATCACTTATCAAGCTGCAAGATAAGTTTTACAAGCATTTAGGTGAAGCCGCAAAACTATACGTAAAGGTGCGTAAAGCAGTGGAGATGCTTACAAAAGGAAGAGCAAGAAGAGACCCATTAAACATAATAGCGTCTTGGGAGAAGCTGGCTGAGAGAGTTCTTAATATGCTAAGAGATAAGAGAACTCATGCAATAATAGTAACCATTCCTGAAGCTTTAGGGGTTCATCAGACAGAGAGGGTCTTTAAAGAGCTTGAAGCCTTTGGCATGCATGTCAGCAAAATACTTGTAAACTATGTTGTTACTGAAGATGTTTGTGTTTGTGATTTTCATAGGCAAAGAGCCAGCATGCAAAGGGATTATCTGAACATATTGAGAGATAGATATGAAAAAGAGCCTGGCTTAGCCATTCTTCCACAATTACCAAGAGAAGTTAGAGGAATAAAAGCCATAAAGAGGATTGAAGAACTTTTGTTCTGATAAAGGATATATTATAGTATTATTAGATGCTAGTAAATGGCAGAGAAAGCATCCTTACCAGTATGCTCATCATGTAATAGACCTATAATGCCAGGAGAGAAGGCTGTAAAGTTCTACTGCTTTAACTGTGGTCAAGTTCTAATATGGAGATGTGAGAGATGCAGAAAATTCTCAAGAGATTATAAGTGCATTAATTGTGCCTTCATAGGTCCATGATCAGAAAAAAATTCATATTGGAAATTGCTCATGAAGTGAAAGTTAGAATTCAATGACTCATGTATGAAAATATGATGATAATCGGGGTTGTCAAGATAAGGCGGATAAAAATAGACAAAAATCAATAATGAATCCTTGAGATAGAATTTGGTCTATTTTTGTCTAAGCTTAAACTCGTTATTTTGACAATCCCATGATTTATGCTGTCAAGAATTACCCTCCTAGCTTGAAGTAGTTATACCAAGCTGTAAAGCT
>JBNAWJ010000007.1:0-1375 GCA_049699795.1 Nitrososphaerales archaeon | reverse complement strand
TTCTTAAAAAGTTTGAATGATGATTTATCCTTAACTTGGTGGTAATGGTATGACTTGAGCTCTTATCAAAGAGGATAGCAACTTCCTTGATCTCTTTATTATTTCCACAGCTCTCTCATAGATTTCATCCATGGAAATTCTCCTCCGGGCTAAGCCTAGCTTTACTGCTTTTTCACCAACTCTACATGCAACTCTTGGATAGACTTCCCATTCCGTCATGTTTGGAATTATGTGATCCTTACTCAATCCCTTCTCTTCTGCGAATTCAGCTAGCTCTTCTGCAGCTGCTATTACCATATCATCTACGATAGCCTTTGCTCTAACATCCAATACACCTCTAAACACCGATGGAAATATCAGACTATTGTTCACTTGATTTGGGAAGTCTGAGCGGCCTGTAGCAACTATATAGGCGCCAGCATCCTTAGCCTCCCATGGCCATATTTCAGGAATCGGGTTTGCCAGTATGAATACTATGGCCTTCTTATTCATTCTTGAGATCCACCTTTTCTTTATTACGTTTGGGCCAGGCCTAGATGCAGCTATTAGAACATCAGCGTCATCAAAGGCTTTGACAAAATCCCTTAAGATTCTTTCTCTATTTGTCTTCATGGCAAGTTCGTACTTCCAACGGTGTTTAACCCTTAATTCATCTATATCGTCCCGTTCTGGATGAAGAATTCCTCTTGAATCTATCAGAATCAAATCTCCTGGGATCAGCTCCTGCTTTTATTATGAGCTGAGCATTCGCTATGTTCGCTGCACCGACACCAAAAAATACAATTTTGGTACCACGTAGTTTGCGTCCAGTCATCTTTAATGAATTTATGAGGCTTGCCAATGTAACTCCAGCTGTTCCTTGTTGATCGTCATGCCATATAGGTATCTCCATCTCTTCTCTAAGCTTGTCAGCTATGTAGAAGCACTTTGGTGAAGCTATATCTTCAAGGTTTACGCCTCCAAGTGCTGGTTGTAGACTCTTGATCACTTCTATCATCTTATCAGGTTCATGGGCATTTATTGGCAGTGGAATAGCGTCTACACCACCTAGATATTTGTAAATCAAAGATTTGCCTTCCATGACAGGCATGGATGCCTCAGGACCTATACTCCCTAACCCGAGTACTCTGCTACCATCGGTTATTATCGCTATGGTATTCCATCTAGATGTATAATCAAAAGAAAATTCCTTATCATTCTTTATGACTTCTGAAACTGAGGCTACGCCTGGTGTATACCATATCGACAAGTCGCTAAGATCTCGAACTGGAACTTTTGGAATTATCTCTACCTTGCCTCCATAAAAGAGAGAGTACTCTAAGGCCAGCCTTGAAGCCTCTTTTGTAAATGATTCTTCACTCATGAATAAACTATC
>JBNAWJ010000006.1:0-2063 GCA_049699795.1 Nitrososphaerales archaeon | reverse complement strand
TATCCTGAGCAACTGCCTTAGCCAAGTCCCATGATGTGATTATACCTATGAGCTTACCTTCATTATCAACAATGGGCAAATGATCTACACCCTTTGCTATCAGTGTCCTTGCCACATCTTTTATGTCATCATTAGGCTTGCCTACGATTATCTCCCTTGTCATTACATCTCTCACTTTTGGCTCTCTTCCTTTCACCTCTAAAGGCTTGAAATCTCTATGGTTTGGTAACAATTCTGCAGGTCTATTTAGTAAGAAGGTTCCTTGTTCTATCCAATTCTTAAGAGTCAAAGCTATCTCTTTTGCCACTTTGTTGCTAGAGAGAGAGGAAGATGGTATTTCCTTTTGATTTATTTGCACTTTGCCCGATTTCAGTTCAGCGTACGATGCCTTTTTCACGGTTGGTCTACTTCTCGATGGTACGCCATAATCAAGTATGTTGGTAAAGATTTCATCGTCTCTTAATGCTGCTGAAGCAGCCACCCTTTCGTTTATGATGGGTATGGGGATTCCAACTCCTACGTATAGAGTGGTGCCATACTTGTTATAAGTTGCACCCCTTAGATAACGAGCATTCATCTGCTTAAGATCTCCTCTAACCATTATGGTGCCAAATTGGTTCTGAGGGTTATGCTGAGTCCCTTCTCCAATGATATAGCCTATTCCTCCACCCAGAAAGATACGGGTTCCTATGCCAATGGTTTCGAAGCCTTTATCCTTGTACAACGGGCTCAACTGACCTGAGCCACAGTAAGTTATGTTCCCATAATGAGGGAGAAGAGTACCCATGTAAGTGTAAAGGATTTTATCCGTGCTGTTTGTTGCTGCGTTATATCTTTCATAAGCATTCCTTGGATTGAGGAGTATTGCTTGGTTCAGATCGTTTATGGTCAATGTAGTTTCAATGGACCTTCTGGGATAGCAGTCAGTTCCATAAGCCTCAGCCCTCAGTTCAATTTCTTTTCCAGAAACTAAATCTTCAATTACATTGCCACCTCCATACTCGAAGCCCTTCGTTTCACTCATGGCAGTAGCGCCTATGTAGCAATCCACTGCTGCCAACCCTTTGTAGGCAGGAACATCGTTGAGCCAGCACTTGAACATCTTTATTGGAGGTTCAGAATGACCAAAATTTATAAAAGCGCCAGAACTGCACATGGCACCAAAGGTTCCAGTTGTCACCACATCCACTTCTTTTGCAGCCTTTTCCAATCCTGATTCTTCAACAGCCTTTATGAATTCATCAGCAGTCAATACTACAGCATCGCCACTCTTTATCTTCTGATTTATCTCTTCATAGGTCCTTATTTTTTCTATTCCACGTTCTTCTGACATATTATTACCTCTCCAAGCAGAAGGATTGGCATTTTATAAATAGTTTTTTGGCAAAATTATTCCAAATGGAATAAAGTTAAAGGTTAAATCCAAGCTCTAGAGATGAATTCACAATTTGATGAGAGTGATAATCCTACTAGACCCGGTAAGACCAAAAGTTAGCCAAGAAGATGCCATCAAAGTCATTAATAATGCAGGATTTATTCATGATCTAAAAAGGCCTGATTTTGGGATAGTGATAGGCGGGGACGGCATCTTCAGCTATTATGGCAGGGTTAGAAAAATTCCCCTTCTTTTCGTTGGTGTAAGAAAACTAAAGCCAATAGAGAGTAAAGCCTACTTAGCTGAGGTTTACTTTGATGAGTTGCAAGATGCAATGAATCGCATAAAAAAAGGAGACTATAGTATTTTAGAATATAGGAGACTCGCAGTCTTCTTAAATAATAAAAGATTGGGTGATGTTTTCACTGATGTCTATCTTGAGAGAGGTTTGAATAGTAACTGCTTAAGGTACAAACTGGAGGTTAAAGGAGAAGACTTTAACTTTGTAGACTTTGCCATAGGTAACGGAGTCGTTGTGACGACTTCTGCAGGTTCAACGGGCTATTTTTCGAGTCTTGACAGAATTAAGGATGGTTCTTGGTTTAACATCGATTCTTACACTCTGATAAAAGAAGATGAAGTGGGCATATATCATATACTTCCAACTTACACAATAAGAGAAGGGACA
>JBNAWJ010000005.1:0-1972 GCA_049699795.1 Nitrososphaerales archaeon | reverse complement strand
AATTTATTCATTTCTTGTAAGGATAGATATCCTACTCGAATCGATCAAACCCTTTTGCTTCAGGGCTTCAAGAGCCATCCTTAAATCTTTTTCATCCATATTGAACTCAGAGAGGGTTTTACCATCCAGAATTGAATAAAGGATCTTTCTCTCTACTGGGTTGTTTGTAACGTTTCTTATCATTCTCTTAGCCTTTCTTAATGTTCTTTGCTTCAAAAGCATCAGACTGGCTTCTATCTTCTCAAATTCTTCAAACTTTGCATCTATCTCCTTTAGAATTTCCTCTGAAACCCTAAGAACCTTTTCTGGCTTACTTTGCTTCTCAAACGCTCTTACTTTAGCCTTCAAATCTTTTACAGCATCAATCTTTGACGTTCTTTTCTTGTGAGGGACTTTATCGATAGAGAATCTTATCATTTTCTTGGCTATACTAACCCTTAGGCAGAGTGATCTAGCCAGTTCATAATACTTCCTTTGTGGCGCTGCAAATTCACTTTCAGCCAAGAACATCGAAATAAAACCGTGCTGCTGTAATAGATCAAGGTGCTTTAGGACTGCTTGCTGACTAACTTCCAATTCTTTAGCCAGCTGTAAAACATAACGGGGCTCTTCTGCGATCAATTTTAGTATTTTTCTACGAGTCTCGTTACCCAGAATGTCTAAGAGTAGATCTACATCTTCAGATGGCATATCTTCACCTTGATGAAAGATGAAAATTGATTTAAGTGTTTCTAACCTTAGGTTAATGACTTAACTATGCGCTATAGACTCTTCTTACCTTGCCAAGCTTGGCAGGCTCTAAGTTGAAGGTTATAGTCTTAATTTGAGTCATCTCATCTATGCTGTAACCAATTCCCTCTCTACCTATACCAGACTCCTTTGACCCACCGAAGGGGAAGTAGCCAACACCATGCCTGGGAAGATCGTTGATGGTAACTTCTCCTGTTTCAAGCCTCTTCGCTATCTTCCACATCTTGTAGAAATCTTTTGTGAAGACACAAGAATCTAAGCCATACCTTGACTTCTTTCCTATCTCTATCGCTTCATCCTCGTTCTTTATCTTTATTATAGTGATCACTGGTCCAAAGGTCTCCTCCCATGCAATTCTGGCATTTAATGGTACGTCATAAAGCACTGTAGGCTCAAAGTAGCAATCTTTATGATTTCCACCCATGAGCAACTTGGCTCCCTTCGCTACTGCATCATCGACCAATCCCTTAATTCTTTGAGCAGCTCTAACGTTTATGACCGGTCCAATTTTTACAGAAGGATCTCTAGGATCTCCATGCTTCCAATTTTTTGCTTCTTTCATTACCTCTTTTACAAACTTATCAACCAAACTTTCAACCACTAAAACTGAACTTATGGCATCGCATCTCTGCCCAGCGTTCTTAAAAGAGCCTTCAACGCATTTCTTTGCTGCAAGTTCCAAATCTGCATCCTCAAGTACTATAGCCATACCTTTTCCTCCAAGTTCTAAATGTAATTTCTTAAGACCTGCCATCTTGGCGATCTGTTTTCCAACCTCAGTACTGCCAGTGAAGTTGACCATGGCAACTTTCTCGTTTGGCACAAGATAGTCTCCTATAGCACCGCTCCCTGTGATCATGTTCAAAGATCCAGAAGGTATTCCAGCCTCTTCCAAAACTCTTGCAAAAAGTAGCAAAGATAGTGGATTCTCGCTCGATTGCTTTGAAACTACCGTATTGCCTGCCAATAGAGCAGGGACTATCTTCGCCGATGCTATGAAAAGAGGGTAGTTGAAAGGACTTATGGCAACCACGACTCCTACAGGTTCACGGATAACTAAGGCTATCTTGCCTGTTGTATCATCAGACCAGTCTCCTGGAATATATTCACCAAATATTTTTCTCGCTTCTTCCATGGTCAACTTAAGCCTGTCAATGGTTGCTCTTACTTCGCCTTCAGCATCTCTCTTCGGTTTACCAGCTTCCAGCATAAGAGTTGTGAT
>JBNAWJ010000004.1:0-1788 GCA_049699795.1 Nitrososphaerales archaeon | reverse complement strand
CTCAACCACCATGAGTCACAAAGGAGGTGATGAAAGCCACTTTTTGATCGACTGTAAAAATAGAAATGAATATTAACAATTATTAAAGGAGAGAACATGATGATCAAATGGATGGTCATGGATAACTTTAAGAGATTATATCGTGATTAAGTCGTGGTTAATAAAAATGGGAAAACATACTCATTCATAAAGCTTCAGGAGGAATTTGGATTGATCAATGAATTCACTGAAATATCCCCTTCAGAGTTTTTCTACAGAAATAGAGATTTAGCAGGGTTTAGTAACCCCTCCCGTGCATTATACTCAGCCGTTAGAGAATTTCTTGAGAATAGTTTAGATGCATGTGAACTCCATAACATACTCCCAGAAATCTTCGTAAGATTAACGCCAATGGACTTCGATATGAATAGCCAAGACCCTAAGGCATACATGATAAAAGTTCAAGATAATGGTTCTGGTATAGAACCAAAATATGTCCCAAAGGCCTTCGGGCAGGTCTTCTTTGGTTCTAAGTTTCAACTGAGACAATCAAGAGGCATGTTCGGCATGGGAGGGACTATGGCTATACTTTATGGCCAGATAACGACCAATAAACCTGTTAGAATAACTACGTCTGTTGATGGAATACATGCCTTCACCTTCGATTTGCTTATCGATATTCAAGAGAACACTCCCATAATCTTAAAAAAGGATTCTCATCCAGCCGAAGGCTCAACAGGAACCATGATAAGTTTGACTTTAGAGGGTGATTATTCAAGAGCCTCTCAAAAGATATTAGATTATCTTAAGCAAATAGCCATGGTAACACCTTACGCCAATATTACCTTCATAGATCCTTATGGGCGACTATTCCTTTATAATAGGGTTACGAATATCATGCCTATCCCACCTAAAGAGACGCTATTGCACCCTTATGGCACAGATGTGGAAGCCATTCGAAGGATGATAAAGAGATCGAAGCAAAATAGCATGGTCAAGTTCATGTCTAAGAATTTTCATAGAGTTGGCAAGAACATAGCAATAAAGTTCCTTGATTACGCTGGTTTCGACCCAAATAATGACCCCAAGACCTTATCAAATGACGAAATTACAAAGCTCGTAAGAGCTCTTCATAGATACGATGGTTTCTTACAGCCAGATGCTAGTTGCCTCTCTCCTCTTGGAGAAGAGATTTTAATGACTGGTATAAAGAAAGAGCTGGAGCCAGAGTTTACAACTGCAACTACCCGCCCCCCGTCTGCTTACTCAGGATTTCCCTTCATAGTAGAAGTTGGTTTGGCTTACGGAGGAAAAATTCTTCCAAAAGGTTTGAAGCTCTTTAGGTTTGCCAATAGAATACCTTTACTTTATGACGAAGCGAACGATGTTGCAAGCAAAGTTTTAAACGAAGAAATAGATTGGAGGCGCTACAGAATACCAGAAGATGCTCCTTTGGCAATAATAACTCATGTCTGCTCCACTAAAATACCCTATAAGACTGTTGGCAAAGAGTACTTAGCAGATAGGCCTGAGCTTGAGAGAGAATTAAAAAATGCTATTAGAGAGGTTCTTAGAAAGCTGAGCCTTTATCTTTCAAGGAAAGTGTCTATTGAGATGGATAAACGAAGGTTTAACACATATGGTAAGTATTTGCCATTGATAGCAAGATTCTCAAAAGAACTATCGGAGGCCAAGAGATTACCAGACTATAAAAAACTGCTGGATAGAAAGATGTTTCAGAAGGATATTGAAGAGGGGTTGTCAAGATAAGCCCAGCTTTATCTCTAGGTTGTATAGTCCTATAAACAC
>JBNAWJ010000003.1:0-2401 GCA_049699795.1 Nitrososphaerales archaeon | reverse complement strand
GCGAGATGGACAGGCTTGAAGAATCAGTACGCTCGTCGGAGTTGGTAAGTGAGATAGAAGTTATAGGATTAAGCAAGTTCTCAACAAGTCTAAAATAAAATATTTTAACCATGATTCTTGATCTTATTATCAAATGAGCAGAGAGAAGAAGGCAACATTTATTCAGCTGAAGGTAGCTGAAGCGAGGCAAAGGGATGTAGGAAAAGCAAGGGCAAGATTGGATATAGACGCCATGGAAGCTTTAGGTGTAGGGGCGGGAGACATAATCGAACTCACAGGCAAAAGGTCAACTCCCGCGATTGCTTGGCCTTCAGACCCAGAGGATAGATTGCATGGTGCAGTAAGAATAGATGGTCAGACTAGAAAGAATGCTGGTGTAGCGCTAAACGATTACATAAGCGTCAAGGTAGCGAATGTAAAAAAAGCTAAGGATTTGACTCTAATGCCTGTAAATGTAAAACTCAGCGTTGACAAAGAGTTTTCAGAATTTGTGAGGAATAGGCTCAAAGGCATGCCTGTTGCAGAAGGAGATGACATTTCAGTTGTGATACTTGGTAGTCCCATATTATTCAATGTAGCAAAGACTAGGCCAAGAGCCATTGTGAGAATTGAGCAAGACACTCGTCTAATAATACTACAAGAGCCATTAATGGAGAAAACAATTCCTTTAAGAGTAACTTATGAAGAGATAGGGGGTCTGAAAGAGGAGATAATGAGATTAAGAGAAATAGTAGAGCTACCATTGCGCCACCCAGAAGTCTTTCAACGTCTTGGAATAGATCCTCCTAACGGAATATTGCTCTACGGTCCTCCTGGTTGTGGTAAAACTTTATTGGCAAAAGCTCTAGCAAACGAATCCGAAGCTAATTTCTTCTCCATAAGCGGTCCTGAGATTATGAACAAGTATTATGGAGAGACAGAGGCTCGGCTGAGGGAAATATTCAAAGATGCAAAAGATAGTGCACCTAGCATTATTTTCATAGATGAGTTGGATGCCATAGCGCCCAAGCGTGAGGAAACTTTTGGAGATGTAGAAAAAAGGGTAGTTGCCCAGTTATTATCATCTATGGACGGACTTTCTGAAAGAGGGAGAGTAGTTGTAATAGGAGCAACAAACAGACCTGAGAGCATAGACCCAGCCTTGAGAAGACCGGGCAGGTTTGATAGAGAAGTGGAGATAGGGGTACCAAATGCTGATGCTAGACTTGAGATACTTCAAATTCACACAAGAGGTATGCCATTAGCATCAGATGTAAACCTGAAAAAGATAGCCTATGAAGCCTATGGTTACTCTGGTGCAGACTTAAGAGCTTTGTGCAGAGAAGCAGCCTTGAAGGCTCTAAGAAGATATCTACCCGAAATAAACCTTGAGGGAGAGAGAATACCTCCTGAAGTTTTGGAGAAGATGGTAGTAACTGCCCAAGACTTTCAGATGGCTAGTAGAGAGATAGTTCCCACTGCTCTCAGAGAATTTTATATTGAAAAACCTTCAGTGAAATGGGAAGACATTGGAGGCTTAGAAGAAGTCAAGCGAATAATCTCTCAAAACATTATACGCTCTATAAAAAATCCTGGAGAATTTATGGCATTAGGGGTAAAGCCTCCGAGAGGAGCACTTTTGTACGGTCCTCCAGGATGTGGTAAAACCTTGTTGGCCATGGCCATAGCATCCGAGAGTGGTGCAAATTACATAATGGTCAGAGGTCCAGAGATACTGAGCAAATGGGTTGGAGAGTCTGAAAAAGCAATCAGAGATATATTCAGAAAGGCAAAGGGATCAGCACCATGTGTAGTATTCTTCGATGAGATAGATTCCATAGCTAAGCCCAGATCCTTTTCTTCTGAGGATTCGGGTGTGGGAGAGAGAGTCTTGAGCCAATTACTTACCGACATGGATAGCTCTTCTAGTATCAATGATATATTTGTAATAGGCGCGACGAATAGACCCGACCTCATCGACATTTCCCTTTTGAGGCCCGGTAGAATGGATCTGCTCATCTATGTCCCTCCTCCAGATGAGAGGGCAAGATTGGAGATTTTACGCATATTAACATCAAAGATGCCCTTGGCAGATGATGTGAGACCAGAGGACATAGCAAGCATGACAAAGGGTTTCAGCGGTGCTGACATAGATGCCCTTTGTAGAGAGGCTGCAATAATAGCCATGGAGAGAGGTTTGGATAATCCAAAGGTGAGAAGGGCTGATTTTGAAGAAGCGATAAAGAAGGTCAAACCTTCTATCACTCCCGAAGTTGAAAAGTGGTATGAATCTATTTACAAGCAACTAAAGAGCTGTTCAATCAGAGCAGATAAATCCTTTTATCTTTAAAGATTTATGCTTTGTGGCTTGATACTGTCAAGAATTACCCTCCTGCCTTGAGGTAATTGTACCAAGCTGTAA
>JBNAWJ010000002.1:0-1284 GCA_049699795.1 Nitrososphaerales archaeon | reverse complement strand
CAAGTCTTCTTATAATTTCTTCTTTGGTTTCTTTGACACCGTAAACAAGCTCGATTCTGCCTATGAGTGCAAGCTTTACAATATCGTAAGAATCTCCATAATCTGATAACAAAGGAATTTCTCTTCCATTCCTAATGGCTTCTGATTTTATGTGATCGAAGAGCTTTATGGTGGCTCTACAAGAAGGTTCTGTATCTATTTTGCTCGCTATATCACGTCTTTCTTTATCTCTGGCATATCTGACAATTTTAGCCAATATCCTTAAATGCCAATCGGGAATCTCTGGCTCCAAGCCTTTTACTTTCACTAGATACATGTTTCTTTTTCCTATTTCGATCTCTTCTTCCAGAGTTTCAGGAGGACCTATCTCTATTTCTTCCATTCTATCCAAAAGTGGCTCCTTTATAGGGCTTGTACCCCTATAGTTTGCAGGATTTGTTGCAGCCAATATGACTGCATCGAGTCTGAATGGGACTATATCCCCTTCTGTAGTTGTCACTTGCTTTTCCTCAAAAAGTTCGTGAAGCAACGTTTGAAGAGACGAGGGTATTGCCCCAAGCTCATCGTAATAGCCAACCCCTCTATGAGCTTTAAGAGCCCTTCCGGGTATGAATACTTCTGGATGATCAAGGTCATAACCCTCTCTAATCTTTTGAATGGAAATACCACCTATCAATTGTCTTGTAGTGAGCATAGGGTCTCCTGGAATTCTTACCCATATCCTTGGCATCCATGTAATCTCAACCGTATTATGCTCAATGATCTTTTCTTTACAAGAGAAGCATGAAGGATGTGTAGGATCGTCGTAAATTTTACAGCCTTTTATGGCTAGTACCCTATCTGGAAGAAGCTTTGCAATGGATTTTGAAAAAGTCGTTTTACCATAGCCCTTTTTGCCTTTGAACAGTATTGAAGAGCCAGAAAGCAGAGCGTTCTTTGTCAATTCTTTTTCTCTCTTCTTACCAATTACATCTGGAAAAGGGTCCTTGCCCTTTTTTCCATATTCTAATATCTTATCTCTGATGTAATCTACTGGGGATTTCGAATGGAAAAATGCGTATGGTTCGCTCCAAATATCAACCTCACTTCCATCTAGAACGTAATGAGGTGCATTATTCCTGTTAACCTTTATATCCTCAAAGAGTAGTTCAGCAGGTATCTTTGGCTTCACTCTTACACCCATATTCTAAGTTTACCATGATTATCCACATTCTAGGATAATAATGTTCTGCTTTTTTGTTACCATTGCCATTCTTCATGACAATTCTCTTACAAAACAACGGT
>JBNAWJ010000001.1:0-3279 GCA_049699795.1 Nitrososphaerales archaeon | reverse complement strand
GTTGACCGTATCTGTGAATCCTTCCCATTCTTTGCTCAAGTCTTGTTGGATTCCAAGGAATATCATAATTAATCATAATATGGCAAAATTGTAGATTAATCCCTTCCCCTGCAGCCTCTGTAGCAACCATAATTTCTGTTTCATCCCTGAAAATCTTTTCCGCTTTTACTCTCTCATCTATGCTCATTCCACCGTGAATAAAATTTACTTTATAACCCCAAGAATGGATTTTATCTACCAGATAATCCAGGGTATCCTTAAATTCTGTAAAAATAAGAATTTTAGCATTTCCCTGGATCTCTTTAATCTTCTGAAAGCCTTCTTTTATAGCCTTTTTGAGTTCTCTTAACTTGGTCTCTCCTTCAGACTCAAGAATTTCCCTAGCTTTTTTAATAAGTTCTTCTATGATTTCGATTTCTTTTTTTAGATCTTCTAAGTTTTTAGCAAGGGTTATACTCTCCCACTCTTCTTCTCTTTCCCATTTTTCCACTTCTTCAAGATCTTCAATTTCTTCAAAATCCTTTAAATAGCCATATGAAAATTTCATCTTTTCTTGGATTTCTTCTTCTCTTAGGATTTTTTTTAATTTTTCTTTCCTTCTTTCTAAAGATTTTAAGAGAGCATAAACACTGGAAGCCATCCTCCTCTGAAGAATAGTGAGAGCAAAAGCGATGTTTCTTTTTTTATCAAATTCTATAGCTTTCTTGTACTGTTCAATTATGTAGGAAGAAAGTTCATTATAAAGCACCATTTCGGCATCTGAGAGAGAAAATTTTATAGTTTTGGGAAATCTTCTTGTAAAGATGGGTCTTCCTTCAAAGTCTCTTAAATCTTCCTTTAATCTCCTTATAAATAGAGGGTTATCTTTATTTTTCAGAGATTCCTCGACCATCTGGGAAGTTGCAAAAAATCCTGGCATAAGAAGGTCTAAGAAAAGTCTGAAATTTTCTGGATCACCTTTATGAGGAGTTGCTGTTAAAAAGAGGAGATGATTAGAGGTTTTTGATAAGGTTTCTCCAAGCCTATAACGGTCGGTTTTCTCAAGTTTATTACCATATCTATAAGCAGCAAATTTATGGGCCTCATCAACTATAACTAAATCCCAGCGAACAGAATTTAAAGTTTGTAAAATTCCATCTTGCTTAGCAAAATCCATAGAAATGATTACTTGATTATATTTTTCCCATGGATTTTCTCCATAAGTAGAGTTAAAAGTATTTCTATCAACGACATCAAATGATTCATCAAATTTCTCTTTTAATTCTCTTCTCCATTGATCTTTTAGATGGCCAGGGACAACAATTAAAATTTTTTTAGCAAGTTTTCTCAGTTTTAATTCCTTTAAAATCAAACCTGCCATTATAGTTTTTCCAGCCCCAGGATCATCGGCTATAAGGAATCTTATACGAGGTTGCTTTAAAACATAACCATAAACCGCCTCAATCTGAAAAGGTAGTGCATCTACCCTTGAGGCATTCACAGCAAGGAGGGGATCAAAAATGGAAGCATTCCGAAAACGAATAGCCTCAACTACCAAAAATAATTCTTCAGGATCGGAAGAAAAATCGAGTTTCCTTTCTATTACCTCAATTTTACTTAAATCATCAGAACCAAGTATATGATCCACATGCCCACTAGAATAAAGAGTAGACCCAATAATACGAATATAACTCCCAAGATCTTCTACTTTATCCACTCTAACATCTTCACTCCAGTAAGGGCCCCTAAGGATAACCCCTTCCCTAATCATAGCTACCTACGCTTGATTCCAACATCTATGATTAAACACCATTTTATTAAACAAATATTTAAATATCAAGAGCTTGTGAAAAGCTAGTGAACAATTAAATTAGCCTAAAAAAACCAAATTAGTTGTGATCATAATAATCAATAATCTATGTTTACAAAAACATTCCAGAGATGATTTGTAGGACCAAAACCTTTACCAATCGGCTGAGCGTTCTTTATAGCGCCCATAACATACCTTTTTGCACGATAAACACTCTTCACAAGGTCAAAACCAAGGGCCAGATTCGAGGCTAGGGCACTTGCAAAGGTACAACCTGTACCATGGGTATTTCTGGTTACTATCCTCTCACCAGGAATTTCATAAAAGTCTCTACCATCATAAAGGACATCTATAGGATCACCCTCAAGATGCCCACCTTTTACCACTACAGCCCTACACCCATACTCTTCAACAAGCATTTTAGCAGCGACTCTCATATCATCGAGAATACGTATCTTCCTGTCAGTCAAAACTTCTGCTTCATAAATATTTGGAGTAATTATCATAGAAATAGGTATGAGTTTGTTTTTCAAAGCCTCTAGTGCTTCCCTTCTAAGAAGAGAAGCCCCACCCTTTGCAACCATAACCGGATCCAGAACAATTTTCTCAAAATTAACCCCTTTTAGAAAATCAGAAACACATTCTATAATTCCAGCATTTGAAAGCATGCCAATCTTAACCACATGAGGCGGTAAATCCTCAAAAATAGCCTTCAATTGTAACTCCACCATCTCAGATGAAATATCATGAATACCATAAACTCCAAGTGTATTCTGAGCTGTAATAGAAGTGATAACGGTCATCCCATATAGACCGTGAGCGAAAAAAGTCTTCAAATCGGCCTGAACTCCTGCGCCACCACCCGAGTCAGAACCCGCTATAGTAAGAGCTAGCTTTAAATCCCCCTTTGTATTACGCATAAATTTACTTATATAACGAATACCACAAAAAGTAAACGAGTAAAAACAAACTAAAATTAGTTCAAAATAAAAATAGGCGCTCCCTTTGGAGTCTCTTTCTTCTCAACTACTGAACCTTTCATTAACGGACATATTCACAAGCCTTCCTACCAACATTTTCAGCCAGTTTTACTATTCCACCATCCAGAGCATAGACGTTGTTGAAGCCAATAGCCCTCAGAGCAAAAGCAACGGGCAGAGATCTTGCACCTGTGTTGCAAACCGCAACTTTACGATGAAGGCTTCCCACTCTATAAACTCCATAATCAGGTCTTACAAAAGGGTCTAGTAGAAGGAGTCTGTAAAGCCTGCCTAAAAGACGGGAACATATGAATTCACCCTTGAAAAGGGATTGAAAACACTTGATGACATGGCCAACCATGCTGGCATAGCAAGATTTCTAAAGGAGGGATACCAGGTCATAATATTCTAGTTTTTAACTGAGAATTATGAAAGAGGGGCGCCTTCACGCGCCCCTATAAACTACCCCAGAATCTCCTTTATATCAGCCTCTGGATCACCAACGGGCTT